>JBGAKU010000208.1:0-9665 GCA_044224255.1 Geminicoccaceae bacterium
GATCACGCCGCCTTTGCCGACCTGCTCGCGGATGCGGGCGATGGCATGCTCGCGGTAGGCGTGCATCGACCAGTCGCCGGTGAGGCCCCAGATGCGGAACAGGAAGTTCTGCAGCAGGGCGGAGCCGATCGCGGTGTGGACCACCTCGGGGTGGAACTGCACGCCGTAGAAGCGGCGGTCCTCGTCGGCGATGGCAGCGAAGGGCGAGGTGTCGCTCTGCGCGACGACGGAAAAGCCCTTGGGGATCGCGGCGACCTTGTCGCCGTGGCTCATCCAGACGGTCGAGCTCTGGCCCGGGGCGAGGATGCCCTCGAACAGGGGCGAGTCGCGCTCGAGATGGATCTCGGCGCGGCCATATTCGCGGTGGCTGGAAGGCTCGACCCGGCCGCCGAGCTGGGCACACATCGCCTGCTCGCCGTAGCAGACACCGAGCACCGGCACGCCGAGCTCGAACACCGCGGGGGGTGCCCGCGGGCTCTCGGCCTCGTGGGTCGAGGCGGGGCCGCCGGAGAGGATGATCGCGGCGGGGGCGAAGCTGGTGACGAACAGGTCGCCCACGGTGCAGGGGTGGATCTCGCAGTAGACGCGCAGCTCGCGCACGCGGCGCGCGATCAGCTGGGTATACTGCGAGCCGAAATCGAGGATCAGGACGCGCTCGGTCATGGCCGCTTTTAGGGTGCCGCGGCTCAGCCGTCGAGCCAGGCGAGCAGCTGGCGCGTCACCGCGTCCGGGCGCTCGAGCGGGGAGAGGTGGCCGCAGCGGGGGAGGAGGACGAGGGTGGCGTCGGGGATGGCGGCGGCCATCTCGAGCTGCAGCTCGGGCGGGGTGATCTGATCCTCGCGGCCGGCGAGGACCAGGGTGGGGCAGGCGATCGCGCGCAGGTCGGGGCGGCTGTCGGGGCGGCCCAGGATCGCGGTCTGCTGGCGCAGGAAGGCGTCCTTGCCGGTGCTCTCGGCCATGGCCTGGACGGTGCCGGTGACCGCGGGGTCGGCGAGCGCGTCGGCGCCGAGGAACAAGGGCAGGAGGCGAGGGGTCACACCCCTGAACTCGCCCTTCGCCGCCAGCTCCATCAGGCCGCGGCGGCGGGCCTTGCCCTCCTCGGTGTCGGGGCGGGCCTGGGTGTCGACCAGCGCCAGGCGGGTCACCCGCCCCGGCGCCCGGCGCAGGATCTCGAAGGCGACGTAGCCGCCCATCGACAGGGCGGCCAGCGCGAAGCGGGCGGGGGCCGCGGCCAGCACCCGCTCGGCGAGACCGCCCACCGTGTCGGCATGGGTGAGGTCGGGCACGAGCACGTCGCCGCGCGCCTCGAGGGCCGGGAGCTGGGCGGCCCAGAGCCGATGGTCGCAGAGCAGGCCGGGCAGGAGGACGGTCGACTGGGTCACGGGAGCGGTCCCCTCAGCGGATCAGGCGGCTGAGCTCCTTGAACGCCGGCGTGCCGGCAGCGCCCAGCCATTCGAACACCACCATCTCGCTGTCCACCACCGAAACGCCGGCGGCGGCCATGCGCGCGAGGCCGCGCTCCCGGCGCTCGGGCAGGCGCGAGGCGACGGCGTCGGCGACCACGGCCGGCCGGAAGCCGCGCGCGGCAAGATCGAGGGCGGTCTGCAGGACGCAGACATGGGTCTCCATGCCGCACAGCACCACCTGGCGGCGGCCGAGGCTCTCCAGATGGGCGAGGATCGCGGGGTCGCGCGCGGCGGAGAAGGCGGTCTTGGCGAAGACCCGGGCGCCGGCGGGCAGGGTGACGCGCTCGTCGGTGTGGCCGAGGCCTTGCGGATATTGCTCGCTCACCACGACCGGGACCTCCAGCCGCTCGGCGGCCGTGAGCAGGATCGTGGCCCGCGCGATCGTCGCCTCGGGGTCGGGCATGGCGGCGGCGAGGCGTGTCTGGACGTCGACAATGAACAGAACTCCATCTCGGGCATCGAGCAGCATCGCAAGGTCTCCAGGTCCAGTCGTGGCACGGACGCGACCATCGCGGGGATTCGCCGACCAAGCCCCGGGATTTGTTGACTTTCGCGTCGCAGTCCCTACATGCACCGCGAACTCACACATGTCATCGGTACGTTTTCCTTGACCACCACTGAAACTGCGCCGGTCGCGTTCACCGACCTGGGTCTCGACGACAACATCCTCAAGGCGATCGCCGAGGTCGGCTACGAGCGGCCGACGCCGATCCAGGCCGGCGCGATCCCCGAAGTGCTCGGCGGGCGCGACGTGATCGGCATCGCGCAGACCGGGACCGGCAAGACCGCGTCCTTCGTCCTGCCGATGCTGCACATCCTGGCCAACGGCCGGGCCAGGGCGCGGATGCCGCGCTCCTTGATCCTCTCGCCGACGCGCGAGCTCGCGACGCAGACGGCCGAGAATTTCGAGCTCTACGGCAAGCATCTCAACCTCAGCATGGCGCTGCTGATCGGCGGCGTCGGCATGGGCGACCAGGAGAAGGCGCTCGAGAAGGGCGTGGACGTCCTGATCGCCACCCCCGGCCGACTGCTCGACTGGTTCGATCGCGGCAAGGTGCTGCTGGGTGGTGTCAACGTGGTCGTGCTCGACGAGGCCGACCGGATGCTCGACATGGGCTTCATGCCCGACGTCGAGCGGATCCTGAGCCTGCTCACCGGCCGGCGCCAGACGCTGCTGTTCTCCGCCACCATGCCGCCGGGCGTGCGCCGGGTGGTCGAGCGGTTCCTGAACGAGCCGAAGACGATCGAGGTGGCGCGGCCGGCGACCACGGTCGATGCGGTCGACGCGGTGCTGGTCCATGTGCCCGGCGGCGATCTCAAGCGCCGTTCCCTGGTGCGCCTGATCGCCCAGCAGGATGTGTCCAAGGCGATCGTGTTCGCCAACCGCAAGCGCGACGTCTCCAGCCTCAACCGCTTCCTGCAGGGTGTCGGCCTGAACGCGCGCGACATCCACGGCGATCTCGAGCAGGTGCACCGGCAGGCCACGCTCGACGCGTTCAAGGCCGACCAGGTCGACTTCCTGGTCGCCACCGACGTGGCGGCGCGCGGGCTCGACATCTCCGACATGCCGGTCGTGATCAATTTCGACGTGCCCTACAACGCCGACGACTATGTCCACCGGATCGGCCGGACCGGCCGGGCAGGCAAGAGTGGGCGTGCCTTCACCATGGCGACGGTCGACGAGGCCAAGTCGGTCGCGGCGATCGAGAAGCTGATCGGCAAGCCGATCCGGCGGCTGGAGCTGCCCGGGAGCGAGGTCGAGGCCGAGGAGCCGGTGACCGAGCGGCGCCGGCCGACGCGGGCGCCGCGCCGTGCGGAGGCGGTCGGGGAGGAGCAGCCGCCGGCACCTGCACCGCGCGCCCGGCGCGCCGAGCGGCAGCCGGCCCGGCCCGAGCCGCGGCGCCCGGCACCCCGGCACGAGCCGCCCGACGTGCCGGTCATCGCCTTCGGTGACCACACCCCGCGCTTCCTGCTGCGCCCGGCCCCGGTCGCGGCACCGCGCGCCAAGGCCTCGGCCGGCTGATGCAGACCATCTTCGTCCTGGTCAAATGCGAGCTCGGCCGCGCCTACGAGGTGGCTGACGCCGCGGTGCAGACGGTCGAGCAGGTCTCGGAGGTCTACTCGATCTCGGGCCAGTACGACCTGATCATGAAGTTCCACCTCGATCAGGAGGTGGATGTCGGCCGGTTCGTCACCACGAGCGTGCAGACCCTGCCGGGGGTGAAGGACACCTTCACCCTGATCAGCTTCAAGGCCTTCACCTGAGGCCGCTGCCGTGAGCGTCGGGGCGAGCGGGCCGCGGGTGCGCGTCCTCGCTCGCGAGCGCGTGCATGACGGCTTCTACCGGTTCGATGTGCTCTCGCTCGAGCACGAGCGCTTCGACGGTGGCTGGACCGGGCCGCTGCGGCGCGAGCTCTTGGTGCAGCGCCCGGCCGTCGCCGTGCTGCCCTACGATCCGGTGCTCGACCGCGTCGTCCTGGTCGAGCAGTTCCGTACCGGCTGCATCGACGATCCCGGCGAGCCCTGGCTGGTCGAGGTGGTGGCGGGCTTGGCCGAGACCGGCGAGGCGCCCGAGACGGTGGCTGCGCGCGAGATCCACGAGGAGACCGGGCTCACGGCCGGGCGCATGGAGCTCGTCTGCCGCTACAAGGCCAGCCCCGGCGGCACCAGCGAGGCGGTGCATGTCTATGTGGCCGAGGTCGCCGCACCAGACGCGGGCGGGCTTTTCGGCGCCGAGCATGAGGGCGAGGACATCCGCACCCAGGTGGTCGCGGCGGCCGAGGCCTTCGCCATGGTCCGCGACGGGCGGATCACCGCCGCCAATAGCGTCATCCCGATCCTCTGGCTTGAGCTGAACCGCGAGCGCCTGCGGCGGGAATGGACCTCAGAGGGAAACTAGGCGGCGGGGCGTGGCGGCACCAACCACCTGCCCGACGTAGTGCCCGCCTGCCATAGCTCCCGGCTGCAGGCTGATCCGTCGGCATGCCGTGTCGCGCCGAGACGACGGCCCACCCCGGCGTTGTCCCTGCGACTCAACTGGACACGTGGCCCGCTCGAATGTGAGTTTTCTCACAGACGCAATCGAGGTGCTGCGGCTCGTTGGTGCCATCTCAATCAAAGATATGAGCTGGGATGGAGCAGACCTAGCAGCCTAACTCGAGGGCTAATCTTCCCTGGAATTCGCTGTGACAATATTGAGTAAGTCGATTTGAGTCAGCTCAAACCGACGTAGCAGAGTCATGCCGTGGTCAAAAGCATCATGCACAGTAGAATGCCAGTAACAATAATTTCAACTTGACTGACGGAATGTAGTGGATAAATTGATTCTTACAGCATTGAGCTGTATATTCGTGGAGAAGAAGAATGGTTGTTAAGCGCGGAACGCCGAGAGCAGATATCATCAATGGTACGGCGTCAGCGGATACGATCTACGGTTTCGAGGGGGCGGACTTCCTGTATGGAAAGGGCGGCGCCGACAAGATCTATTCCGGAACCGGCGATGATTTCGTCTACGGTGGCACAGGCAACGACCAGGTCTTCGGTGAGGACGGCAACGACAAGATCTTTGGCGAAGCTGGCGACGATCGCCTGAACGGCGACTTGGGCAACGACCTCCTCGAAGGTGGGGATGGTAATGACAGATTGAGCGGCGGCGCAGACAACGATATCCTGAAAGGTGGCAAGGGTGCCGACGATCTTGCCGGGAATGCTGGTAACGATTCACTCGATGGCGGTGTCGATACGAGCAGTGACGTGTACAATTTCTTTGCCAATCCTGCCGGGACCGCTGGCATCGATGTGGTAAACAACTATGATGACGCTCGTGATTACATCAATCTCGGCCCCAATCTCTCGTGGGGCGATCTCGATACCAACGGCAACGGTTTCCTGGACAATGGCGACTGGTATGTGAGCGTTGAGACAGGAAGGACCACCATCTATGCCGGAAATGCCGCGGGCTTCTTTACCGGTGATCAGGTTTTGATCGTCCGAGGTGACGCAGTGCTGAATGAGGTTGATTTTCTGTTCGGCTAGGCTGAAGCCTCGGTCGGTACAGGTAAAGCCGACAGCAGGCCTCTGAGGTCGGTGGCCATGCTCGCTGTAGCCTTCAGGGGCATAGCGGGCATGGCCTCCTTCTCGTCCGGCCTGGCCGCCGGTCGGGGCAGCGGCCTCAGCTCCACGCAAACAGCCCCAGCGCGGCGTGCAGTTCGGCCTGGGTCGCCGCGGTGATGTCGCGCGCCCGGGCGGTGCCGTCGCGCAGGATGTCGAGGATGTAGTCGGGATCACGGGCCAGGGCGGCCCGGCGTTCCCGGATCGGCCCGACCAGGTCGCGGAGCACTCCTTCCAGACGGCGCTTGAGGGCGATGTCGCCCAGACCGCCGCGGCGGTAGCGGTCCTTCAGATCGGCCACCTCCTCCCCGTCCGCGTCGAAGGCGTCGAGATAGGTGAACACGACATTGCCCTCGACCCGGCCTGGGTCGCTGGCACGCAGATGGCCGGGATCGGTGTACATGCGCGCCACCGCGGCCGCGATCTCCGCATCGGATGCCGAGAGCAGGATGGCGTTGCCCTGCGATTTGCTCATCTTGTTCCTGCCGTCGACGCCCGGCAGGCGACCCACGGTCGGCACCAGTGCCTGTGCCTCCGGCAACAGCGAGCGGCCGGTCTGCCGGTTGAGCCGACGCACGATCTCGTTGCATTGCTCGATGATCGGCAGCTGATCCTCGCCGACCGGCACCAGGGTCGCCTTGAAGGCGGTGATGTCGGCCGCCTGGGCGGCCGGATAGCACAGGAAGCCGGCCGGGATGTCGCGGCCGAAACCGCGCGCCCGGATCTCGTCCTTGATCGTCGGGTTGCGCTCCAGCCGCGCCACCGTGACGAAGTTCAGGTAGAGCACGGTCAGCTCGGCCAGGGCCGGCAGGGCGGACTGGACGCAGAGGGTGGTGACGGCGGGGTCGATGCCGACCGCCAGATAGTCGAGCGCCACCTCGAGCACGTTGCGCCGGACCTTGCCGGGGTCGTGCGCGTGGTCGGTGAGCGCCTGGGCGTCCGCCAGGAGCAGGTACTGGCGATGGCTGTGCTGCAGGGCGACGCGGTTGCGCAGCGAGCCGGCATAGTGGCCGAGATGCAAGGGGCCGGTCGTGCGGTCGCCGGTCAGGATGACGGGGATCGGGTCGGTCGACATGGGCTCTCCAGGGATGGAGCCGCCGCCATGTCAGACTTCCGGAACGACCGCGCCTGCCAAGTCGGCGGCATCGGTCGTGACAAGGGGACGACGGCCGCTCCTAGAAGGAGCGCCGCCAGCAGATCGGGTCGAAGCGTCCGCGATCAGTCATGGCCGCCGACGTAATCTCCCTCGCGCCGGGAGGCAAGACCGGCCACGCGGGGCTATGCTCCATTACCAGGACGGCCGGAACGGAGCCCTTGCCGATGACCGAGGACGAGTACAACGCCTTCTGCGGCTCGCTGCCGGCCACGACCTATGTGGTTCAGTGGGACGACGCGCATGTCTGGAAGGTCGGTGGCAAGGTGTTCGCGCTCGCCCGCTGGCGCGACGGCCAACCATTCATCACCTTCAAGGCGGGCGAGGTCTCCTACGAGGTGCTCAAGGAGCAGCCCGGCCTGCGCCCGGCACCCTATCTCGCGTCGCGCGGGCTGAAGTGGATCCAGCACCATGCGGCGCCCGGCCTGTCGGACGAGGAGCTGCGCGCCTATCTGCGGCGCGCCTACGAGATGGTGGCGGGTGCGCTGTCGCGCCGGAAGCGGATCGAGCTCGGGCTTGAGCCGCCACGGTCGCGGTCGGCAGCCCGGCCTGCGGCGTCGCGTCGTGCCGCACCGTGATCCTGTTGCGCGCGGCGGCGGGCGGCGCTAGCTGCGAGGGCGAGGCGAAAGCGAGCGGTGCCCCCATGGATGCCCGGATCTACCAGCCAGCCAAACCCGCGACCCAGTCGGGGCGGTTCAAGACCCATCTGTGGGTGGTCGAGCACGAGCCGAAGAGCCGGCAGGAGGCCGACCGGCTGATCGGCTGGGTTGGCTCGGACGACACCGAGAACCAGGTGAGCCTGCGCTTTCCCACGCGCGAGGCGGCGATCGCCTATTGCGACCGGCAGGGGCTGAGCTACCAGGTCAGCGACCCGCACGCCCGCATCGTGCGCCCGAAATCCTACGCCGAGAACTTCATCCGCAAGGGCTGATGCCGGCAGCGCCTGTTTGGCCTGGATGTTCCGGCGACGCGCTAGTCGGACGCTCCGAGCAGAACGGCACCTGCGATCACCGCGGCGCATCCGATAAGGCGAGCGAGGCTGATGGGCTCCCTTAGAAGGAGCATGCCCATGAGCGCGCCCATCATCATCGACATCTCCCGCATGGGAGCCACGACGCTCAGGGGAGCACCGAGGGTGAGCGCCCAGAGAACGAGGATATAGGACAGCGGCGAGAGAAGCCCCACTCCGACCGCGAGTCCCCAGCGGCCCCGCATGAACTCGCGGGCTTGCGCCGGCTTGTGGGCGACCATGGGAGCGAGAAGCGCGAGGCGCAGAAGGTTCGAGAGCCAGTCGAGGATCACGGGCGCGATGCCCAGCTCCTTCACCGCATAGGCATCCACCACCGTGTAGCCGGCGATAAGCCCACCGGTGGCGATGCCCCAGAGCGCGCCAGTCCGCCTGTCAGGGCGTCGGAACGCGCGCAGATCGCCCTGGGTCGAGACAAGGCCGATTCCCGCCACGATCGCGAGGAGGCCGAGAAGGCGCGGCCCGGACAGAGCCTCTCCCAAGACGAGGACCGCCCCGAAGGTGGAGAGCATCGGCGCGGAGCCGCGTGCTACGGGATAGACCACCGAGAACTCGGCCACCCGGTAGCCGCGTTGGAGCGCCAGCGAGTAGCCCAGATGAATCAGGCCGCTTGCCAGGATCACGAGCACCGCGGACCAGCCCCGGGCGACGCCTCCGTGCACGACGAGCCAAGTGGCCCAGGGGGCGTAGGCCACGCAGGCGACGACACTGTAGGCAAAAACGAACGTGGGCCCTGCCGCAGACGCGCGCTTCGACAGCAGATTCCAAGTGGCGTGGACAAGCGCGGCAAGCACGACAAGGGCGAGGGAAGCGACGGTCATGAGACCTCCCAAAGCCCGGTCGGGGTGTTCCCCGAGGGCGTTGCGGGTGTCTCGACGTCTCCTCCTCTGGGCTTTTGTCCCTCGGGTGCCGTCGCCGGCTGTGGCCGGCGATGTCCGCACCGCTCGGTCCTGCGACGAGGGAGATCTTCCTCGCCCGGAACCCTAGGTGCCACTCGGTCGATGCAAAAGCGTAGCAGGGGTCACAAGAAGGCTACAAGCGCTGGCCGATGGTATCACGGGGCCAACCTGGAGGATGCGGTCGTTCCAGTGGTGCGTCCCGTGCCGGGGAAGAGCCTATGCCATCGGCCGCGTCGGCCTGCTATAAGCGCGGCGGGCACCCGTAGCTCAGCCGGATAGAGCATCCGCCTTCTAAGCGGAGGGTCGCAGGTTCGAGTCCTGCCGGGTGCGCCACTTTTCAAGGACTTAGCCGCCAGCAGCTTACGCTATTTTGCCCCTGATTGCCTCAGATTGCCTGAGCTTTGGGGGCAAACGGTGGCACGGCTCAGCGGCCGTCCATCCGGGCGCCCATCTCGTGCAGCTTCACCCGGCTGTAGCGGCGCTTCAGCTTCGGGTCGGAGTGGTGCAGCGCGTCGGTGATCAGGTCGCCGAGCCCGCGGTCTTCCAGGCCCTGCGCGAAGTCGTGCCGGTGATCGATGAACCGGAGCGAGGTCAGCCCGACCGCCTTGCGGGCGCGCTGGCGATCCTTGAGCAGCTCGTGGATCGTCACTTGGAAGATGGCGCCGACCTCCGGCAGCGGCCCCATGGCCATCAGCACCGCGAGCAGCGCGTCGGTCAGCGGGACCGGCGTCGGCTTGCCGCCGGCGCGCCCCTTGCTGACCGTGTGGACGATGCGCCCGTTGAAGTCGATGTCGGCCTTGGTGATGCGGAGGATGCCGCCGCGGCGCAGGCCGCAGTTGAACGCCCAGAGGCTGGGCCAGCGGGACCGCGGCGGCAGGGCGGCGTGGCCGAGCGCAAGCTCACGACCGAGGACATGGACGCCCAGAGCGTGGCCGCGATCCGCGAGGAGATGGAGCGCGCCGCCGCCCGCCGCCTGCAGCCGCACTTCATCGGCGCCCTCTTCCGCGAGG
>JBGAKU010000209.1:0-9643 GCA_044224255.1 Geminicoccaceae bacterium
ACGGGTGACACCAGCAGGTGCGGCGCTTCCACATAGGCGTCGAGGTCCAGAGCTCCCGCCAACGGGTGGTCAGGCCGCATCAGCACCACGAACCGGTCGCGCATCAGCACGACCCTCGTCATCCGCGCCGGCGGCTCGGGGAACATGCCGAGCGCCAGATGCGCCCGGTCCTGATCGAGGAGGGCCAAAGCACCCTCGCGGTCGGAATGCCGGAACACGACGGAAATCTGCGGTGCCGCTGCCTGGAGCGTCGCCACCAGCGCCGGACCGAGCACGAACTCGGCATAGTCCGAGACGCCCACGACGAACTCGTCACGGGCGCTGGCCGGATCGAACGGTCGGTTGAGCTCGACCGCTTCCCGTACCGCGTCCAGGGCCGCGCGGATGGGTGCCGCGAGATCGCGGGCCAGTGCCGTCGGCTCCATGCCGCCGGGAGTCCGCTGGAACAGCTCGTCGGCGAACGCGATGCGCAGCCGTGACAGGGCGTTGCTGGCAGCCGACTGCGTGATCCCCAGCCGGGTCGCGGCGCGGGTCACGCTGCGCTCTGCGTCGATGGCGTGGAACACGCGGAGCAGATTGAGATCGAGCCGGTCCAGCGCCATGACTAATATTTATCATGTGAATGTTTATCTTGCGATCCATGAATTTGCGGAATGGATCTCCATCGTCGAGGATCGCGGCATCCGCTTTGGAGGATTCCCATGATCGACCAGCGTACTGCGGCGTACGGCGCCTTCGTCCTGCGCCTGTCCCTGGGCCTGGCGGCCCTCTCACACGGCCTGACCAAGCTCCTGGTGTTCACACCTGCCGGAACCGTCGCCTTCTTCGGCACGCTCGGCTACCCGGCGTGGCTCGCCTGGGCGGTCATGCTGGTCGAGACCCTGGGCGGCGTGGCGCTGCTGCTCGGCTTCTACGCGCGGATCGTGGCCCTGGCGCAGGTTCCCATTCTCCTGGGTGCGGTCGCGGTGCACTTCCCCAATGGCTGGATGTTCGCGAGCCCGAACGGCGGCTGGGAGTATCCGCTGTTCTGGGCGGCAGCGCTCGCCACCCTCGTGCTCGTCGGGCCGGGGGCCTGGGCCATGCGTGATGTCGAGGGCACGCGCGTGGCGACGCCCCGTCTCGCCTGAACGCTTACGAGGACCGCCATGACGATGCAAGAGACCGATCCCGCGCAGATCCGCGAGTATCATGCCCACGTCTATTACGAGCCCGCTACCCGGGCCGATGCCGAGCGCGTGCGCGAGGGTCTGGCCGAGCGGTTCCGCGTGCAGCTCGGCCGCTGGCACGACCAGCCGATCGGCCCGCACAGCCGCGGCATGTATCAGGTCCTGTTCGCGGTCGACCAGTTCGCCCGGATCGTGCCCTGGCTGATGCTCAACCGGCGCGGGCTCGACGTGCTCGTGCATCCCGAGACCGGGGACGATCTCGCCGATCACACACGGCATGCGCTATGGCTGGGTCAGCCATTGCCGCTCCGGCTGGAGGCGCTGCAGGATGATTGAGAAACAGCCGGCCATGACCCGCCCGATCGACGCCGGCACCCGCATCGGCCATGTCCACCTGAAGGTCGCCGATCTGGAGCGCGCGCTGGGTTTCTACTGCGGCATTCTGGGGTTCGAGCTGACCCAGCGCTACGGGCGGGATGCCGCCTTCGTCTCGGCGGGCGGCTATCACCATCACATCGGCCTGAACACCTGGGAGAGCCGCGGCGGCCGGCCGCCGGAGCCGGGCACCACCGGC
This sequence comes from Geminicoccaceae bacterium, assembly GCA_044224255.1. Taxonomy (GTDB): domain Bacteria; phylum Pseudomonadota; class Alphaproteobacteria; order Geminicoccales; family Geminicoccaceae; genus Benzoatithermus. The sequence goes on from JBGAKU010000209.1 coordinate 1,741, forward strand.
CTCTTCCACCTCGCGATCCTCTATCCGAGCCGCGCCGCGCTGGCGGACGCATTGCGGCGGCTGATCGTCGCGCGCATCCCGCTGGACGGCGCGAGCGATCACGGCGTGAGCGAAGCGCTCTATCTGCGCGATCCCGATGAGAACGGGGTCGAGCTCTATCGCGACCGCCCCGAGGCGGAGTGGCCGCGGTCGGCCGACGGTGCCCTGGCGATGGTCACCCGTCGGCTCGACCTCGACAACCTGCTGCGCGAGCCGCCGCTCGCCTAGTTCGGATCAGACGATAAAGTCGTTGCGGCCCTCAGCGAAGCCGAACTGGATGTAGTGTGCGGTGGCCGCTTCGGTGTTGGTGCCGAACGCCGCTTGCAGATCACTATAGTTCCTGAGGTACTGGGTCTCGTCGAAATTGTCGAGCGCGCGGCCCTCATGCTGGCCGAACTGCGCGTAGTGCTCCTGGCCTGCCCCGGCATTGGCACCAAACGCGCGTATCAGATCGGGATTGGACGCGATGTACTGCAGACCGTCGACCTGGTCCGCGGCGGCCGCGTCGTCGGTGCGCCCCTCCCTGAGGCCGCTGCTGATGTAGTGAGCGGTCGCCTGGTCGACGTCGCTGCCGAATGCCGCCTGCAGATCGCCGTAGTTCTTCAGATACTGCGTCTCGCTGAACAGGTCGGCCTTGCGCCCTTCGCTCCGACCCGCGCTCAGATAGTGCGCCTCGCCGGCGGCGCGGTCGGCGCCGAAGGCCGCCGCCAGATCGGCGTAGGAGGCGATGTACTGCAGGCCATCAAAGCCTGCGGGGAGCCCGCTACCACCGCTGGTGAGATCGAAGCGGATCTCCGTCACGCCGATCCTGCCGGCCACGTTCTGGGTCATGTCGTATTCGAACGTGAAGCGCGGCACCGGCCCGCCGGTGATGTCGTCGGAGCCCTGGAGGGTGTCGGCCGCGCCCGGCGCATTGTCGATGGTGAGGCCGATGCCAATGTTGTCCGCGTCCCGGCGGCCCTGGGTGAGCGTGGCCGCCACCGCACCGCCGGTCTCGGGCGCGGCGAAGCCGTAGCCGTCGAGGCTCATGCTGGCGCCTTCGAGGATCGAGCCGCTCGTGGTCGCCACGAACAGAAGGCCGACCGAGGTCGCACCGACGGTGTCCGCCACGCGCGGGTCGACGCTGATGTTGATCCCCGGATCGGCGCCTTCCACCGTCTCGATCAGGATGTATTGCGGCCTGACCGTGGTGGGCCCGTCATTGGTGAAATCGCTCAGCGTGACGCCGCCGACGGTGATCGGCGCTTGGCTGGTGAGCAGGCTGCTGAGGGTATAGATGGCCAAGATGGACACTCCGACGCTTGAGGCGACATAGGGTCGGCGCCACCCACTGCCCTCGAAGCAGGTCCATCCCTGCGGCCGGTCGGGCAGGCGAGCGCCGCATGGGCGCGGAGTTAGGCGAGCGTTCGGGCGTCAGGCAATGGGAGAGGGGGCGATAGCATCGGCTCGACGTCGCATCGTAGCCGACCGTTGCTCCCGACCCACAGAGAGGGCGTGACGTAACCTTATCCGTCACGCCGATACAATAGATGAAGATTAGACGATGAAGTCGTTGCGGCCTTCGGCGAAACCGAAGGTGATGTAGTGGGCCGTGGCGGCCCCGGTATCGTTTCCGAACGCGGCGCGCAGATCGGCATAATTCGCAAGGTATTGAGTCTCGTCGAACGTGTCGAGCGCCCGACCTTCGCTCTGACCAAAGTTGACATAATGTGCTTGGCCTGCCGCCGCATCGGTGCCGAAGGCGGCGATCAGGTCCGGGTGCGAGGCAATATATTGCCGCCCATTGATCTGGGCTGCGGAGGCCGCGTCGTCGGTCCGCCCCTCCGCGTTGCCAAACTGGATGAAGTGCTGGGTCGCGAGCTGCACATTGCTGCCGAAGGCGGCGCGCAGATCGGCATACTTCTGAAGGTACTTGGTCTCGCTGAAGGAGTCGATGTCGCGGTCTTCACTGTGGCCGGACGCAAGGTAGTGGGCCGCCCCGGCGGCGCGGTCCGCGCCGAGCGCCGCGATCAGATCCGGGTTGGAGGCGATGTATTGCAGCCCGTCGAAGCCGGGCGGCAGGCTCGGCGCTTCATCATCCGCCAGGTCGAACAGGAGCGTCGAGGTCGTGAACGTCGCCGTGACGCCCGAGACCGGCGTCAGCGAGAGGTCGTAGTCGAAGCGGAACGTGTCGACCGGACCCCCGATGATCGTGTCCGAATCCGACAGATTGTCGGCGACACCCGCCGCATTGTCATTGAACAGGTTGATCGTGAGGTTGTCGGTATCGCGTCCGGCCTGACCGACGTCGAGATCGATGCTGCCGCCGGCGCCGTTGGGGTTGAAGCTGGTGCCGCCGCTCATCGTGACGCTCGCGCCCTCGATGATCGAGGTGTCGGCCGTGACGCGGAACTCGAACCCGAAATGCTGGGCCGCGTCGCTCGAGCTCAGTGGCGTCGCCGTACGGATGATCAGGCCCGGATCGTCGCCCTCGATGGTTTCGATCACGATCTGCGACGGGCTGATAGAGTTCGCGCTGTCGCGCCTGAAATCGGACAGCACGATGTCGCCAAGATCAATGGTCGGTCTCGGGCTCGCAAGGAGATCCCGCAAGGTGAAGATGGCCACGAGATGCACTCCGTTCCGGCCGCGCACGGCCTCACCATGGTTTGTCGGCCCGGGTGCCCCGCCTGTACGGATGATGCGCGTGCATCACCGTAGGTAGAATATCGCCCGTGCTTTATCGCATAAGTTGCACAAACCCTGGCCCGATGCAATGGCGAGCGACCATACGGGAGTGTGCAAGAGAGGCTTCGGCAGGCACCGTAGATCTGGCACCACGCCGTATTGCCTCCACGGTCCGCTGCCGCCACAAGGGCGCCAGTTCGTTTCAGACTTCCGGGACCCTCGATGGGCTTCAATTGTGGCATCGTCGGCCTGCCGAACGTCGGCAAGTCGACTCTCTTCAACGCGGTCACCAACACCACGGCGGCCGCCGCGGCGAACTATCCCTTCTGCACGATCGAGCCCAATGTCGGCCGGGTGCCGGTCCCCGATTCCCGGCTCGACGTCCTGGCCCGACTCGCCGGATCGGCCAAGCTCGTGCCGACGCAGCTCGAGATCAAGGACATCGCGGGCCTCGTGCGCGGCGCCTCCAAGGGCGAGGGCCTCGGCAACAAGTTTCTGGGTGCGATCCGCGAGGTCGATGCCGTGCTCGAGGTACTGCGCTGCTTCGACGACCCCGACGTCACGCATGTCGAGGGCAGCGTCGACCCTTTGCGGGACGCCGAGCTGATCGAGACCGAGCTGCTCCTGGCCGACCTCGAGAGCCTGGAACGGCAGAAGGACAGCCTCGTCAAGCGCGCGCGCGGCCCCGACAAGGAGGCGAAGCTACGCCTGGCGCTGCTCGAGCGGGTCATGCCGGCCATGGAGGCGGGCCGTCAGGCGCGGACGCTGGATCTCACGCCCGACGAGATGGGTCTGCTCGCGGGCTTCAATCTGCTGACGGCCAAGCCGATCCTCTATGTCTGCAACGTCGACGAGGCCTCGGCGGCTTCGGGCAACGCTCTGACGGCGACGGTGGCGGCCATGGCCGAGGCCCAGGGAGCGCGCCACGTCGTGATCTGCGCGGCGATCGAGGCCGAGCTCTCGGCGCTGTCGGAGGAGGAGAAGGCCGAATATCTCGCCGGGATGGGACTGTCCGAGCCGGGCCTCAATCGCGTCATCCGCGCCGGGCACGAGCTGCTCGGCCTGCTCTCCTTCTTCACGGTGGGGCCGAAGGAGGCGCGGGCCTGGACCGTTCGGCGCGGTGCCACCGCGCCGCAGGCGGCCGGCGTGATTCATACCGACTTCGAGCGCGGCTTCATCTGTGGCGAGGTGATCGCCTACGACGACTATGTCCGGCTCGGCGGCGAGCAGGGGGCGAAGGAGCAGGGCCGGATGCGGCTCGAAGGTCGCGACTACCTGATGCAGGAAGGCGACGTCTGCCACTTCCGGTTCAATGTCTGAGATCAGCCGGGGCGGTCCGGACCCTCCGGCGATCCGCCCCGTGGCCGCCGAGACCAGACCCGCCGCCGCCGATCGGTCCGGACCCCTGGGCCGCATTCGGCGCCTCACCCAGGCTCGCCTTCCGCTCGCAACCGCTCTGGCCTCGGCGTTCGGGCTGATGCTGCTGGCGACACTGGCGGCGGTGCTCGGCCTGAGCTTCTATGTCGGCACCACCAACACCCGACAGCTCCTGGTCGACAAATCGAACCTTCTGCTCGACATGCTGCAGGAGCGGATCGACGGCTTTCTGCTCCCGGTCCCCAATCAGCTGCGACTGATCGGCGGCGAGATCGCCACGCTGGAACGGCCGGAGCGGCTGCTCGACCGGCATTCCACACTGCATGGCATTCTCGCGGCCACGCCTCAGATTCTGGGGATCCTTCTCGTCACACCCGACCTGCGTGCCTACCGCTATCTCTCCGGGCGGGGTGCGGTGCCCCCGGAGGACTGGTCGACCAATGCGGCGATCGCGGCCCTGGTGGCCGGTGCGCGTGCATCCAAGGGCGTCGTGTGGGGTCCGCCCGCCTGGAGCGAGGAGCTGCACAAGACCGTCATCAACGCCCATCTCGCGATCGAGCGCGACGGCAGACTATATGGCGTGCTGTTCGCGGCGGTCGGCCTCGACACGATGGCGAGCTTCGTCGGCGGGCTGTCAAGCTCCGTGGGTCAGCCGGTATTCATCCTGCAGGGGCACAATCAGGTGGTCGCGGCACCCGGGCTCGACATGTCCGTGGTCGGTCCGGGCCGTCCGCTGCCGCTGCTGATCGACACCGGCAACCCGGTGCTGGCGGCACTCTGGGCCGGATCGACGGCTGCGGTGGATATCCTGGACCGCGGCCTGCGTGGTTCCGCGCGCCTCGCCGATGCCGGGAACAACCAGTGGCTGATTCTCTATCGCGAGATCCCTGGCTTCGGGGACGAGCCTTGGGTCGTCGGCACCTATCTTCCCGCGAGTATCGCGGTCTCCGAGCTGAATCGGCTGCGCGACGCGCTGCTCTTGAGCCTGGGCTGCCTGCTCGTGGCGATCGCTGCCACATTCTGGATCGGCAGGCGGATGGCCAGCCCCGTCGAGCGCCTCGCTCAAGCCGCGCGGCGCATCCAGCTCCTGCAGCTGAACAACGCACCCGAGCTGCCGCCGAGCCGAATTCTGGAGCTCGATCACGCCGCGAGGGCCTTCAACGCGATGCGCAACGGCCTCTCCTGGTTCGAGACCTATGTGCCGCGGCGCCTTGTTCGGCAGCTCATGGCGAATCCGTCGTCGGCCATGATCGCCTCGCGACAGCTCGAGGTGACCGTTCTGTTCTCGGATATCGTCGGCTTCTCCAGCTTGGCGCAGCGCCTCGATGCGGCCGCCGCTGCCGAGCTGCTCAACCGGCACTTCGAGCTGCTGGCGGGCTGCGTGGGCGAGACCGACGGCACGGTCGACAAGTTCCTGGGCGACGGCATGATGGCGTTCTGGGGCGCACCGGTGCCGCAGCCCGATCACGCGGAGCGCGCGGTGCGCGCGGCGCTCCTGATCCGCGATCGGCTGGCCGCGGACGAATTGAGCCTTCGGCTGCGCATCGGTCTCCACACCGGCCCGGCCCTGGTCGGCAATATCGGCGCCCGGGACCGGCTGAACTACACGCTGGTCGGCGACACCGTGAACGTCACCCAGCGCCTGGAGCAGCTCGGCAAGGAGGTCGCGCCGCAGGACCCGATCGTGATCCTCGCCAGCGCAGCGACGGCAGGGCATGCCGTCGGCCTGTGCCAGGTCGAGCCGCTCGGAGCCCGCCGGTTGCGCGGGCGGGACGAGACGATCGAGGTGTTCCGCCTGCGGTAGGCGGCCAACCTTTGGCTCGGTCGGGCGCTAGCGCGGCACCAGCCGGCGATAGAGATGCCAGGTCGCGTGCCCCAGGACCGGGACGACCACGATCAGGCCCAGCAGGAACGGCAGCGAGCCGAGCGCGAGGCCGCCCGCCACGATCAGGCCCCAGGCGGCGATCGGCCCCGGATTGACCAGACAGGCCCGGATCGAGGTGCGCACGGCGGTCGCCACGCCGCAGTCCCGGTCGAGCAGCATCGGGAACGAGACCACGCTGATCGCGAGCACCAGGAGCGCGAACAGGAAGCCGACGCCGATGCCGACGACCATCAGCATCCGACCTTCCGGGCTGGTGACCACGTTGTGGAAGAATGCGCCGAGCGAGACGATGCCCTCCTGGCCCATCGTGCCCTGGTAGATCGTGTAGGCCGTGACCAGCCACAGCAGGAAGATTCCCACCAGGATCAGACCGAGCACGATCACGGCGCCGAAGGCCGGCGTCGCGACCACCCCGAGCGCGTCGCCCCAGCCGACCGCCGCGCCGAGTTCGCGCCGCCGGCTCATTTCGTACAGCCCGACGGCCGCGACTGGGCCCAACAGCGCGAAGCCGGAGATCAGCGGGAACAGCAGCGGGACGAAGTTGTAGTTGAAGGCGGACCAGGCGAGCACGATGCCGGCCAGCGGGTAGATGATCGCGATGAAGATCACGTCGCTGCGGCAGGCCATGAAGTCGGCCCAGCCGCGCTCGAGCACGGTGCGCAGATCGCTCAGCTCGATCCGCCGGACCTCGGGGACGTCGTCCTCGCGCGCGAGCGAAGGCCCGAGAACCGCGTGCGTGGTGTGACCGACCGCGGCGCCGGCGGCGCGGACCTGATCCACGCTCCATTCGACCGGGTTGCGGATGTGATCGTGCGTCGCCATGCCGATCCTCCCCTGTCCGGGACCGCGCCGGCCACCGGGCCGACGCCCTGCCACTGCGAGGAGACTGTAGCATGACCGGGGGTTGCGCGCGCGGGCGTCGTGCGGTGCCGACGCGTCTCAGCATGCCACAAGCGCGAGAGGTGCCGCGGACAGGACGTCCGCGCCCTGCGCCCCGACGATCGTGGTGCGCCCGAGCGTCATCGCCGTCCCGCTGTCGCTGTCCATCAGGATCATGTGCAGGAAGAACACCATGCCGGGCTCGATCACGACCGGGTTGCCGGCGTAGAACATCGGCCAGTCCATCCAGGACGGAGCATAGACGGCGCCCAGCGAGTAGCCGCAGGCGTTGAGGCGATGCTCGCGCAGGCCGCGCCGGTCGAAGGCCTCGGCATGGGCGGCGTAGACCTCGGCCATGGCGCGGCCGGGGGCGAGGCGCTCCTCGCAGGCGAGCAGCGCCTCCTGCGCGGCGTCGAACAGCTCGATGTGCCGCGGGGACGGCTCGCCGACCACGAGCGTACGCATCAGGCAGGCGTGATACTGGCGCCAGACGCCGGCGAACTCGAGCGTGAGCTGGTCCTGCGCGTCGAGCCGCCGCCGCCCGCTCTGGTAGCGGCACAGCAGGGCGGCCGGCCCGGAGCCGATGATGAACGGATTGCCCGGATAGTCGCCCCCGGCCGCGAAGATCGCGTCGTGCATCCGGGCCAGGATGACGCCTTCGTCAGCACCGGCGGCAGTGTGCTCGACGGCCGCGGCCAGAGCCGCATCCGCCAGCTCGGCGGCGCGGCGGACATGGGCCAGCTCGGCAGGCGACTTGACCAGACGCAGACCGCGGCCGCGCCAGCGCCGCAGTAACCCTGCCGCCAAGGACTTCGTCAGCGCTTCCTTCGGCGCTTCCTTCGCCGCTTCGGTGCGACCGCTTCCTTCACCGCTTCCTTCACCGCTTCCTTCACCGCTTCCTTCACCGCTTCCTTGCGACCGCTTCCCTGAGTTTCTTGCCGCCAAGACGCCAAGGCGCCAAGGGATGGGGGGACGCGTAACGACCGGCAGGATGAACGCGAACGCCGTGCAGTCGTAAGCAGAGAGCTCGCGCGCACTTTTGCGCGCTCGCGCATA
>JBGAKU010000210.1:0-9666 GCA_044224255.1 Geminicoccaceae bacterium
GCCGAGATTGTGGAAGATCTCGAGATCCTGCCGAGCCGCGTGCATCACCTTGAGCACCGATTCGTCGGCCAGGACGGCGAGCAGCGGCCCTAGATCGAGCCCGGGCGCCAGGGGGTCGATCGCCACCGCCTCCTGCTCCCCCGCGACCTGCACCAGGCACAGCTTGGGGTAGTAGGTGCGGTCGCGCATGAACTCGGTGTCGATCGTCACGAACCGCTCGCCGTGCATCCGGCGGCAGAAGGCGGCGAGGGTATCGTTGTCCGTGATCAGGCTCATGGGGCGGGCAATATCTCCGTGCCGGGGCGTCGCTTGACTCGATGGGGGCTCTCGTGCCCTGTGCGGCCGGCTCGCCGGGCGCGCGGGCCGTTGGTCAGCGACGGGAACCAGCATGCATCCTTATCGTACGCACCGCTGCGGCGATCTGCGCCGTGACGACGTCGGCAGCGAGGCGCGGCTCAGCGGCTGGGTACACCGGAAGCGCGATCACGGCCAGCTGCTCTTCATCGACCTGCGTGATCATGCCGGGGTGGCGCAGCTCGTCTTTCAGCCCGGCACGGCGCCGTTCGCCGCCGCCGAGGCCGCACGGCTCGAGAGCGTGCTGACGGTGACCGGGAAGGTGGTCGCCCGCACGCCCGAGACGGTGAACCCCACGCTCCCGACCGGCGAGGTGGAGCTCGTCGTCGCGCACTGTGTGATGGAGTCCGCCGCGGACACGCTGCCGCTGCAGGTCAACGCCGAGCGGGACTATCCCGAGGAGACTCGCCTCAAGTACCGCTTCCTCGACCTGCGCCGCGAGAAGATGCAGCGCAATATCGTGCTGCGGTCGAAGATCATCGCCAGCATCAGGCAACGGATGATCGCGCAGGGATTCACGGAGTATCAGACGCCGATCCTGACCGCGTCATCGCCCGAGGGTGCGCGCGACTTCCTCGTCCCGTCCCGCCTGCACCCGGGCAAGTTCTACGCCCTGCCGCAGGCGCCGCAGCAATATAAGCAGCTCTACATGATCTCGGGTTTCGACCGGTATTTCCAGATAGCACCCTGCTTCCGCGACGAGGACGCGCGCGCCGACCGCAGCCCGGGCGAGTTCTATCAGCTCGACATCGAGATGAGCTTCGTCACCCAGGAGGAGGTGTTCGCGGCCGTGGAGCCGGTGATGCACGGCCTGTTCGCGGAGTTCTCCGACTGGGAGGTGACGCCGACGCCGTTTCCGCGAATCACCTTCGCCGACGCCATGCTGCGCTACGGCAGCGACAAGCCGGACCTGCGCAACCCGGTCGAGATCGCCGACGTGACCGAGGCCTTCCGCGGCTCGGGCTTCAAGGTGTTCGCGGGCGCGATCGAGAAGGGTGCGGTGGTGCGCGCCGTGCCGGCGCCGGGTGCGGTCGGGCGGCCGCGCAGCTTCTTCGACCAGATGGTGGCGTTCGCGCAGAGCCTCGGCGCTCCGGGGCTGGGCTGGGTGACGCTGGGCGAGGGCGAGGCCAAGGGGCCGATCGCCAAGTTCCTCGATGCCGACCGGCTGGCAGCCGTCCGCAGCGCCGCGGGCCTGAAGGACGGCGACGCGGTGTTCTTCGTCTGCGACAAGGCCGAGCCGGCCGCCAAGCTCGCCGGGCAGGTTCGCACGCGGGTCGGCGAGGAGCTCGGCCTGATCGCGCAGAACTGCTACCGGTTCTGCTGGATCGTCGATTTCCCGATGTACGAGTGGGACGACGAGACCAAGGCGGTCACCTTCTCGCACAACCCCTTCTCGATGCCCCAGGGCGGCATGGAGGCGCTGGAGAGCAGGGATCCGCTGACGATCCTGGCCTATCAGTACGACATCGTCTGCAACGGCATCGAGCTGAGCTCGGGGGCGATCCGAAACCACCGCCCCGACATCATGGCCAAGGCGTTCGCGATCGCCGGCTACGGGCCGGAGGTGCTGGAGCAGCGCTTCGGGGGCATGTTCCGGGCGCTGCACTATGGCGCGCCGCCCCATGGCGGCATCGCTCCGGGTGTGGACCGCATCGTGATGCTGCTCGCGGATACGCCCAACCTGCGCGAGGTGACCGCATTTCCGCTGTCGCAGCGGGCCGAGGAGCTGTTGCTGGGAGCGCCCGGGCCGGTCGGCGAGAGACAGCTCAAGGAGCTGAACATCCAGCTCTCGCTGACGGCCCGCGAGAAGCTCAGGGAGGAGGCGGCCGAATAGCGCGGCCGTTGGCGGACCGAAGGGGCTGAGGGCCGAGCCCCGGGATCAGCTGGCCTGGCGCTGCGTCTCGGCGGTGATCGCGCGCAGATCCTCTGCGGCGCGCTCGAGGAACACCAGGATGCGGGCGTCGCCATAGTCGTAGAAGACGTCGCCCGGATCGGTGACCGTCTGGGCGCGGAAGCGGGTCACGGCCATGTCCAGGACGGCCTGGATGCCGTCGAGCGAGCGCGAGGGCGTGGTCAGGAGCAGGTTCTCCAGCTCCTCGAGCTGCTGGTCGAGCTGCTCCAGCTCATGATCGATGTCATCCAGCCCCGCATGCTTCTCGGCGTCGGAGAGATCGCTCATCAGAGTCTTGATCTCGTCGGCCGTGAGCCCGACCAGCTGCAGCGGCGCCAGCGCCCATTCGGGCAAATTGCCGCGGAGCCGCTCCTGGCGATCGACGAGGGCATCCCGGCGGCGCCGGACCTCGGCAATTCTGCGGATCAGCAATGTCGTGCTCGCGATGACCGTCATTCTTCCTCTCCGTCCGCGACCGCCAACCCCTGATTGCAGCAGCAACCGCCTCCGATCGAACGGGGACCGAGTCGCAAGCTGTCAAACTGGCTATTGATGTCGCAGTAATGCAGAGCTACGGCTTCTGTCAACAGTCTAATACTTCAATACGAGTACCATCATTCTATCTAAAAGAAAGAATCAATTTTATGCAAATCTATATCCCGGCATTTCACTAAAATTTTAGTCAATTTCCATCCGGGTGGAGCCGGGGCGCTTGGTTGCAGGCCCGGCAGGCGCCGCTATGCTCGCCACTGTCGATGCTCGCAACGCTGGATGGGTGCATGAGCTTGGAGCGGACTCCGTCGGGCGGCCTGACTCACCGGCTCCGAAACTATCTTCTCGCAGGCATCGTCGTCTCGGCGCCGATCACCATCACGCTGTTCATCGTCTGGCAGGTGCTCGGCTACGTCGACCGAACGGTCACGCCGTTCATTCCGGCCGCCTACAATCCCGCGAACTATCTTCCGTTCGGCCTGCCCGGCATCGGCTTGGTGATCATGCTCGGCCTGTTGATCCTGATCGGCTGGGCCGCCGCCGGCATGGTCGGCACCACGATCATGCGCACCGGCGAGCAGCTGCTGGACCGCACGCCGATCGTGCGTGGCATCTACTCGACACTCAAGCAGCTGTTCGAGACCGCCCTGTCGCAATCCTCGCGCTCGTTCCGCGAGGTGGTCCTGATCGAGTATCCGCGGCCGGGGATCTGGTCGGTCGGATTCGTCACCGGCGAGCCGTCCGCGGATATCGCGCGCGCCCACCCCGGCGAGCTGGTCAGCATCTTCGTCCCGACCACCCCGATCCCGGCCTATGGGTTCCTCATGTACCTGCCGCGCAAGGACGTCATGGTGCTCGACATGACGGTTGAGGAAGGCATGAAGCTCGTGATCTCGGGCGGCATCGTGGTGCCCCCGGCGCGCCCCCCGGCCGCCGTCGCCTCAACCCGCGGCCAGAAGCCGGACCGCGTCGTGGCGCTCGAAGAGGTGGAGCAGTAGGCGCAGGCGCTCGCTGCCGCAGTCGAGGAGGCTCCGGTCGCGCGCGAGCGCGCTCTCGGCGAGGTCGCGCGCGACCGGCAGCAGGTCGGCGTGATGGGCGAGATCGGCGAACCTGAATGCCGGCAGCCCGCTCTGGCGCAGCCCCAGCACCTCGCCCGGTCCGCGCAGGCGCAGATCCTCCTCCGCAATGCGAAAGCCGTCCTCGCTCCGGCGCAGGATGGCCAGCCGCGCGCCGGCCTCCCGTCCCAGCGGCGGCTGATAGAGCAGCAGGCAGGAGGACGGGCGCCCGCCGCGGCCGACGCGCCCGCGGAGCTGATGCAGCTGTGCCAGGCCGTAGCGCTCGGCATGCTCGATCACGATGATGCTGGCCTCGGGCACGTCGACGCCCACCTCGACCACGGTGGTCGCCACCAGCAGCCGGCTCTCGCCGGCGGCGAACGCCTCGAGCGCGGCCGCCTTGGCGGGCCCGGGCAGCCGGCCGTGCGCCAGGCCGACGCAATCGCCGAACCGCTCCCACAGCTCGCGATGGCGATCCACTGCGGCGGTGACCGGGTTGGCCTCGTCACAGTCGATCATGGGACAGATCCAGTAGATCCGCTCGCCGCGGTCGAGCGCGCGGCCGATTGCCGTCAGAACCTCGTCCATGCGGTCCGAGGGGGTGACCCTGGTGATGATCGGCTGGCGGCCGGGCGGCTTGGTCCGCAGCTGGGAGACTGGCAGGTCGCCATAGGCCGCGAGGACCAGGCTGCGTGGAATCGGCGTCGCGGTCATCAACAGGACGTCGACGGCACGGCCCTTGATCACGAGGTCGAGCCGCTGCCCGACCCCGAAGCGGTGCTGCTCGTCGATGACCACGAATCCGAGGTCGCGGAACTCGACCCCTTCCTCGAGCAGCGCGTGCGTGCCGATGGCGACGCTGGCACGACCCTCGGCGAGATCGGTCAGTGTCGCACGGCGGCGCGCCGCGGATTCGCGGCCCACCAGGAGCGCGACGCGGACGCCCAGCGGCTCGAACAGCCGCGCCAAGGTTGCCGCATGCTGCCGCGCCAGCACCTCCGTCGGCGCCATCACCGCGGCCTGCGCGCCGGCCTCGATCGCCTGCAGCATCGCCCATGCGGCGACCAGGGTCTTGCCGCTGCCGACATCGCCCTGAAGCAGGCGCAGCATCGCGGTCGGCCGGGCAAGATCCGCGGTGATCTCCGTGATCGCGGTGCGCTGACACGATGTCGGCGCGAAGGGCAGGGACGCGGACAGGCCCGCCATCAGACTGCCGTCCCCACGCAGGGCCCGGCCTGCTCTGCCTTCGCGAGCGCGGCGCATCAGGCCCAGGGCGAGCTGGCTGGCGAGCAGCTCGTCGCAGGCGAGGCGGCGGCGAGCCGGCGCTTCTGGCGCGAGCCCTTCCGGTGCCTCGGGCCGGTGGGCGAGGCGAACGGCCGTGCTCCAAGATGGCCAACCGCGCTCCCGCAGCACGCCGTCCGGCAGCCACTCCGGCAGATCCGGTATCCGGCAGAGCGCGGTCTCCACCAGTCGCCGCAGCCGCCGTTGGCCGATACCCTGCACCAGCGGATAGAGCGGGATCACGCCGCTCTGGGCGGCCTCGTCCTGGAGCGGCTCGGGATGCGGCATCTGCCAGCGCGCGCCGTAGCGCCCGAGGCGGCCGTGCAGCAGCACCGTGCCGCCGACCGGATAGCGCGCGGTGAGCTGAGGGCCCCGGGCGCCGAAGAAGACGAGCTCGATCGGCTCGCCGCCGGTCCGCGCATGCACGCGGTGCGGCGCTCGGCCGCCGCGCGGTGCGGTGTCGTGCCGCTCGACCTCGACCTTGAGCGTCACCATCTCTCCTTCGTCCGCGTCGCTCAGACCGGAGCGCGGCGTCGGGTCGATTCCGCCGCTCGGCAGATGTGCGAGGAGCTCGATCGCCCGTGGGCCGGGTCTCCCGAGCAGGCGCACCGCCGCTGCGGCGACCGCCGGACCCACGCCGGGGAGCGTCGTCAACGGCGCGAACAGCGGATGGAGGAGCGGCGGCCGCAGATCGTTCGCGTGCGGCTTGGCCGCCGCTGGGCTATCGGCTAGATCGCGGGTCCCGATCGGGGATGCCTGCGTGTCGGCGGACTGAGGAGGTCCCATGGACGAGACTCGGGAGCTGCGGCGCAAGCGGCTCGTGCATCGTAGCCGCTATCGCGGGGTGAAAGAGAGCGATCTCTTGTTCGGCCAGTTCGCAGCACGCCATCTCGGTGAGCTCGACGACGTCCAGCTCGACCGCTACGAGGCGCTGCTCGACGAGCCCGACCAGGACGTGCTCGCCTGGATCTATGGTCGCCTACCCGTGCCCGACCGTCACCGCAACGACGTGTTCGAGCGGCTGCGCGCCTTCGAGCCCCTGCCGTGACGATGCTGGACGCCGACGAGCTGGCGCCCGAGGCCGAGCCGGCGGGTGGGAAGGCGAGCGCCGGCCCGCAGGCTCTGCTGCTGGCGCGGCGCCCGGGTCCGCTTCCTGGCCGCCATGGTCGCCTTCATGGCGCCCGAGCTCGAGATCGTCGAGATCCCCGCCTGGGATTGCCTGCCCTACGACCGGATCTCCCCGAGTGCCGGGATCATGGCCGAGCGCCTGCGCGGGCTGGTGCGGCTCGCCGCTCCTGCCGCCGACGCGCCGCGGCTGATCCTGACCACCGCCAACGCGATCCTGCAGAAGGTGCCGCCGCCCGACCGCGTGCGCGCCGCGCATTTCCGCGCGAAGTCGAGTGGGCGCGTCGATCGCGATGCATTGATTGGGTATCTTGAGCGCAACGGTTATCACCGCACCAGCGCGGTGGTCGAGGCAGGCGACTACGCGGTCAGGGGCGGCCTGCTCGACGTGTTTCCGAGCGGGGCGGCGCAGCCGGTGCGGCTCGACTTCTTCGGCGCCACGCTGGAATCGATCCGCAGCTTCGATCCGCTGAGCCAGCGCACCCAGGGCCGGGTCGAGGCGATCGAGCTGATGCCCGTGAGCGAGGTGCTGCTCGACGCCGAGGCCGGCGAGACCTTCAAGGCCGGCTATCTGAGCCGCTTCGGCGCCGTCACCGGCGATCCCCTGCTCGATGCGGTCGAGGCCGGGCGGACCTTTCCCGGTATGGAGCACTGGCTGCCTTTGTTCCATCCGGGGCTGGTGCCGCTGACCAGCTATCTCGGGCCGCGGGCCGAGATCGCGCTCGATCATCTCGCCCGCGACGCGGTCAAGGCACGAGCGGCCCTGATCGGCGAGCACTACGAAGCGCGCATCCAACCGCCCCCGCCGGGTACGAGCTTCGGCGCAGCACCATACCGGCCCCTGCCGCCAGAGTTGCTCTATCTCGACGAGGGTGGCTTCGAGCGCGAGCTGACAGGCCGCGCGCGGCTGGAGTTCTCGGCCTATGGCCCGCCGCCGCGCCCGCCCGCGGGCATCACCCGGACGGTCGATCTCGGCGGGCGGCCGGCGCGCGACTTCGCGCCCGAGCGGGCCGACCGGTCGAAGAACCTGTTCGACGCCATCGTGGCGCATCTCGACGCCCTCTTGGCCGAGGGTGAGCGGCCCCTGCTCGCGGCGTCGAGCGAAGGTACCCTGGAGCGGCTGCGGCAGGTGCTGGCCGATCACGGCTTCGACCGGCTGACCCCAGTTCGGCACTGGGCGGAGGTGCCGCAGGTCGGTGGGGCCGCGATCGCGGTGCTGCCGGTCGAGCGTGGCTTCATCGCGCCCGCGATGCACGTCCTCGGCGAGCGGGACCTTCTGGGCGACCGGCTCACCACCTCGGCCAGGCGGGCGCGCAAGGCTGCGGACAAATTCGTCCAGGACATCTCGGCCTTGTCGGAGGGCGATCTGGTCGTTCATGCCGAGCACGGCATCGGCCGGTTCGAGGGGTTGGAGACGCTGGAGATCGCCGGCGCCCCGCACGACTGCCTGAAGCTCGTCTACCAGGGCGGCGACAAGCTGTTCGTGCCGGTCGAGAATCTCGACGTGCTGTCGCGCTACGGCCATGCCGACCAGGAGGCCACGCTCGACAAGCTGGGCGGGGTAGGCTGGCAGTCGCGCAAGGCCAAGGTCAAGGAGCGGATCCGCGAGCTGGCCGGCGAGCTGATCAAGGTCGCGGCCGAGCGCGCCACGCGCAAGGGCACGGTGCTCGACCTGCCGCACGGCGTCTACGAGGAGTTCGCCGCCCGCTTCCCCTACGAGGAGACCGAGGACCAGCTGGCGGCGATCGAGGCCGTGCTCACCGACATGGCGTCCGGTCGGCCGATGGACCGGCTGATCTGCGGCGACGTCGGCTTCGGCAAGACCGAGGTCGCCCTGCGCGCCGCCTTCGTCGCCGCCCTGGCCGGCAAGCAGGTGGCGCTGCTGGCCCCCACCACGCTGCTGGTGCGGCAGCACTACCGCGTCTTCGCGCAGCGCTTCGAGGGCCTGCCGGTGCGCGTCGCCTCGCTGTCGCGCTTCGTCTCGGCGAAGGAGGCGGCCGAGGTCAAGAAGGCGCTGGCCGAGGGGCAGGTCGACATCGTGGTCGGCACCCACGCCCTGCTGGGCAAGGGCGTGCCCTTCAAGAATCTCGGCCTCGTCATCGTCGACGAGGAGCAGCATTTCGGCGTCTCGCACAAGGAGAAGCTCAAGCAGCTCCGGGCCGAGGTCCACGTCCTGACCATGACCGCGACGCCGATCCCGCGCACGCTGCACATGGCGCTGGGCGGGATGAAGGACCTGTCGCTGATCGCCACCCCGCCGGTCGACCGGCTGGCGGTGCGCACCTTCGTCATGCCGGCGGACCCGGTGGTGATCCGCGAGGCGCTGATGCGCGAGCACTGGCGCGGCGGCCAGTCGTTCTTCGTCTGCCCGCGGATCGCCGACCAGGGCAAGCTCAAGGACGATCTGCAGCGGCTGGTGCCGGAGCTCAAGGTCGCCGTGGCCAACGGCCAGATGCCGGCCGCCGATCTCGACCGGGTGATGGGCGAGTTCTACGACCGCCGGCTCGACGTGCTGCTCGCCACCAACATCATCGAGAGCGGCCTCGACATCCCGACCGCCAACACGCTGATCGTGCATCGCGCCGACCAGTTCGGCCTCGCCCAGCTCTACCAGCTGCGCGGCCGCGTCGGCCGGTCGAAGGTGCGCGGCTACGCCTATTTCACCGTGCCGGCGAGCAAGGCGCTGGCCGAGACGGCCGAGCGGCGGCTGTCGGTGATCCAGTCGCTGGAAGGGTTGGGCGCCGGCTTCCAGCTCGCCAGCCACGATCTCGACATCCGCGGCGCCGGCAACCTTCTGGGCGACGAGCAGTCGGGCCAGATCAAGGAGGTCGGCTTCGAGCTCTACAACCACATGCTCGAGGAGGCGGTGGCCGAGCTGCGCGCCCGCGCCGCCCGGGAGCCGGTCGCGGAGACGACCGACTGGACGCCGCAGATCACCATCGACGCCGCGGCCCTGATGCCCGAGAGCTATATCGGCGATCTGGATCTGCGGCTGGCGATGTATCGCCGCCTGGCGGGCCTGGCGACGCCCGAGGAGCTCGAGGGCTTCGCCGCCGAGCTGATCGACCGCTTCGGCAAGCTGCCGCCCGAGACCGAGCAGCTCCTGCAGCTGGTGGCGATCAAGCAGCTCTGCCGCAAGGCCAACGTCGCCAAGCTCGACGCCGGCCCCAAGGGCATCGTGCTGGCGTTCCGGGACAACAAGTTCGCCCGGCCGGAGCGGCTCGTCCGCCTGATCGCCGACAGCAGGGGGCAGATGAAGGTCCGGCCGGACCACAAGGTGGTGGTGCTGCGCGAGACCAAGAGCCCGGTCGAGCGGCTGCGCACGGCACGCAAGCTCATCGGCGAGCTGGCGCAGCTCGCCGCATAGCGCCGCGCGCCGACCCGTCAGGGCGCGCGTGCGATCGGCAATCGGCTGGTCGCCGGCACCGGGAACGGGAAGCCCAGCACCACCGCGCCGCCGCGGACCTG
>JBGAKU010000211.1:0-9591 GCA_044224255.1 Geminicoccaceae bacterium
GACAGATGGGGCACGGTGCTACCCGCGGCCTGACCGCGATCGGCGACACCGTCAACGTCGCGAGCCGGCTCGAGGCCCTGACCAAGGAGGCCCGCTGCGTGCTGATCGCGTCCGACCGCGTGCTACGCGCGGGCGGCGTCGATCCGGTCGGAGCGGAGCGGCGCGAGATCGATCTGCGCGGCCGTGACGGGCGTCTGACCGTCTGGCTGCTCAGCGATCTGTCGGTGCTGCCGTCCGAGCCGGCCTCGCGGGGCCGCAGAGCGAGGCGCCGACCATGGCGTCTGACTGGTTGGGCTTGACACGGCGCGCCGACGCGCGCGCAATTTCGTCCGCCAGGGATGGGTGCGCGGGGGGTTGCGTGTCGACTCAGGAGCAGCCGGCCCTCTCGGTCGAGGGCATCAAGAAGCAGTTCGGTCAGGTCGAGGTCCTCAAGGGCATTTCCCTGCAGGCGAAGCGTGGCGACGTGATCGCGATCCTGGGTGCCAGCGGCTCCGGCAAGAGCACGTTCCTGCGCTGCATCAATCTGCTCGAGACGCCCAATGAGGGTCGCATCGTGGTCAGCGGCGAGGAGATCGCCCTGGTGCCGGGGCGCAACGGCTCGCTGCAGCCCAAGGATCCGCGCCAGCTCGCGCGCATCCGCGCCAAGCTCGCCATGGTGTTCCAGAGCTTCAATCTCTGGTCGCACATGACCATCCTCGAGAACATCATCGAGGCGCCGGTGCATGTGCTGAAGGTGCCGCGCAAGGAGGCGATCGAGCGCGCCGAGCAGCTCCTGCACAAGGTCGGCATCTTCCAGCGGCGTGACGCCTACCCGGCGCATATCTCCGGCGGCCAGCAGCAGCGCGCAGCCATCGCACGGGCGCTGGCGATGGACCCGACCGTGATGCTGTTCGACGAACCGACCTCGGCCCTGGATCCCGAGCTGGTGGGCGAGGTGCTCAAGGTGATGCGTGACCTCGCGGACGAGGGGCGCACTATGTTGGTCGTGACCCATGAGATGGGCTTCGCCCGCGACGTGGCAAGCCAGGTAGTCTTTCTCCATCAGGGGCGGATCGAGGCGCAGGGCGAGCCGCGCGGCATGTTCGCGAGCCCGCCGAGCGAGCGGTTCCGGCAGTTCTTGTCGAACTTCACCAAGCAGGGCCAGGAGGCCACCGCTTGACGCTGCTGTGGCCCGTCGGCATGTCCGACCGAGGGGGCAAGGACGGAGAGGCACGATGAAGCGATTGTCACGCAGGCTGGCCGTAGCCGTCGCCGCTGCGGCGCTCGTGGTCAGCGCGACCGCGTGGGCCAAGGACTGGACCAAGGTCCGCATCGGTACCGAGGGCGCCTATCCGCCGTTCAACTACATGTCGCCCGACGGCAAGATCGTCGGCTTCGACGTCGACATCGCCATGGCGCTGTGTGAGCAGATGAAGGTCGAGTGCACCCTGGTCCAGCAGGACTGGGACGGGATGATCCCAGCACTGCTCGCCAAGAAGTTCGACGCGATCTTCGCCTCGATGTCGATCACCGACGAGCGCAAGCAGAAGGTTGAGTTCAGCAACAAATACTATCAGACCCCGGCGCGCTTCGTGGCGAAGAAAGGGGCCAACCTCGACATCAGCAAGGAAGGCCTCACCGGCAAGAAGATCGGCGTGCAGCGGGCGACCACGCACGACAGCTTCCTGACCGACAATTTCGGCGATGCCGTCGAGGTCGTGCGCTATGCGAGCCAGGACGAGGCCAATCTCGACCTCGTCTCGGGTCGCATCGACCTGATCCTAGCCGATTCGGTCACGCTCAGCGAGAGTCTGCTCAAGACCGACCAGGGCAAGGACTTCGAGTTCGTCGGGCCGTCCTATTCGGATCCGAAGTGGTTCGGCTACGGCGTCGGCGTCGCGCTGCGCAAGTCGGACACCGACCTGCGCGACAAGCTCAATGCGGCGATCGAGGCGATCCGGGCCGACGGGACCTGGGACAAGATCGCCGCGAAATATTTCGACTTCGACGTCTACGGCAGCTGATCGGACGGGTGCGGCGGCGTAGCGCGCCGCACCCTCCTCGCGGGGGACGGGGCCAGGGTGCTGGACCTACAGGGATACGGGCACACGCTGCTTGCCGGCACCGTGCTCACGATCGAGGCGGCGCTCCTGTCCTTGGTGATCGCCGTGATCCTCGGCGGGGTTGGCGCCCTTGCGAAGACCTCGCATTCCGCGATCGCCCGGGCGATCGCCGGGGCCTACACGACCCTGATTCGCGGTGTTCCCGACTTGGTGCTGATGCTGCTGATCTTCTTCGGCGGCCAGATGATAGTGAACAGCGTCGCCGAAGCCGTCGGCTACGAGGACTATATCGACGTCAGCCCCTTCCTTGCCGGCGTGCTGACGATCGGGTTCATCTACGGCGCCTACATGACCGAGACGTTCCGCGGCGCCATTCTCGCCGTGCCGCCCGGGCAGCTCGAGGCGGCGCAGGCCTACGGCATGAGCCGGTGGCAGGTGTTCAAGGAGGTGCTGCTGCCGCAGACGATCCGCTACGCCCTGCCCGGCCTCGGCAACAACTGGCTCGTCCTGCTCAAGACCACGGCACTCCTGTCGATCATCGGCTTGGCCGACGTGCTGTTCATGGCCGGCAAGGCTGCCGGCTCCACCCGCATGCCGTTCACCTTCTATCTCGCGGCAGCCCTGATCTACCTGGTGCTCACCGCCGTCTCGACCTCACTGCTCGACTGGGCCGAGCGTCGGGCCGAGCGGCCCTATCGGCGGGCCGGCCATGGATCTTAACATCGTCCGCGAGAGCCTGGGGCTCTACTTCCAGGGCCTTTGGACGACGATCTGGATGGTCGCCGTCGCGGTCGTGGCCGGGCTGTGCCTGGCGGTGCCGCTCGCGGTGGCCCGCACCTCGAGGAACCCGCTGATCAGCTGGCCGGTCTGGGCCTACACCTACTTCTTCCGCGGCACGCCGCTGCTGATCCAGCTGTTCCTGATCTATTATGGGCTGGGTCAGTTCCAGTTCATCCAAGAGAGCGTGTTCTGGCCGCTGCTGAAGGAAGCGTGGTTCTGCGCGCTCCTCGCCTTCGCGCTGAACACCGCCGCCTACACGACGGAGATCCTCCGCGGCGCCATTGAGGTCACCCCCGTCGGAGAGGTCGAGGCGGCCAAGGCCGCGGGCATGTCGCCCTTCCTGATGCTGCGTCGGATCATCCTGCCCAGCGCGTTCCGGCGCGCGGTGCCTGCCTACGGCAACGAGGTCATCTTCATGCTGCACGGCAGCGCTGTGGCCAGCGTGGTCACGATCATCGACCTCACCGGTGCCGCCCGTCTGGTGCAGTCGCGCTACTATGCGCCCTACGAGGCGTTCATCACCGCCGGATTGTTCTATCTCGTGCTGACCTTCGCCGTGATCTGGCTGTTCCGGGTCATCGAGCACCGGATGCACGCCCATCTGCGGCGCCCGGTGGGCTGAGCCGGCTCAAGGCCCAGCGGCAGCACCACCCGTGCGGGCGAGCTCGGCCGTGAGCGCTCTCGCCTTGCTCGGATCCATCTCGGCCACGATCGCGGCGACCTTGGTCTCGCGCATGCCGCGCATGATCGGCAAGAGCAGCTCGAGCGGCATCGGGTCGAAGATCGCAGCGGCGTTCTTAGCCTTCATCGCCTCGTAGACCTTCACCAGCTGCGCGATCCTGGCGCGATCCTCGGCGGTGGCCTCGCCTGCGGCCCGCTTGAGCTTGGCGGTGGCCGCCTCGAGGCGCTCGACCTGCACGGCCACGCGGGCCTCGAGCGTGGCCACCACGGCCTCGCGCGCAGCCAGGAGCCGCTCGCGCTCCTCCAGGGCCGTGCGGTAGCCGCCGAGCTCGGCGGCGAGGCGTTCGATCGCGGCCGCAGTCGGCGCATCGGTTGGCACATCCGGGGAGGCGGCCGGCGCTGGCAGCCGCCTGGCGGAAGGTGCGGCCGCGGCGGGCCCCGCCTCCGGCTCGATGTCGGCGGGCGGCACCACGTCGTGCCGGGCTGGCTCGCGCGATGCCGGGGCATCGCCGGGTCTGTCCGGCGCAAAGGTCAGGAAGTGGCCGAGGCCGGCCGCAGCGAGCGCCAGCATGGTGGCGAGCAGGCAGGCGGACAGGCCGCGGAAGCCCGGGCGCAACCGCGGCAGGCGGCTCACCGCAGGCGCTCGAGCAGCCGCGCCAGCTCGGTCTCGAGGCGCGGTCGCGGCGACCCGCCGGACGAGGCGCTTGCGCCGGCCTCGGGCGCCTCGCCTCTGGTCCCGGTTTGCGGCTCCTGCGGGGCCTGCCGCGGCCGGTCGCGCTGGATCGCCTCCTCGGCCATGGCGCGTGCGCCCTGATGGACCGCGTTCTCCACCCGGCGGGCCATCCGGCCGGCGCTCTCGATCAGCCGCGTGAGCTCGGAGATGCGCTGGTCGAGGGCGTGCTGCTCCGTCCCCAGACGGCGCTGCGCCTCGCAGGCCCCGTCCCGGATGCCGGCGATCGCCAGCTCGGCCCGGCGCACGGCGCCGTCGACCGCGGCCATGAACGTCTCGATGTCGCTGCGCTCCACCCGCAGGCGCTGGAGGCGCCGGTAGAGCAGGGCGCACCAGCCCGAGGTGAGGACCAAAAGGCCGCCGAGAATCAGATCCGCGAGCAGGTCGATCATGCGCCGGCACCCTCGCTGCCGCCGCCCTGCTCGACATGAACGACCAGTCGGTCACCGGCGCGGCCGATCCGGCCCCGCGCCATGGCAACCTGCCCGCAACGCAGGATCACCACGGGATCGGTCCCGGCCGCGAGCCGCAGCGTGCTGCCGACCCGCAACTGGAGGATGTCGCTCAGGCTCACGGTCTGCTCGTCGAGCACGGCCTGCAGCTCGACGTCCGTCACCCAGATCTCGCGGGCGAGATGGTTCTCCCAGATCGAGTCGCGGCCGAACTTCTCGCCCATGAACATCTGCAGCAAAAGATCGCGCGCAGGCTCGAGCGTCGCGTAGGGGATGAGGAACTCGACCGCCCCGCCGCGGTCCTCGAGATCGACCCTGAGCCGAAAGACGATGCAGCCATTGCCGGGCCGGGCGATCGCGGCGAAGCGCGGATTGGTCTCCATCCGCTCGAAACGGAACGTGATCGGGGTGATCGGCGCGAACGCCTGGCCGAGGTCGTCCAGGATCAGGCGAACCAGCCGCTCGACCAGCGAGGCCTCGATCGTGGTGTAGGGCCGACCCTCGATCCGCATCGGCGCCGTGCCGCGGCGGCCGCCGAGCAGGACATCGACGATCGAGTAGATCATCTCGCTGTCGACGGCGATCAGGCCATAATTGTCCCATTGCACCGCTTTGAAGATGGCGATCATCGCGGGAGACGCCACCGAGTTCATGTAGTCGCTGAAGCGCTGCGCGGTGATGTTCTCCAAGCTGATGTCGACGTTCTCGGAGGTGAAATTGCGGACCGAGGTCGTGAGCATGCGCTCCAGGCGGTCGAAGACCACCTCGAGCATCGGCAGGCGCTCATAGGTGATGTCCCGTGACTGGACCAGCGACATGAGCCCGCCGCCCGCCGCCCGCCGCCCGGGCTGGGCCGGGTCCCGATCGGGTCCGGATGGTGCGGTCGGGCCCGAGGGAACGCCCCGCCCGGCAAGCTCGTCCCGGGGCTCGACGAGATCGATGAAGGCCGCCCGGGGTGCGGGCTCCTGCGCCGCTCCTTGCGGGCCGAGACCCAGGCCGGTCATTGGACCAGCATCTCCTTGAGCAGGACCGAGCCCACCCGCGCCGGCGCCACCGCCAGATTGACCCGGGCGCCGAGCTCCTCCTTGAGCCGCTGCATTCCTGCGGCACCCTGCACGTCCTCGAGGGTCAGCGCGCGCAGATAGAGCTGAAAGCTGTCCATGATGCGCGGCATGAGACGGCGGACACCCTCGGCTGCCGGCTCGCCGTCCACCTCGAGCGCGAGCCGCAACTTCAGATAGCGGAGCTTGGGCGATTCCGATCGCAGGTTGACGAGCAGGTCCGGCATATCGACGAAGACGATGACGGGCAGCGCGGCCGCGTCGCCACCTCCCTCGCCGTCGTCCTGATGCCCGTCGTCGCTCGCGGACCCGTGCGCGGCCTCGGCTGGCGAGCCCGTGCCGAGCAGGCCGGCGAACCATGCCACGCCAACGCCGCCGCCGAGCAGCAGGGCGAGGACGAGGCCGCCGAGCAGCAGCAGCTTCGTCCTGCCCTTCCGGGCCGGTGCCTCGTCCGCCTTCTCGCCGCTCGTCGCCATCGCTCGATCCGTCGTGCTGCGTCGGCCCGGGTGATAGTGCGATCGAGGTTAACGGCCTGTTAGCGGGGCCATGGTTCTCTGGTGGCGTGGGCTGCCCGACAGGATCGCGCCGCCCGGGGCGAAAGGAGCCGCCATGCGGACGTCGAGCTATCTCGCGCTGAGCCGGCAGACGGTTCTCCAGCGCGAGATGACCGTGATCGCGAACAATCTCGCCAACGCCACGACCACCGGCTACCAGGCCGAGCGCCTGGTGTTCGACGAGGCCCTCGCGCGCACCGGCGGCCGGGCGGTCGCGTTCGTCCAGGACGTCGCCCAGGCGCGCGACCTCGCGCCGGGGCCGATCACGCAGACCGGCAATCCGCTCGATCTCGCGCTGGAAGGGCCGGGCTATCTCGCCTTCGCGACCGCAGAAGGTGTCCGCTACGGGCGCGCCGGCCATCTCGAGATCGACCGCGAGGGCAGGCTGGTGAACGCGGATGGGCAGCCCCTGCTGGACGACAGCGGCAATCCGATCTCGCTCCCGCTCGACGAGCCTACGGTCACCGTCGCGGGCGACGGCACGATCTCGGGGCGCGGCGGCCCGCTCGGGCGGATCGGCATCGCAACCTTCCCGAACGAGCACGCCCTGCGCCATGCGGGCGGCGGGCTGTTCGCGGCGGAGGAGCCGGGCCTGCCGCCGTCGCCTGCGACCCGAGTGGTCCAGGGTGCCCTAGAAGGGTCGAACGTGCAGCCGGTGCTGGAGATGACCGCGATGCTGGCGAGCGTGCGCGCCTTCGAGGGCGCGCAGAGGCTGCTCGACACCGAGCACGACCTGGAGCGCCAGGCGATCGAGCGGGCGGTCCGGGCCGCCGGTTAACCAAGCGGCAACGCCTCGGCAGCTAGAATTTCGGGCGAAAGGAAGGGTCGAGCATGCGTTCCTTGAGCGTCGCCGCGACCGGCATGATGGCCCAGCAGCTGCATGTCGAGGTCATCTCCAACAACATCGCGAACATGACCACCACCGGCTACAAGCGCCGGCGCGCCGAGTTCCAGGATCTGCTCTATCAGAGCCAGCGCCGCACCGGCTCGCCCTCCTCCGCGGAGGGCACGGTGGTGCCCGCCGGCGTGCAGCTCGGGCTCGGCGTCAAGACCGCCGCCGTCTACCGGATCCACGACCAGGGCGAGTTCGTGAACACGGAGAACAGCCTGGATCTCGCGATCCAGGGCGGCGGCTACTTCGTGGTCGAGCTGCCGAGCGGCGAGCTCGCCTACACGCGCTCGGGCAATTTCCAGCTCAGCCCGGACGGCGAGCTGGTCACGCCCGACGGATACAAGGTGAGCCCCGGCATCACGATCCCGCAGGACGCGGTCGAGGTGTCGATCAATCAGGAGGGGATGGTCTCGGCCAAGATCGCTGGGCAGGTCGACGAGCAGGAGCTGGGCGAGCTGCAGCTCGCGACCTTCGTCAACGAGACCGGCCTCGAGGCGATCGGCAGCAACCTGCTGCTGGAGACCGCCGCCTCCGGTCCGGCGCTGGGCGGGCCGCCCGGCACGGAAGGCCTGGGGACGGTGCTCCAGGGCTTCCTGGAAAGCTCGAACGTCAATCCGGTCCAGGAGATCACCGCGCTGATCGCCGCGCAGCGCGCCTACGACATGAACTCTAAGGTCATCTCTGCCTCGGACGAGATGATGGCCACCGTCACCCAGCTTCGCTAGCCGCGCCATGCGCTCGCTCCTGACCCGCGCCTGGCTCCTGGCCCTCGCTTGGCCGATGCAGGCTCATGCGGCCGAGCTGACCCTGGCGCCCGGGGCGCCGCTGACCGAAGCCATGGTGGGCGAGCTCGTCCGCGCCGAGCTCGCCGCCCGGGGCGTGACCCCGGACATCGCCGTCGAGGTCCGCCAGCCACGTGGGGAGGTGCCCAACCGCGCCGCCCTGGCGATGCGGATCACCCTGGTCGACCTGCGCGTCGATCAGGGGGCCGGTCGCTTTCAAGGGCGGATCGAAGCCGTCCTGCCCACGGGCGAGCGGACGACGATGCCGGCTTCCGGCCGGATCGACCGCCCCGTGGAGACGCTCGTGCCCGCCCACCCGATCATGCGCGGTCGCACCATCGCCGCCGAGGACCTGAGGCCCGTGCGCCTGCTGGCTTCCGATCTGCCCGATGATGCTCTGGTGGTCCCGGCGGATCTGGTCGGGCGCCAGGCCCTTCGTACCCTCCTGCCGCAGCGGCCGATCCGGGCCGGGGACGTGGCGCACCCGTGGCTGGTCCGCCGTGGCGACGAAGCCGCCGCCGTGTTTCGCCGTGCCGGCCTGGAGATCGTGTCGGCCGCCGAGGCGCTCGACAACGGGCGCGCGGGCGAGCTCATCCGGGTCCGCAATGCCGCCAGCGGCGAGGTGCGGCGCGCCGTCGTGGTGGCGGAGCGGCGGGTCGAGGTCGGGGCTACGGCGCCTTGATCGGCTCGGGCCGGCGCGCGGGTCTCGCCCTGCTGTTGATCGCCCCCGGCCTCGCCGGGTGCGCGATCGCCGAGCGGCTGAGCGAGATCGGCCGGCCTCCCGACCTTACCCCGATCGTCAATCCCGTCCAGGAGCGCGGCTACCGGCCGGTCTCGCTGCCGATGCCCGAGCCCGAGCCGAAGCCGAGCGCGGGCGCCAACTCCCTGTGGCGTTCCGGGGCCAAGGGCTTCTTCCGCGACCAGCGCGCGCGGCGCGTCGGCGACATCCTGACCGTGGAGGTCAGCATGTCCGACAACGCCAACTGGTCGAACCAGACTGCGCGGTCGCGCAAGTCGGACGACCATCTCGGCATTCCCGGCTTCTTCGGGCTCCAGAATCTGGCCGTGAAGGCGCTGCCCGAGGCGATCGACGGGACGCCGGTCGATCCCGAGGACTTCATCGAGATGGACAGCCAAAGCCGCAACAGCGGCCGCGGCTCGGTCAACCGGACCGAGGAGATCCGCATGAACCTGGCGGCGGTGATCACGCAGCTGCTGCCGAACGGCAATCTCGTCATCCATGGCCGGCAGGAGGTGCGCGTCAATTTCGAGATGCGCGAGGTGGTCGTGGCGGGCATCATCCGCCCCGAGGACATCACCCCGCGGAACACGATCGCGCACGAGAAGATCGCCGAGCTGCGTGTCGCCTATGGCGGGCGCGGCCAGATCACCGACGTGCAGCAGCCGCGCTACGGCGCCCAGGCGCTGGACATCCTGCTGCCCTACTGACGCAGGGGCGCGTCCTCAGCCCCCGGCCGCGGAAGGCCGCGCTCCGGTGAATCGGGCCGCCCAACCATCGATCCTGGACCGGAGCCGGCCGATCCGCATCACGTCCTCGATGCGGCGATCGAGGAATGCCCAGGTGGCGGCCGAGTTCTCCGACTGGTCGCCGAGCCA
>JBGAKU010000212.1:0-10519 GCA_044224255.1 Geminicoccaceae bacterium
GCCCAGGGGTTGCCGTGGATGCGCAAGGCACGGATGCGGGTGTTGCCACCGCAGATCGCCTGCTCCGGGCAGGCGCCGCAGCGGCCTTCCAGCGGCCGCGGCCGCTGCTTGAGCCCAGCCATCACCGGATCGGACAGATCGGCCCAGATCTCGCCGAACGGGCGCTCCTTGACGTTGCCGAGATCGTAGCCCCACCAGAAGGTATCCGGGTGGACCTGCCCCAAATTGTCGATGTTGGCGACGTTGACGCCGCTGGCGTTGCCGCCCCAGGCCTCGAGCTTGGCACGGATGTGCGCGGCCCGTTCAGGGTGATACCGCTCCACCCAGCGCAGCAGATAGACGCCGTCGGCGTCGTTGTTGCCGGTGACGAACTCGGTGGGCCGGCCTTCGAGGACATGCGCCCAGCAGCGCTCGAACAGGAGGTCCATGACCGCGCGCGTGGTGCGATGGTGGGCGTCCGCGTCCCGGTGGCGATTGCCGCGGCCGGAATAGACGAGGTGCGAGAGGTAGAGCTTTGTCGACCGCTCCGCCTCCAGAGCGCCAACGCATCTCCGGTAGGCTCGACATTGCGCTCGGTCACCGTGAACGCTGGCCGACCTTGATGCCGGGGCGACAGCGCCGATGCCGGCGAGCGACGCGGCATAGGCGCCCGGAACGCGGCGGAAGCGGTCGTGCACCGCCCCGATGCCGTCGAGGCTGACGCCGACATAGTCGTAGCCGACCGCGGCGATGCGCTCCGCCATGGCCTCGTCGATGAGGGCGCCGTTGGAGGACAGCCCGACATAGAAGCCCATGGCCTTGGCGCGCGCCGAGATCTCGAAGATGTCGCGCCGCAGGAGCGGCTCGCCGCCCGAAAGGATCAGGACCGGCACGCGCGCGGCTTTGAGGTCGTCCATGACCCGGAACACCTCGGCCGTGGTCAGCTCGCGGGGAAATCGACGTCGGTCGACAGCGAGTAGCAGTGCGGATGCAGTTGAGGTTGCAGCGGCGATCAGGTTCCAGATCACCACCGGCCCCGGCGGCTTCGCGCGGCGGACCGGAGGTCATTCCAGCAGCTCGCGCATGAACTGGCTTAGTCGGAACATGCTGGTCTCACTCCCCGAGCCGCAGGTAGGTCTTCTTGAGGATCGCGGTGCTGTAGAGCACCTCGTGCGCGCGGCAGGCCGGTCCGAGGAGATCCGCGATGGCCGCGACCTCCGTCTCGACCTCCGCCCTGCTGCGGGCGTGCACCATGGCGAACAAGTTGTAGGGCCAGACCGGCGGGTGGCGGGGGCGGCGATAGCAGTGGCTGACCGCGGGCAGCGCACCGACCTTGGGGCCGAGCGCGCTCACCGCCTCGTCGTCGACGTCCCAGACGCTCATCCCGTTGGCGCGGTAACCGAGCGCGTAGTGGTTCGGCACGGCGCCGATGCGCCGGATGATGCCGCTTGCCAGCAGGTGCTCCAGGCGGGCGAGCACCTCCTCGGGCGTCAGCCCGAGCTGCTCCGCGATCGCCCTGTACGGCTCGCGGCAGAGCGGCAGCCCGGCCTGCGTCGCACGCACGATCGCCCGGTCCGTGGCGTGGAGCCTCATGGCACTTCACGCTCGCAGCTTCAGCTCGAGGAAATACTCCTCGAGCTTCGGCAGGTTGACGACCTCCAGGCCCGTCGCCGCCGAGATCTCGGCCACCAGCTCGTCGATCCGGCCGGGCCGCTCGGTGGCGAGGACGAACCACATGTTGAGCCTGTGCTCGCGCCGGTAGTTGTGGGCGACCTCCGGATACGCATTGACCAGGCGCGCCACCGCGTCGAAGCGCTCCTCCGGCACCGCCAGCGCGCAGAGCGTGAACGCGCCGCCCAGCGCCGTCGCGTCGTACATCGGCCCGAACCGGGTCAGGACGCCGTCCTCGCGCAGCCGCGTGACGGCCTCGATCAGCGCGTCCTCGGCCATGCCGAGCCCGGCCGCGACGCGGGCGAAAGGCCGCGACGCCAGGGGAAAGCCGCCCTGCAGCGCGTCGATGATCCGGCGATCGGTCTCGCTCAGCATGGCAGCCGTGGCGCGGCGTAGCGCGCGCCCCGCTGCTTGAACCGGCGCACGCTGAACAGCACGTCGCGCGCCAGATCCTCGAGGCCCGCCTCGCTCGTCGCCGTCTCCACCTGGGCCAGGACCGTGTCGCGGTCGCGGCCATGGATCATGCAGAAGAGATTGTAGGGCCAGCCCGGGCGAGTGCCGCAGGCGTCGGTAGCACAGGGTGACGAAGGGCAGCTCGCGCAGGCATGCGCCGGCGGCCGCCACCCGCTCGTCCGGCACGTCCCACACGGTCATCGCGTTGGCCCGCCAGCCCAGCTCGTGGTGGCGCACCACGATCCCGAAGCGGCTGATGACGCCGTTGGCCGTAAGGCGGCCGAGGTCGGCCAGGACGGTGTCCTCGCTCAGCCCCAGCCGCTCGCCGATGGCCGCGTAGGGACGCGGAACCAGGGGCAGCCCTTCCGCGACGGCATCCAGCAGCGCCCGGTCGGACTCGGCGAGGGTCACGACAGCCTGAACCCGAGATCGAGGCGGAACGCCTGCTGGAGTGGCAGATCCAGGACGGCGAGCCCGGTGCGGTACTCGATCTCGCGCAAGACCTGCTCGACCCGCCACTTCGCCGAGGCGGCGACGACGAACCAGAGGTTCAGTCGATGGTCCCGCTCGTAGTTGTGATTGACCTCCGGAAAGGAGCTCACGACGTTCGCGACCGGCTCGAGCAGCTGTTGCGGCACCTGCATGGCGGCCAGTGTGCTCCAGCCGGCGCGGTGCGGCGCCACCACCGCACCGACGCGCGAGACGACGCCCCGGGCGACGAGATCCTGCAGGATCGCCAGCAGACTGTCCTCGCTTTCGATGCCGAGGTGGGCCGCCATCTTCCATAGGGGCGCGGCTGCAGCGGCAGGTCGCGCTGGAAGGCATCGAGCAGACCGAGCTCGACCGGGCCGAGATGGACCTCATTCGCGATCATTGGCCGATCCTGTTGGCGCGGGCGGTGAAGAAGATGCCGGACGGCTTGCGGACGGGCAGGCTGGTCCGCAGCGCCATGGTCGCGCTGTCGTAGACCAGCACGGCGTCGTCATCCCGGGCCGAGATCCAGGCCTGGTCGCCACGGGGCGAACTCGATGTGCAGGACGGCGCGGCCGGGCTGCAGGGTGGCCACGACCTTGCGGGTCGGGACGTCCACGACCTGGACCTGTCCGTTGTCCGGATGGGCGAAGTTCACCCAGACCTGTCGCCCGTCGGGGCGCGCCACCGCGAACACCGGCTGCCCGCGACCGGCACGCGCGGTCTCTCGCCAGCTCGCCTTGTCGACCACCAGGAGCTCGTGACGGCCGACCGCCGGCAGGAATAGCTCGGCACCCGCGCTGGCCCAGCCCTCGAAATGCGGCATCTTGTAGACGGGGAGTTGCGCCTCGCCCTTGCCGTAGCCGTCGAGAATCCGGCGCGGGCCGGCGCCGAGGTGCCACAAATCGACGAGCTCGACCCCGTCCTCGCCGAACAGGCCGGCAAGATAGAAGCGGCCGTCGGGGGTGATGTTGGCGTCGTAGGGCTGACGGCCGACTCCGGCGAACCGCTCGATTTGCGGCAGCGCCGAATCGGCGAGGTCGGCGACCCAGATCTCCCCGGCGTCGTAGAGCGACCAGACGAAGCGGCGGCCGGGCGCGTCGACCAGCCCAACCGTCTTGGACAGACGGCCGTCGTCGCCCCAGTAGGCGGGAATGTCGGCGACTGGGGCGAGTGTGCCGGCGTCGAACACCCGCACGCCGCCGGGCTCGTAGTTGGATACGGCGATCAGACGGCCGTCGTCGCTGATCGCTCCACCGATCGAGTTGCCGGCCTGGACGATCCGCCCGACCAGCGACCGCTCGAGCAGGTCGATCTTGGAGAGCCCGCCGTCGCGGCCGAACACATAGGCATGGCGGCCGTCGCGGCCGAACACGGCCGAGGCGTGGCTGAGATCCCCCAGGCCCTCCACGCGGCCGAGGTGGTGGCGGTGGTCTCGACCACCGCGACGGCTCCGGCCTCACGCTCGACGACGATACCCAGATCGCCGGCGCCACGCAGCTCTGCCGCCTGGGTCGGCAAGGCGGCGAGCAGGAGCAGGGCTAGCCAGCGGACGGTCACGGAACATCTCCACGCATCAGCCGCCCCGCAAGCCACACGGCCTCGTCGGGCGCGATCTCGAAAGCCCAAGGCGGCATGGGTGTCCCGGCGACGCCTTCGCGGATCACCTGGGCCAACCCCTTCGGGTCGCGGTCGGCGAGGCTCGCGGGGAGGAGCGGGGGACCCAGGCCACCCTTGAGCGTCAGCCCGTGGCACGAGCCACAGTCCTGGCGCAGCAGGTAGGTCAGCTCCGCCTGGCGCTGCGGCGGCGGGTCGGCACCCCAGGCCGCGGCGGGCAGCAGCGCCAGCAGCAGGGCGAGGCGCTCAGCCATGGCCGGCGACCGGCGCATACAGACGCGCATCGGGCGGCATTGCCATCTCGAGGGCGATGTCGTGGCCGACGGCGTCGACGACCTGGCCGATGACGAACAGGGTCGGCCCACCCGGGCGGGTCGTCGACGATGCCTCCGCCGCGAGCGCCAGGGTCGTGCGGACCACGCGCTGGCGGCGATCGCAGCCGTCGGTGATCGCCGCCACCGGCGTGGTCGGCGCGAGCCCATGCGCGATCAGCCGGCCCGCGATCTCGCCGATCTGGGCCAGGCCCATATAGACCACCAGCGTGGTCTCCGGGTCGGCGAGACCGGCCCAGTCGAGGTCGAGCGGCTCGTCGGCGCGGCAATGCCCGGTCACGAACCGCACCGAGCGGGCGATGCCGCGATGGGTCAGCGGGATGAGCGCGGCGGCCGCGCAGCCCAGCGCTGCCGTGACGCCGGGCACCACCTCGACCTGGATCCCACGCCGCAGGAGGAAGAATGCCTCCTCGCCGCCGCGGCCGAACACGAACGGATCGCCTCCTTTGAGCCGGACCACGACCCGGTCCGGTGCCGCCACCTCCGCCAGGAGTGCGTTGATCCCGTCCTGCGAGAGCGCGTGCCGGCCGGCCTCCTTGCCGACGTCGATGCGCCGCGCCTTGGGATTGCACAGCTCGAGCACGCCCTCGCCGACGAGCCGGTCGTGGACGATGACGTCGGCGATCTGGAGCAGCCGGGCCGCCCGCAGGGTCAACAGATCGGCGTCGCCCGGACCGGCCCCGACGAGATGAACCAGAGGAGGATGCATGGTGCCGTCCGCCGCCGCGCCGTCAGTAGATGTCCTTGCGGGTGTTGTAGACGTTGAACTTTCCCGTGGGCGTGACCAGCCGCGGGTCCTTGATCACCTTCTTGAGCTGACGCGTCTTGTCGTCGACGACGACGATGGCGCTCTCGTCGTCCTTGCCGTTCCAGATCGAGAACCAGATCTCGGTGCCGTCCTTGTTGAACTCGCCCTGGACGACCCGGCGCTGGCCCGCGGTGATGCCCGACCACTCGCCGATCGGCAGGACCTCGTACGGCTTGTCGAGATTGTCGATGTCGAACACCGCCACCGACGCCGCGATCTCGGCCTCGGGGTTGAGCGTCGTGTCGACGTACAGGTTGCGGCTGTTGGGATGGCTCTTGACGAACAAGGAGCCGCCGCCCTGGCCCTCCAGCACCTTCACCACCTTCCAGGCATGCTCGGGGTGCTTCTCAGGATCGGTGCCGATCAGGGTGACATGCTCGCTGCCGAGATGCGAGGTCGCCCAGACCGGTCCCCACTCCTTGGTCTCGAAATTGGCGCCGCGACCCGGATGCGGGGTCGTGCCCTGCGTCTCGATCAGGGCCGTGAGCTTGCCCTCCTTGGTGTCGACCACGGCCACCTTGTTGCGGGCATTGGCCGCCACCAGGAAGTAGCGCCCGGTGCGGTCGAAGCCGCCATCGTGCAGGAAGCGCTCGGCCGCGATCGAGGTGACGTTCAGGTTCTCGATGTCGGTGTAGTCGACGACATTGATGAACCCGGTCTCCTTGACGTTGACGATGAACTGCGGGTTGAAGTGCGAGGCCAGGATCGAGGCGACGCGCGGCTCGGGATGGTATTCCTGCTCGTCGTAGATCATGCCGCGCGTGCTGACGATCTTGAGCGGCTCGAGCGTGACGCCGTCCATGATCACGAATTGCGGCGGCCAGTAGGCGCCGCCGATGGCGTACTTGTCCTCCCAGCCATGCGCCTTGGAGGTCTCGACCGAGCGCGCCTCGATCCCGATCTTGACCCGGGCGACCTCGGCCGGCGGGTCCATGTAGAGGTCGAAGACATTGATCAGCGCGTCGCGGCCGATCACGTAGAGATAGCGGCCCGAGGCCGACATGCGCGAGATGTGCACGGCATAGCCGGTGGGGAAGATCTTGACGATCTCGTAAGTCGTGCCGTCGATCAGCGCCACCTCGCCGGTGTCGCGCAAGGTCACCGAGAACAGGTTGTCGAGGTCGAGCTTGTTCATCTTCTCCTTCGGGCGCTGGTCCACCGGGATCAGCACCTGCCAGGAGTCGCGCATCTCCTTCATGCCCCACTCGGGGGGTGCTACCGGCTCGTTGAGCAGGTAGCGGGCCATGAGGTCGACCTGCCCCTCGGAGAGCGCGCCCGAGGTGCCCCAGTTGGGCATGCCGGCCGGCGAGCCGTAGGTGATGAAGTTCTTGAGGTAATCGTAGCCGAGCTCGCGCGTGAGGTCGGTGGTGAGCGCCTTGCCGGTCGCCCCTTTGCGCAGGACGCCGTGGCAGCCGGCGCAGCGCTGGAAGTAGATCGTGTTGGCCTCGTCGGCCTCGGCCTGGGTCAGGGCAGGGATGCCCTCCTGGGCGCCGGGTGCGGGCAGCTGCTGATCCTTGAGGACGTCAAGGCTCGGCTCGTACTGCCCGGGTGCCGTGGTCTCGTGCTTCTTCAGCTCTGTGGGAGCGGGGCTCGCCTGCTGCGCCCATGCGAGGGTGGCGCTCGCCAACCCGATCGCTGTAGCGGTCGCCAGGGTCGAGATGCGAAAGGCGCGGTCAGCGTTCATCTAGTCCTACCCCTGAGGGAACCCCTGATCGGCTGAAGACTAGAAAGCGGCCGCAGCCTTGCCTTGACCGTGGTCAAGGTCCTCTGCGCGCGAGCGACGCAGCCTCGCCGCCAATGGAACGGATCGGGGCGATGCGCGTCTGGCTGATTGTGACTTTGCTGCTGGGGTGGCTTCCTGCCCTCGGGGCCGAGCCCGGCCCTGATCTCCTGCGCCGCGTCTTTCCGGGCGCCGAATCGTTCGAGCCGACGGTAGGGGCGACACCCTATTGGCGGGCCCGTCGCGGCGACGCGACCTTGGGCGCGGTCCTGTCGACCGCCGCCGCCATCGGCTCGGTCGGCTATTCGGGCAAGCCTTTGGACATTCTGGTCGGGCTTGACGTCGCAGGCACGATCACTGGCGCGCTTCTGCTCGAGCAGCATGAGCCCATCATGGCGACCGGCGCCAAGGCGCAGGATTTCGATCGGCTGGTCGAGGGGCTGGCCGGACGGTCGATCCGACAGGCCGTAAGCGTCGTCCGCGCCGGCGCCGGTCCAGGGCAGATCGATGCGGTCGCCGGGGCCACCGTCTCCTCGTCGGTGATCGTCGATGCGATCATGGCGGCCGCGCGTGCGGTGGGGCGCGAGATCGGAGCCCTGCCATCGCAAGGCGTCGACCTGAGCCAGTTCAGCCAGGCCAGCTGGGACGAGCTGATTGCCGACGGCTCGCTGACGACACGCCGGATCACCGGAGCGGAGATGGTGACGGCACTCGCGGCGCAAGGCGCCAGCCCGGCGGTCGCCGCTGACCCGGATGCCGTCGTTGCCGAGCTCTATGTCGGGCTCGCTTCGCTGGCCCGTGTCGGACGCAATCTGTTGGGCGATCGTGACTACGCGGCCGCTACGACACGCCTGCATTCTGGCGATCTCGTGCTCTTTGTCGGCGGCCGGGGGCTCTACTCATACCGGGGGACGAGCTGGCGTCGCGACGGATGGTTCGACCGCATTCAGCTCGCCCAGGGCGATCATACTTGGCGCCTGTCCGCCGATGGTCACGTGCGCATCGACGAGCTCATGGCCGCTGGCTCACCGGCGCTGCGCGAGATGTCCCTGTTCACCATCCCGGCCGGCACCGGG
Source organism: Geminicoccaceae bacterium (assembly GCA_044224255.1). Classification (GTDB taxonomy): domain Bacteria; phylum Pseudomonadota; class Alphaproteobacteria; order Geminicoccales; family Geminicoccaceae; genus Benzoatithermus. Next base: position 8,128 of record JBGAKU010000212.1, read on the forward strand.
TTTCGGCCGGACCAGACATGGCGCCTGCAGCTCGTCCTGCCGGGCCGCACCAGTGCTGGGACGGACGCGCGCGCGCTCTTCGATGTGACCTACGAGATTCCCGCCCGCTATGTCGTCCAGCCGGTGCCGACGACGCCGTTGTGGGAGCGGATCTGGCGGGCACGCTGGGCCGACATCGCGGTCCTGCTCGCCGCTCTCGCGGTCCTCAGCGCCATCTTCTTCGGCCAGGACTGGCTGACGGCCCGGCCGAAGGTCCTGCGGCGAGTGAGGCTCGGCTTTCTGCTGTTCACGCTGCTCTGGCTGGGCTGGTACGTCACGGCACAGCTGTCGGTCGTCAACGTGCTGACGTTCGGCGACGCGCTGCGTACCGGCTTCCGCTGGGAAGCCTTCCTGCTCGAGCCGCTGATCTTCATCCTCTGGTGCGGCGTCGCAGCAGCGCTCGTCCTATGGGGGCGCGGGCCGTTCTGCGGCTGGCTATGCCCATTCGGTGCCCTGCAGGAGCTGCTCAATCAAGGTGCTCGCCGGCTCAAGGTGCCGCAGCTGACCGTGCCGTGGTGGCTGCACGAGCGGCTGCGCAGCCTCAAGTTCCTACTCTTTCTGGGCCTGTTCGCCATCTCGCTTGGCTCGATGGGCTTCGCCCACCAGCTCGCCGAGATCGAGCCGTTCAAGACGGCGATCGTCTTGCACTTCTGGCGCGAGCCCTGGTTCGTGGCGTGGGCGCTCCTGGTGCTCGGGATGGGGCTGTTCGTCGAGCGTGCCTGGTGCCGCTACCTCTGCCCGCTCGGGGCCGCCCTGGCCCTGCCGGCCCGCCTGCGTCAGTTCGAGTGGCTCAAGCGGCGGCGCCAGTGCGGGGTGGAGTGCAGGATCTGCGCCATTCAATGCCCGGTCGGCGCCATTCAGCCGGAAGGTGCCATCCATCTCGGCGAATGCATCCACTGCCTCAATTGTCAGGTAAACTACGCCAACGACCGGGTGTGCCCGCCACTAATCGAGCGCCGCAAGCGCGCCGAACGGCGGGTGGCGGCCGCCAAGCCGACCACGGTTTGACCCAGCCTTGCCATTTCTGGAAGCATTCGCGACTATGATGGCGAGTCGGCAGGGGAGAAGCGCGTGGCAGACATGCAAGATCACGCCGAAGGGCCATGGGCGTCGATCGCGCATCGCAGCGGTTTGTCCCTGGCGGAGCTGGATCTGGTGCGTGCCACGCCCGTCTTCAGCGGCCTGACGCCCACCTGGATCGCCTCCTTGCTCGAAGGTGCGATCGCCAAGCCCTTCGCGCGCAATTCCGTCCTGTTTCTCCAGGACGAGCCTGCGACCCGCTTCTTCGTCGTGCTGGAGGGCTGGGTCAGGCTGTATCGACAGGCGCCACAGGGTCAGGAAATCACCATCGCCGTGTTCAGCCGTGGCGACAGCTTCGCGGAAGCCGTCGTGCTGCAGACCATGAACTTCCCGGTGAGCGCTCAAGTAATCGCCGAGAGTCGTCTGCTGGTGATCCCTGCCGCCAGCGTTTTGCGCCAGCTGCGCGCAAGCACCGAGCTGTGCTTCAAGGTGATGGCGGCCATGGCCGTGCGGCTGCAGGGTCTGGTCAAGCAGCTGGAGGCGGTCTCGAGCCGTCCGACGTTGCAGCGCCTGGCGCTTTTCCTGCTGCGGCTGTGCGGTGACAGCGCAGGTCCATGCCGGATCGAGCTGCCGATGGACAAGAATCTCATCGCGGCGCGTCTCAGTATGCAACCCGAGACCCTCTCGCGCGGTCTGGCCAAGCTACGGCGCGCCGGCGTCGAGACCGACGGGTCGATCCTGTGGGTGACCGACGTCGCGAGGCTCCGTGCGATCGCCACGGGCGGCTGCGAGGTCGTCGACGACTGATCCCGTGCTCGCCTCGCGCGGCGGCGCACCGCCGGGGCGGGCTGTGCCATCTGCCACAGATCGTCATCGCGGCCTCGTATAGTCCAGCGGAAGGCAGGCGGGTCGGAGGCGCCGATGGCGGGGAGGCGGCAGGCTTTGGCGGAAGGTCGACCAGGCTCGTGCAACAGCCCGGCACCGGCGCTAGCCTCAGAGCGGCGCCCGGTCATCCATGATCGCTCGCCTGGGGCACACTGGCCGATGCCGCGGCAGCTTCGCTCGATGCCCCTGCCGCTATCGCCACCCAGAACAGCCTTCGTTCCTCTCGCCCCGCAACCGATGGCCGGCCTGGCGACCGCAAGAACTTGCGCCCAGACCGATCCGCTCGCCGTTTCCGCCGGTTCATCGCAACCTCCTCCATCAAGGTGTTGCGACGACCGCTTGAATCCGCCCAGTACGCGAGCCGGCCCTACCGGGCGACGCTGACCTGCCACAGGCTCGTCCAGTCGATGAGCCGCAAGGGGAACCGCCTCGACAATGCGCTTGCCTC
>JBGAKU010000213.1:0-9550 GCA_044224255.1 Geminicoccaceae bacterium
CACCCTGCCGGCTCATTTGTGACCTCGGCGCGCCGCGCGATGCCACGACCCCCGGTAGCTACGGCAAGTCGATGCCGATGAACACGGGCGGCGGGGCGGACAGGGGCAGCTTGAGGATGATCGCGAAGCTGTAGAACACACCGTCGCCCGCCACGTCGTGCGCGCAGGCGACGGTGGTTTCGGTCGGGTCGGTGGTGGTCGGGATCACGCGGCCGCCGCAGACGACCGAGCTGACGAACCGGCCGGCGAGCACCTCGCTCCTGATGAGCTGGACGTAGACCTCGCCGAAGGTGAACGGGATCTGGTAGTGGATCCGGAACCTGGTGATGTCGTTGTCGGCCGAGGTCCCGCCCAGGTCGACGTTGTTGAACGAGAGGGGACAGGACAGGGTCGCGCTGCTCCCTTGCAGGATGGTCCAGGCGTTGCCGCTGAACAGCGCATAGCTGGCGCCGACATAGGGCTGGCAGCCCGCGGGCGGCACCATGATGCCGCGCACGCCGCGGTCGTTGCCGTAGGCGGTGTTCGCCGCGGCCAGCGGGGCCAGGCAGCCAAGGGCAAACAGCGCGCGACGGATATTGTATAGGTACTTCATCATTCTTTCCCCCAGGCAAATCCCGGCAATAATGCCGGCGCGAGCCTGACAGGCCAGCGGGGAGAGGGCAATCCGGGCGACGCGCCAGGGAAATCGGGCCGAAGAGCCGCAGTCGCTCCGTCACCTGTGCGGAACACGGGCCGCGACGACGAACCAGCCGAGCGCTCCCGTCCCGTCGGTCCACCTCAGGCCGTCTTCTCCTCCGCCAGGCCGAGGTCGGCGGCGGTCTCGGCGCGCAGGACGAACTTCTGCACCTTGCCGGTGACCGTGGTCGGGAAGGCGTCGACGAAACGGATGTAGCGGGGGATCTTGTAGTGGGCGATCTTGCCGTCGCAGAAGCTGCGGATCGTGGCCTCGTCGGCCTCGGCCTCGTCCTTCAGGATGATCGCGGCGCACAGCTCCTCGCCGAACTTCCGGTCGGGCACGCCGAAGCATTGGACGTCGCGCACGGCGGGGTGGCCGTAGAGGAACTCCTCGACCTCGCGCGGATAGATGTTCTCGCCGCCGCGGATCACCATGTCCTTGAGCCGGCCGACGATGTTGCAGTAGCCCTCGGCGTCGATCACGGCGAGGTCGCCCGTGTGCATCCAGCGGGCGGGGTCGATCGCCTCGGCGGTGCGCTCGGGATCGTCCCAGTAGCCGCGCATCACCGAATAGCCGCGGGTGCACAGCTCGCCGGGGGTGCCGCGCGGCACGATGCGGCCCGCATCGTCGACGATCTTGACCTCGATGTGCGGATGGATGCGGCCGACGGTCGAGACCCGGCGCTCGAGCGGCTCGTCGGTGCCGCTCTGGAAGCTGACCGGGCTGGTCTCGGTCATGCCGTAGGCGATCGTCACCTCGCGCATGTGCATCTCGGCCACCACCCGGCGCATCACCTCGATCGGGCAGGGCGAGCCGGCCATGATCCCGGTGCGCAGGTTGGACAGGTCGAACGACTTGAACTCGGGATGGCCGAGCTCGGCGATGAACATGGTCGGCACGCCGTAGAGGGCCGTGCAGCGCTCCTCGTGCACGGTCTGCAGGACGGCCAGTGGGTCGAAGCCGCCGCCGGGATAGACCATGGCGGAGCCGTGGGTGATGCAGGCGAGGTTGCCGAGCACCATGCCGAAGCAGTGATAGAGCGGCACGGGGATGCAGACGCTGTCCTCCGGCCCCAGCTTCTGCGCCTCGCCGATGAAGTAGCCGTTGTTGAGGATGTTGTGGTGGGTCAGGGTCGCACCCTTGGGCGCGCCGGTGGTGCCGCTGGTGAACTGGATGTTGATCGGCTCGTCGAACTGCAGCGTGCCGGCGAGGGCGGCGAGGCGCGCCCGCTGCGCCCCGGTGCCGAGGGCGGCCACCTCGGCGAAGGGGATGGTCCCGGGCGAGGTGCCGCCGATCTGGATCACGGCCTCCAGCCGGGGCAGGCGGGCGCTGCGCAAGGCACCCGGTCGGGCCGTCGTCAGCTCGGGCGCCAGCTCGCGCAGCATGGCGACATACTCGCTGGACTTGAAGCTGGTCGCCAGGATCAGCGCGCGGCAGCCGACCTTGTTGAGCGCATAGTCCAGCTCGTGGGTGCGGTAGGCCGGGTTGATGTTAACCAGGATCAGCCCGGCCTTGGCGGTGGCGAACTGGGTGACGACCCACTCAGCATTGTTGGGCGACCAGATGCCGACCCGGTCGCCCGGCTCGAGCCCGAGTGCTAAGAGACCGGCGGCGAAGGCATCGACCTGCGCGTCGAGCTCGGCATAGCTCCAGCGGATGCCCTGCTCGCGCACCACCAGCGCGGTGCGGCCGGGCCAGCGCGCCGCCGAGCGCGCGAAATGCGCCCCTACCGTCTCGCCGAGCAGCGGCACGTCGGATGCGCCGTGGACGTAGCTGAGCTCGTTGGTCATGGCCCGCCTCCCTGCTCGTCAAGGGAGTACTACCGGTGGCCGGTCGCGGGCAACCGCAGTCGGCCACCATGCAGCCTGCTCGGGCCGAGGATGGCCCCCGCTCACCAGCCCAGCGTGTCGAAGACCGCCAGGGTGATCGGGCCGGGACTACGGATGGTCTCGCCCTGACCGAGCTGGGGTGTCATCAGCGAGTTCGCATTGCCCGCGAGATAGGTTGCCTCGTCGAGATGCGAGTAGCTGCTGCCAGGCTGGAATACCGATGGCGCGTAGATCTTCGCCCGCAGGCCGCCATTGCCAGCTCGCACCAGAGCGCTGTCGAAGAACAGGTTGCCGCTGCGCAGCTGGCTCGAGAGCGCTGTCGAGTTGTCGGCGAAGGTCAGCAGCGCCTTGCCAGCGCCGTTCTCGGTGAACCGGTCGTAGATGATGGGAGTGCCGCTCAGGCGCACGGTTCCCTGGCTGCCCGAGACATTGCCGGCCCCCAGGAAGCCCAGCCCATGGCCGATCTCGTGCAGCACCACCGAGGTGAAGTCGTACTTTCCTGCAGGGGCGGCGCCGCTGCCGAAATGCCAGTTGGGGAACACGCTGCTGAACCGTGCCACGATATCCGGCGCCGGATTGAGTTGGGAGCCGTGCAGCTTGTTGGCCAGGGCGTCGACGTACCAGGTGTTGGCCACCGGTGCCCCGGCAAAGTTCCGCCAGACGAAATTGGGGCCGGCCGAGCCGAGAATGCCCGTGCCCAGCCGCTCGAAGCGCGCCGCGATGGTGATCGGTACCGCCGACACCACCCTTGCCTGGCTCGCCCAGATCCTCACGGCGCGCTGGAACGCGCTCTTCGCGGCGCTGCTGAAGCCGGTATAGGTCACGACGAACGTGGCCGCGCGGCGCGCGGCGGCTCCGGAAAGCTCCGGTCGGACGTAGGTCGGGACCTGGGACGGCCCGGCCCTTAGCGTCACGCTGGCGGCCGCCATCCTTTCTGCCGCCATTGCCGTGAAAGGTGAGGCACTCACCACGAGCGCCGCGAGCGCCATCCTCGACAGCGACGACACGGAGCACACCTTCATCACGCATCTCCCACCAAGTGATCGACCATGCTCGAGGTGGCTGAGAGGCGTCTGCTTTTCGCCAAAAATTGACAGATCGGCCCGCGGCGGTCAAGACCAAAAGTAGACAGATCTCCCTATGGGAAATCGCGAGCAAGGTGAAACAAGATCTGCAATCGTCGAGGATCAATCCGGTGCAGATCGGCCATGGCTCAACTCAGAATGTAGATGAACCCACTCACTCCGAACCCAGGAATTCCGGCCGGCAGCGCGAGCGGTCAGAGCAAAAACAGGCTCGCGAGGTCCAGGAAGGCGAGGAAGCCGAGGGCGTCGGTCATGGGGGTGAGGAAGACTCTGGAGGCGACGGCGGGGTCCTGGCCGAGGTGGTCGAGGAGGAGGGGGATCGTGGTGCCGAGGACGGCGGCGACGACCAGGTTGAGCAGGAGGGCGGCGCCGAACACGCCGGCGAGGACCGGCTCTCCGTACCAGAGCAGGGCGTAGCGGCGGAAGGCGCGGCCGACCTCCTCCTGGTCGGTCTGGGCCGGGAAGGTGCGCAGCTCCTGGTACTTGATATCGGTGAGCGGCACGGCGCGCCGGGTGCGCATCAGCCGGCTCAGCGGCACGTCGCCGACGACCCGGAAGCGCGGGTCGATCAGGAAGATGTCGTAGAAATCGTCGGGCAGGTCGGGCTTGGCGCGCAGCCAGTCGATCGCCTGGCCGACCGTCCAGTAGTCGGGGACCGCGACCAGGCGCTCGCGCAGGGCCCAGGCCAGCCGCGACTTGCCGATGCCGGGCGCACCGGACAGTAGGAACACCTGCCCCTCGCCCGCCGCCAGCGGTCGAGCAGCAGTGTCAGATCCTGTCGACGCCCCACCAGCGGCGTGACGGCGGTACGGCGCAGCGCCTCGGAGCGGTTCTCCTCCGTCCCCTCGCCGAGGAGCAGCCAGGCCTCGACCGGCGTCTCCGACCCCTTCGGCGGTCGGGCACCCAGGCTCGCGAAGGCGAACAGATCGCCCAGCGCCCGCCGGGCGCCGTCGGCGAGCCCGACGCTGCCGGGCGGCCCGAAGGCGTGGAGTTGCGACGCCAGGTGCAGCGCGTCGCCGTAGATCGTCGGGCCGTCCGGCTGCTCGACCACCACCACGGTCCCGGTCGCGATGCCGGCGCGGCAGGTCAGCCCCCGTTACCAGCCGGCCCACGGCCGCGATGGCGGCGAGGCTCGCCCGCACCGCCCGCTCGGCGTCGTCCTCATGCGCCGCGGGCCAGCCGAAGCAGGCTAGGAGCCCGTCGCCCTCGCCATGGACGACACGGCCGTCGAACTGGCCGACGGCCTCGGCGACCACGGCGTGAACGCCGCCCAGGACTGTTGCAGGTCCTCGGGATCCAGGCGGGTCGCCAGCGCCGTCGAGTCGATCAGATCCACGAAGGCGAGGGTGAGATGCCGGCGCTGGGCTCCCGGCGCGTGGTGGGGTGCCGCACCTTCCGGTGCCGGAGCGCGACGACCTTGGGCGTCGCCGTCGGGCCGTCCACGTCCTCGCTGCCCGGGGTCTCGTCCGCCCCGCCCGTCATCACGCCTCGAAGCCGTCCGCTCCGCCGATCGCACAGGCCCCCGGCCGGCCGCCGCTATCATGGCCGATTTCACGCGCGTTTGCGCTGTGGCGTGGTACGGCAGGTGGTCCAGGCCGAGTCGATCAGGCGCCGCATGGCAAGATGAGGCATGAACACGCGCCTAATGCGCCCCGCCGTGGACCAGGTCGGTCACGTCGAAGAAGTCGTAGATCCGGAACACGTCGGGCGAGGCGTAGATCCGGTCGGGCAGGTGCTCCAGCCCGGTGCCGAAATATTTGTTGAGGATCGTCCGGAACGAGTTCACCGGGGTGATCCCGGCATAGAGGGCGGCATAGTCCCCGTCGGGGAAATAATAGGCGTTGAGGATGCCCGACTTCATCCTGAGTTCGGCTGGCTCCGCCTCGTGCCAGGAGAGCGCGCCGCCCCGATAGCGCTCCGGGAACGGCCCCTCGTCGGCCTGCAGGACGATCACCGGCTTTTTGCCCGGCCGGTCGAGCAGGCCGGCGACGAGATCCGCAACCAACAGGTTGGCGTAGCGGAGCTGGGCCAGATAGCCCGCCTCGGGGTCGCGCGCGGCGGCTTCGGCCAGGGACAGGCAGCGGCCGTCCGCATCGAACAGGTAGGGCTCGTGCGGCAAGAGGATGTGGGCGAACACGAATACCGGCTCGGCACGCCCGCCCGAGGCCTTGATCTGCTCGATCTGCCGCGGCACGCGCTGGCACTGGCCATACTCCCAGGCCAGCTGCCTGGCCATGCTGCTGTCCGGGACGAGTGCTGCCAGGAGTTGCGGCAGCGGCGTCTTCCTGGCGAACTGCCAGTCGAACTCGCTGAAGCCGAAGCTGTAGTTCTCGTCGGCGAAGGGGTTGTGCTGGGTCACCCGCCACCACGCGCCGATCTGGATGTAGGTGTAGCCCTCGCCCTTAAGGAATCTGCCGACGCGATGCTCGCCGAGCATGCCATACATCGGCTGCCAGGCGATGCCGTAGTCTTCCTTCTTCTCCGACAGGAAGTTGATATAGTCCATCGACAACGACGAGGCGAGTGAGGGAGCAGTCTTCAGGTAGTTGGAATAACTGTCGTCGGCGACATAGAAGCCACGTGACCTGAGAAGATCGATCAGCGGCGAGTTGTCAAAGCCATACTCGCTGGCAAGGGTGGATTGCGAGGCATAGCGGTCGAAGATGATGTAGTAGATATCCGGCGGCACGTCGGGCGAGGTCGCGCCGGCGGAGGGCAGGTCGGGCGTGCTGACCGGAACCCGCGCGCTCCGCCCGTCCCAGCTGTGCACGCCGATCTGCCAGAGCGGGATCGCCAGGAACACGATGGCGAAGCCGTTGAGGATGGTGTTCGGCAGCACCATGCTGAACGGTGCCAGCCAGACGGCGGCCAGCCCGGCCGCCATGGCCAGCAGCGCCCATGGCAGGGCGACCTCCTCGGGCCAGGCGACGCCGGCGAGCCCGCCCAGCCGGACGGCGAGGTCGGTGTAGTGGAGTGCCACTAGGACGACGACGCTGGCGAGCACCGCGGCCCGCGCGCCGAACCGCCGCAGCGCGGCACCGAAGCCCAGGAACAGGACAAGCGCCAAGCACAGCGCCGCGGCCATGGCCGAGGTCATGTCGCCGAGGTTCGTCTCGCGCAGATTGCTGGCGTAGAGCGACAAAACCGGCGCCGCGGCGAACAGGAACGGATGCAGGGGCCAGCCCCCGTCTGCGGCGGCGCCGCCCTCGTGTACAGGCTTCAGGTTCGCTGCTCCGCTCGAACAGGGCGGTTCTCGCCGCTAGATTCGTCCCTCCGCCACGCCCCGGCCGGGCGCGAGACCCGGCCTTCATGACAGTTTTGTGGTAATTTGAGGAGAATCCTTTCAAGCTGGGAACCGAGGACATCGTGGGGACCTGCACCCTCCGAGCAACGCCTGCCAAGCCAGGAAACAATCCGATGAGCTGCTTCGCCTGTTCAGCCTATCTTTGCGCGCTCGCCCTGCTGTTGATCGGCGTCTCGACCACGACCGCCCATGCCTATCTCGACCCCGGCACGGGCAGCATGATCCTGCAGCTCGTGCTGGGCGGGGTCGCCGGCCTGCTGCTGGCGGGCAAGCTCTACTGGCAGAAGCTCGTCTCGATGCTCGGCTTCAAGCGCGAGCCCGCGAAAGCCCGGCAGGCCGCGGACTGACGGCCATGCCAGTCGAGATCGCGCCCGAGCTCGGCCTCGCGGAGGCCGAGGAGGTCGAGCTCGCCTCGCCGCTGGACGGCGCGGCGTACCACCCTGCCCGCGCCCGCGCATCCTGGCAGATCGAGCCCGGCTCCTACCGCGACCGCAACGGCATGGTGTTCTACCGTGACGGTGCGGTCTTCCGCGGCATCAGCGCGAAGGCGCTGCAGGACTGGGAGCAGCTGAGCGCCAGCGCCTTCTTCCGCGAGGGCACGGTGCAAGGGCGCATCATCGCGACGGAAAGGGTGCCGGGCGGCCTCGAGGCCGAGCTGCGCGGCGAGTGGGCCGCGGTGCTCGCGCATGCGCGGATCCCCTTCGTCAGCTATCCCTACGAGTGGACCTTCGGCATGCTGAAAGATGCGGCACTGCTGCATCTCGAGCTGCTCGCGGCCGCGGTCGACGACGGCATGATCATGAAGGATTCCTCGGCCTACAACATCCAGTGGCAGGGCGCTCGGCCCTGCTTCGTCGACATTCCCTCGTTCGAGCGGCTGCGCCCGGGGCAGCCCTGGGTCGGGTATCGACAGTTCTGCGAGCAGTTCCTGCATCCCCTGATGCTGCAGGCCTACAAGGGGGCCGACTTCCGGCCGTGGCTGCGCGGCAGCATCGACGGCATCGCGGCACAGGCGCTGCGCCTGCTGCTCTCGACGCGCGATCTGGCGCGGCCCGGCGTCCTGCTGCACGTCGTCGCTCAGAGCGCGCTGCAGCGCCGCTATGCGGGCAAGCCGAGCGACGTGCGCTCGTCGCTGGCCGAGGCTGGGTTCGATGCGTCCCTGATCGCCAGGAACGTCGCCGGCCTGAGGAAGATCATCGACCGCATGACGCCCAAAGGCGCCAAGACCACCTGGGCGGACTACACCGAGACGCACAGCTACGACGTGGCCGAGCACGCCGCCAAGCGCGACTTCGTGCGCGCGGCCGCCGGGCACCGCCACTGGCGGCTGGTCTGGGATCTCGGCTGCAATGCGGGCCTGTTCTCGCGCCTCGCCGCCGAGCACAGCGACTGTGTCGTGGCGATGGACGGCGACTGGATGGCGGTCGAGCGCCTCTACCGTGCGCAGCTGGAGCGCGACGACCGGCGCAAGATCCTGCCCTTGGTGATCAACCTCGCCGACCCGTCGCCGAGCCAGGGCTGGCGCGGCCTCGAGCGCAAGGCGCTGCCCGAGCGCGGCCGGCCCGAGCTGACGCTTTGCCTCGCTTTGCTGCACCACATCGTGATCGGCGCCAACATCCCGATGCGCGACTTCATCGGCTGGCTCGCCGGCCTCGGCACCGCGCTGGTGATCGAGTTCGTCGGCCGCGACGACGAGATGGTCGAGATGCTGCTCGCCAACAAGGACGACATCTACGCCGACTACGGCATGGAGAGCTTCGAGCGGGAGCTGCACCGGCACTTTGCGGTGCAGGCCAAGCGCCCGCTCAAGGGCGGCAAGCGCTGGATCTACTTCGCCCTGCCGCGCGACGGTGGCATGGCGGCGAGCTGAGCGGTTGGGCCGTCGCTCGCGGGCGGCGGTCACAACAAGAACACCGTCGCCAGCCCCAGGAACACGAAAAACCCGATCGCGTCGGTCATCGGCGTGAGGAACACGCTGGAGGCGACGGCCGGGTCCTGGCCGAGGCGGTCGAGGAGGAGGGGGATCGTGGTGCCGAGGACGGCGGCGACGACCAGGTTGAGCAGGAGGGCTGTGCCGAACACGGCGGCGAGCACGGGCTGGCCGTAGAGGATGAGCGCCAGGGCGGCGCCGGCGACGAGGAAGGTGCCGCCGTTGAGCAGGCCCACCACCAGCTCCTTGCCGACGGCGCGCCAGCTGGTGCCCTTGGTGATCTCGCCCGCCGCGAGCGAGCGGACGGTGACGGTGAGCGCCTGGGTGCCGGCATTGCCGCCCATGCCGGCGACCAGCGGCATCAGGGTGGCGAGCGAGACCAAGCGCGCGATGGTGCCCTCGAACTGGGCGATGACGAAGGCGCCGAGGAGGGCGGTGAACAGGTTGACGCCGAGCCAGGGCATCCGCTTCAGGCTGGTCTGCAACGCTGGCACGTAGGTGTCGTCCTCGCTGACGCCGCCGAGCTTGAGGATATCGTCCTCGGCCTCCTCGTCGATCACGTCGACCACGTCGTCGACCGTGATCACACCGAGCAGGCGGCCGTCGGCGTCGACCACGGGGGCCGAGACCAGGGCGTAGCGGCGGAAGGCGCGGGCGACCTCCTCCTGGTCGGTCTGGGCCGGGAAGGTGCGCAGCTCCTTGTACTTGATATCGGTGAGCGGCACG
>JBGAKU010000214.1:0-9490 GCA_044224255.1 Geminicoccaceae bacterium
CAGGCGCCGGCCGGGGCCGGCGCCTCGACGCTGATGGCACGTGCCTCCGGGTCCAGCACGACGCGCCGGTCGTGGAACGCCACCACGCTGGGCTTGTGCGCGATGCTCACCATGGTGAGCCCGGGCAGCCGCTCGGCGATCAGCCGGTACATGGCAGCCTCGGTTGCCTCGTCGAGCGCCGAGCTGGCCTCGTCCAGGAAAAGCCAGTCGGGCTTGACCAGCAGCGCGCGCGCGAAGGAGAGCCGCTGCTGCTCGCCGGGCGACATGGACATGGCCCAGTTGCCCGGCTCGTTGAGCCGGTCGGCGAACTGGCCGAGCTGGCAGAGCGTCATGGCCTCCCCGACCTCGGCGTCGCTATGCGCCTCTGGCTTGTCGGGATAGCATAGCGCTTCCTTCAGCGTGCCGATCGGGATGTAGGGACGCTGCGGCAGGAACAGCGGCTTCGCACCGGCCGGCAGGCGGATGATGCCCTTGCCGAATGGCCACAAGCCGGACAGGACCCGGAATAGCGTGGTCTTGCCGCTGCCCGACGGACCCTGGATCACGACACGCTCGCCGCGCCTGACCGTCAGATCGACGTCGTCCAGAAGCACACGACCGTTGGGTAGGGCAACCTCGACATCCTCGAGCGCGAGGTAGCCACCCGGCGACTGGGTCTTGGCGAACGCCTGCTCGTGCTGCGCCGTACGGGCCAGGCTCATCGACTCGGTGAAGGTCGTGAGACGATCGACCACGGCCTTCCACTCGGCCAGGGTCTGGAACTGATCGACGAACCAGGACAGCGAACTCTGCACCTGACCGAACGCGTTGGCGGTCTGCATCAGCACGCCGAGTGGGATGGCCCCGGCAAAGTAGCCCGGAGCGGCCACGACCAGCGGGAAGATGCTGGCGACCTGGCCATAAAAGGCGTTCAGACCGTTCAGGCGCTTGGTATAGGTCATGAGGCGCCGGTAGTTGGCGTAGATGAACGAGAAGGAATGGGTGAGGCGGCGCTTCTCGTCGTTCTCGCCCTCGTAGAGGGCGATGCTTTCGGCGTTCTCCCGAACCCGCATCAGGCGATAGCGGAAATCGGCATTGTACCGCTCCTGCTCGAAGTTGATCCGGGCTAGCGGCTTGCCGATGGCGTATGTCAGCCAGGAGCCGACCAGAGCATAGGCGATTGCTACCCACATCATGTAGCCGGGAATCTGGATCCCGCCCAGGATCGGGATCGTGATGGCACCCGAAAGCTGCCAGAGGATCACCGCGAAGGTTACGAGGCTCATGACTTCGGAGAGCAGGGTCAGCGAGATGGTCAGCGTCGAGATGGTGAAATTGTAGATGTCCTGCTCGATCCGTTGCTCGGGATTGTCCGTGCCGTGGCCGGTGAGCTCCATGCGGTAATAGGTGCGGTCCGCGAGCCAAGTGCCGGCATATTCCTTGGTGAGCCACTGGCGCCAGCGAAGCGACAGAAGCTGCCGCAGCCAGACACGGTACATCGCATTGATGATGAAGACTGCGACCAGAACAGCAAAGTATTTGAGTTCGGTGAAGAAGGTTTCCTGATTCTTGTCCTGCAGAGCGTTAAAGAAGCGCCCGTTCCAATCGTTGTAGAGCTTGAGGAGGTAAACTGAGAAGATGTTCAGCCCCACGATCAGGGCCAGCATCCCACGCGCGAACCAACGCTCCTCGGACCACCAATAGGGAGCGGTCAGCTTCCATAGCTTGCTGAGGAACGTGCGCGCCTCGGCGACGCGGCTGAGTACCGGCTGTGCCATGAACATTCCCCGACGCGGCCGCGCCACGGCCCGAACGCGGCGGGGTTAGCGGCAATCCGCCGAGCCGACAAGCCGCCCGAGGATGACGGTTCCGTCAGGCGGCCTGCGGCGCCCGCTCGAGCAGCCCCACGGCGGCGCCGAACAGGAGGGCGCATGAGCAGGCGCCCGGATCAATCCGGTTGATACTGGCGGGCCCGAGCCCGGCGGCGAGACCCCTCTTCGCCTCGAGATGGGTCGTGCCGTGCAGGCCATGCGCCGCGGCAGCGACGATCCGCGCACCGATCCTAGCCGGATCGCCCGCGTCGATCTGGCTGCGCACGCCCTGGGTGACGGGGATCAGCACATCGAGCAGCGTCTTGTCGCCCTTGACGGCGCCACCGGCCTCCTGAACCGCCTTCACGCCCGCCTCGAGCATGGCGACCAGGGCCTTCCCGTCGACCGCAGCCGTCGCCTTGCCGCCCATCCCCCGGCAGAGCGCACCATAGTACCTGCCGCCGTCGCCGCCGGCCTCATGCTCGATCACGTCGGCCACCTCGGTCAGCGCCTCGGCGAGCGACAGCTCGGCGAGCCTGCCCCGCCGGGAGGACAGCGCGGCAAGGGCGCGGGCGAGATTGGTCCCGTGATCGCCATCGCCGAGCGCCTCGTCCAAGGCATCGAGCTGAGCGGCGTGGCCCTGGATCGTCGCGTGCATGGCCTCGATCAGCTGCGGCAGCGGATGCTTGTCCATGCGTCCTCCGTCTTGGCCAAAGACTTCCGTGTGCGGGAGCTAAGGCCGCGAAGGCGCGCCGGTCAACCCGTGGAACCTACTCCGCCGCGGCCTGGGCGGGCGCCTCGGGCATCGCGATCACCGGCTCCATCGCGGCCAGCTCCGCCATCGGCAGATGGCAGCGGATCTCGTGCCCCTCCGCGAAGATCCGCACAGGCGGTGCCTCAGCCTCGCAGATCCGGCCGATCTTGCGATGGCATCGAGTGTGAAACGGACAGCCGGTAGGCAGGTTGAGCGCCGAAGGGATCTCACCTTCCAGGACGATGTGCTTCTTGCGGATCTTGGTGTCGGCGATCGGCACCGCCGACAGGAGCGCCTCGGTGTAGGGATGGTAGGGCGGGCTGAACACCTCGTCGGTGGTGCCCTGCTCCATGATCTGGCCGAGATACATCACCACGACGCGGTCGGAGAGATAGCGGACCAGCGAGAGGTCGTGACTGATGAACAGAAGCGTGGTCCGGTTCTGGCGCTGGATCTCCATCAGGAGCTGGGTGACCGCCGCCTGCACCGAGACGTCGAGTGCGGAGACCGGCTCGTCCGCGATCACCACCTTGGGCTTGCCGGCGAAGGCGCGGGCGATGCCGACGCGCTGCTTCTGCCCGCCGGAGAGCTGGCGCGGCCGACGGTAGTAGAAGGCGCGGGGCAGCTTGACGAGATCGAGCAGCTCGAACACCCGCTGGCGGATCCGCTCCGGGTCGGTCTCACCGCCGAACTTACGCACCACGCGCGCGATCTGACCGCCGACCGAATGGCTCGGGTTGAGCGTGTCGAACGGGTTCTGGAACACCATCTGCATGTAGCCGACGGTGTCGGGACCCCGGCTCTGGACCTTGATCCGCGAGATGTCCTTGCCGTTGAGGCGGATCTGGCCTTCGGTCGCGGTCTCCAGCCCCATCATCACCTTGGCGAAGGTCGACTTGCCGCAGCCGGATTCGCCCACGATGGCGACCGTCTGTGCCTCACGCGCGTCGAAGTCGAGCTGCTCGTTGGCCTTGACCGTGCGCGGCTTGCCGCCCTTGAACATGGCGAACAGCGAGCTGTCGGCGAGTTCGTAGTACTTCTTGAGCCGGTCGACCTCGAGCACCACCGGCCCCAGCGGCGCCGCCTCGAAGGGCTTGCGGTGCGGACGGGCCGCCTCCCAGTCGATCTCGTGCCAGCGGCGGCACCGCGCGCCGTGGCCGGTGGCGGCGTCGACCGTCTCCATGGCCACATGGCTGTGCGCGCAGACCGACTGCTCGAAGTACCCGCAGCGCGGCCCGAACCAGCATCCTTGCGGCCGCTGGTGCGGCAGGGGCAGCTGGCCCGGGATCGGGATCAGCGGGCGCGCGTTCTTGTCCGCCCCGGGCAGCGGGATCGAGTTGAACAGGCCGCGGGTGTAGGGGTGGCGCATCTGGTCGAAGACTTCGTGCACCGTTCCGCTCTCGACCGCCTCGCCCGAATACATCACCGTGATCCGGTCGCAAGTCTCGAGGATTAGGCCGAGATTGTGCGAAATGTAGATCATCGAAGTGCCGAAGCGCCCCGCGATGTCCTTGATCAGCTGGACGATGCCGGCCTCGACCGTGACGTCGAGCGCCGTCGTCGGCTCGTCGAGGATCAACAGTGCCGGGTTCGACAGCAGCGCCATGGCGATGACGACGCGCTGCTGCTGGCCGCCCGAGATCTGGTGCGGGTAGGAATTCATGATCCGCTGCGGGTCGGGCAGCTTGACCGCCGCCAGCATCTTGGCGGCCCGCTCGCGCGCCTCCGCCTCGCTCACCTGCTCGTGGTAGAGCGGCACCTCCATGAGCTGCCTGCCGATCAGCAGCGACGGATTCAGCGACGCCATCGGCTCCTGGTAGACCATGGCGATCTCGGAGCCGCGGAGCTGGCGCAGCTCCTCCTGGCTCATCTTGGTCATGTCGCGGCCCTTGAACTTCAATGAGCCGTTCACGATCCGGCCGTTCTTGCCGAGATAGCACATGATCGCGAGGGCGACGGTGGACTTGCCGCAGCCCGACTCGCCGACCACGCCCACCGCCTCGCCCGGCATGACCTTGAGATTGAAGTCGACCACGGCCGGGATCTCGCCCTGACGCGTGAAATAGGAGATCGCGAGGTTCTCGCACTCCAGGATTGGCTGCTGGTCGGCCATGGGCTCAGTCCTTCAGCGAGATCTCCCGCAGCCCGTCCGCGAGGAGATTGAAGCCCAGCACCAGCGAGGAGACGGCCAGTGCCGGGATCAGCATGGCGTGCATCGCGAACACGCCGACGGGGACCGCCTCGAAGATCATCTGCCCCCAGTCCGGGTCGGGCGGCGGCAGGCCGAGGCCGAGGAAGCCCAGGGTCGCGATGGTGATCACGGTGTAGCCGAGCCGCAGGCACGCATCGACGATCAACGGCCCGCGCGCGTTCGGCAGCAGCTCCACGAGCATGATCCGCAAGGGCGACTCACCGCGCGTCTGGGCAGCGAAAATGTAGTCACGCGTCTTCAGGTCGAGCACCAGCCCGCGCACGATGCGCATGATGCCAGGTGCCGAGGCGAAGGTCACCGCCAGGATGATGTTGAGCCCCGACGAGCCCAGGTTGCTGATGATGATGATGTAGAGCACCATCACCGGGAAGGACAGCAGCACATTGCCGATGAACGACAGCACCTCGTCCCACCGGCCACCGAGATAGCCGGCGGCCACCCCCATGAACATGCCGACGATGTAGGCCACGAGCGTCGCGAGCGACGCCCAGATCAGCACGCGCTGCGAGCCCCAGATCAGGCGCGAGAGGATGTCGCGACCCTTGTGGTCGGTGCCGAGCACGAAGAAGTCGCCCTTGGGCCCGGTGGCCCAGATCTTCTGGAACGGGGCGATCGCCTGGTTCGGGTCGTGCAGCGGCAGGACCGGCGCCAGGATCGCCAGGATCACCCAGAACAGCAGCAGGGCAGCGCCGATCATCCCGATCGGGCTCTCGCGCAGCAGCCCGATGGCACCCACGATGCTCTGGAGCTTGGACGGGGCGGCCGGTGTCTGGCCCGCGATGGTGCTTGCCATGCTCAGCTGAACCTGATGCGCGGGTTGAGGAGCGTGTAGCCGACGTCCGAGATGAACTGCGAGAACACGGCGACGAACACGGCGACGAGGGTGCAGGCCTCGATCAGGTAGATGTCGCCGAACATGGAGGCGTCGTAGAGCAGCTTGCCGAAGCCCCGGTAGGCGAAGAACACCTCGACCACGATCACGCCCGAGAGCAGCCAGTTGAGCTGCAGCACGATCACCGTGAACGGGGCGATCAGCGCGTTGCGCAAGGCGTGCCGCATGATCACGGTCTTCTGCGGCAGGCCCTTGAGGATCGCGGTGCGGATATACTGCGAGGTCATCACCTCGGCCATTGAGGCCCGCGTCATCCGGGCGACATAGCCGAAACCGTAGAGGACGAGCACTAGCACCGGCAGGACCAGCTCCACCGGATTGAAGCCGCCGGTCATGGCCGACGTTCCCGGTAGCCAGTTCAGCTGGAACACGAACAGTGCGACGAGAAAGGTGGCGGAGGCGAACTCGGGCACCGAGGTCGTGAGAATCGAGAGGAACGAGATACTTCGGTCAAGCCCCGAGCCCTCGCGCATCCCGGACAGCACCCCGAGGGTCAAGGACAGCGGGATCATGATCGCGAACACGCACAAGGCGAGGATGCCGGTGTTGCCGAGCCGGTCCCACAGAAGCTCGCTCACCGGCGCCTTGAAGCGGATCGAGTCGCCGAAATCGCCGCGCGCGGCGTTGCCGACCCACTCGACATAGCGGACCACGAACGGGCGATTGTAGCCGCTCTGCTCGAGCCACAGCTCACGCTGCTCCTGCGAGGAGTAGGGCCCGAGCACCTTGCCGGCGACCGCGAGCTTGTTCCCCTCGAAGATCAGAAACAGAACGAACGACACCACCGCCATGATCAGCAGCATCGAGGCGAGGCGACGGATCATGAGCAGCAGCATCGGCACTCGACCTCAGGCGGTGGCGCCGGCCCCGCAAGGCGCCGGACCGGCCCCGTGGCTCGGCGTCAGGCGATGATCCCGACGCGGGGGTACTGGTGGTATTGGGTCGGGTGGGCCTTCATCCCGCCGACCTTTTCCGAAGCGATGAAGAACTTGGGCTGCCAGAGCGGCTGGACCAGCACCGCCGAGTCCTGGAGGATCTTCTCGACCTTCTCCATCGCGGCGCGCCGCTGCTCCACGTCGACCAGCGATTCGGCGATGTCAAGCGCCTCGTCGAACTCCTTGCTGGCGAGGTGGGTCTCGTTCCAAGGCACTCCGGTGCGATAGCCCAGCGACAGGACCATGGTGCCAAGCGGCCGGTGCGTCCACGCGGTGATCCCGAATGGGGTCTGGTCCCAGATCTCCCAGTACTGCGTCGACGGCATGATGTTGATGTTGAGCTTGATCCCGGCTTGGGCCAGCTGGCCCTGGAAGATCTCGCAGACCTGCTGCTGCCACGGGCCGTTGGTGTTGCCGCAGTCGATGCTGATCTCGAGCCCGTCGGGGTGGCCGGCTTCGGCCAGAAGCTTCTTTGCCTGCTCGATGTCCTGCTTCAGCGGCGGCAGCGCGAAATATTCGGGATGCACCGGCGACACGTGGTGATGCTCGCCGACTTGTCCACGGCCCTGGTAGACCAGTTCGGGATAGGCTGCAGCGTCGCAACAGAGCTGGATCGCACGCCGCACCTTCGGATCGTCGAACGGCTTCTGCGTCACCTGCATGCGCATGGTGCCGGTCTGGGCGGTCTGCGCCTCGTAGACCATCGAATTGGGGATGGAGGAGGCCATCGCGTAGGAGGCGATGTCGAACTCGTAGATAGTGTCTACTTGCCCCGAAGCGAACGCCGCAAGCTGCGCCGTGGAAGCGGCACCATGATCGAAATAGTGGATCTCGTCGAGATAGATCGGCCCGAACATGTAGGGGTCGTCGATGTTCGTGCCCCAATAGGCCAGCTTGCGCCGCTTCAGGATGCACTTCTGCCCGACGGCGAACTCGGCGAGCTCATAGGGGCCGGTCCCGATGGGTGTCTTGGAGAGGTCCTTGCCGTCCTTCTCGAAATTGCGGTGCAGGATCGCCGTCGGATAGTTGTAGAGGTTCTCCGGGACCGACAGGATCGCCTTACTGAAGTTCAGCTTGATCGTCAGGTCGTCGACCTTCTCGATCGCACCCTGCCGCTCGCGCTGGCCCATCTTGGGCGAGCCGTCGGCGTTCTTCTCGCCCGTGTCGTAGTCCTCGGCCAGACCGCTGAACAGGCCGATGTTCGAGGAGCCGGTCTTCGGGTCGAGCCAGCGCGTGAAATTGAAGACCACGTCATCGGCCGTGAAGGCGTCGCCATTGTTCCAGGTGACGCCCGGGCGCAACTTGAAGACCCAGGTCTTCAGATCGTCCGACGGCTCCCAGCTCTCTGCGAGATAGGGGCGGGTGATGTTGTCCGGGCCGGTGTAGGTCAGAAACTCGACGATGTGCCGTGCCTGGTTCGACTTCTCGACCCAGTCGAACAGCGCCGGGTCGGCCATCTCCTGGACCGGCATGGAGACGCGCAGAATGCCGCCCTGGACCGGATCGCCTTCGGCTGCGAGGGCCGGCGGTGCCAAAGCCTCGCCCAGGATCTCGCCCGCCATGGCGTAGGCCGCGCCGGCCGACACGCCGAGCAGGGTCACGTTGCGCAGAAACTCGCGCCGGTCGCTCTTGCCCTCGGCGAGCTGGCGCCGCGCCAGATCGACGAGCGGGTGCTCCCGCTTCTCCGGACGCTTGCTGCTCATGCCACCGCTCCCTTTGCCCTCGTCCCGATGGGCCGCCGTCCGATAGCCCTTGATGGGCCCTATTGGCGTTTAGTCGATAGCTCGTTCGGCAAAACGCCTCCCCAAGGCCGCATCGCGACGCCGGCGGCGGCTCCCACCCACCGCCGACGATAGAACCGGACCGCCTCGGGTGTCAAAACCGCTGCCGCCGTCCATGCAGATGGAATCGCCTGTCACGCCTTGAGCCAGACCCGGTGGTACTGGTGATACTGCGTCGGATGCGCCGTCATGCCTTGGACCTTGTCCGAGGCAGAGAAGAACTTTGGCGGCCACACCGGCTGCACGGTGACCGCCGCGTCCTGGAGAATCTTCTCGACCTTCTCCATCGCCGCTCGGCGCTGCTCGACGTCGATGAGCGCCTCTGCCACGTCGAGCGCCGCGTCGAAGTCCTTGCTGGCGAAGCCCGACTCGTTCCAGGGCACACCCGAGCGGAACCCGAGCGACAGCACCATCGTACCCAGGGGGCGATGGGTCCAGGTGGTGATGCCGAAGGGCGTCTTGTCCCAGATCTCCCAATACTGCGCCGGCGGCATCAGGTTGATGTTCAACCGGATGCCGGCCTCGGCCAGCTGCTGCTGGAAAAGCTCGCACACCTGCTGTTGCCACGGCCCGTCGGTGTTGCCGCAGTCGATGCTGATCTCGAGTCCGTCGGCGTGGCCGGCTTCGGCGAGAAGCTTCTTTGCCTGCTCCACATCCCGCTGGAGCGGCGGCAACGCGAAGTACTCAGGGTGAACGGGCGCTACGTGATGATGCTCGCCGACCTGGCCGCGTCCCTGGTAGATCAGGGTCGGGTAGGCCTCCGCATCGCAGCAGAGCTGAATCGCCCGGCGCACCCGCTGATCGTCGAAAGGCTTTTCCGTCACCTTCATGCGCATGCCGGCGGTCTGGGCGGTCTTTGCCTCGTAAATCATCGAGTTCGGGATCGACTCCGCCATGGCATAGGAGGCGATGTCGAACTGGTAGATCGCATCCACCTGCCCCGAGGCAAACGCAGCGAGCTGCGCCATGGACGCTGCGCCATGGTCATAATAATGGATCTCGTCGAGATAGATCGGGCCGAACATGTAGGGATCGTCGAGATCCTTTCCCCAGTAGTCACCGGCACGCTTCTTCAGGATGCATTTCTGACCGACCGCGAACTCGGCCAGCTCGTAAGGGCCGGTGC
>JBGAKU010000215.1:0-9398 GCA_044224255.1 Geminicoccaceae bacterium
GGTGCTCTCGCTCATGGCAGGGCCGGTATCCCAAAGGTCGCTGGCGATCAACGGAGCGGAGGCGGGCAGGGCTGGGATGCTCCGACAAGGACCCCGATCCGTGGCTCGCTATCCCTAACGCAGCACGGCGGCGACGAACCGGCGCAGCTGCGCCTCGACGAAGTCCTCGACCGCACCCTGCGGCTCGAAGCTCCACCAGAGCAGGGCACCCTGCCACTGCGCCGCCATCATGAGCCCGAGGCCGTCGGGCCGGCCGCCCAAGCAGCGGTCGAGAATGCCCGAAAGCGCGGTCTTCCAGGCGGCACCGCGAGCGCGCAGCACCGGGTCGCGCAGATCCTCGCGCAGCACGAGCAAGCCCTCGGCGTACGATTCGATGTCGCCGTAGGCGCGTGACAGCTCGACCAGCAGGGCGATCGCGCCCTCGGGTGTTGTCGGCGTGGTTTCGCCGAGCCGCGTCGTCCGCTCGTCGAGTCGGTCCCAGGCATGGTGCAGGGTCGCCCGCATCAACCCAGCCTTGCTCGCGAAGCGCTGCACGAGCGTCGAGGCGGACAGGCCGGTTGCGCGCGCCAGTGCCGCGAAGGTCAAGGCGTCCGGCCCGTGTGCGTGGATCAGCCGATGGGCAGCGGCCAGCACCTCCGCGTCCGCCTGCGTCTTGCGCCGGGGCATCTTGACTCCGAATTATAACCGAACGTACGTTTATATAAAGCTACGCGAGAGAAGCACCCATGTCACTGCACGACATAGTGGCCCTGGTCGCCGGCGCGACCCGAGGCGCCGGACGTGGCATTGCCGTCGAGCTCGGCGCCGCGGGTGCCACGGTCTATGTCACCGGCCGCAGCACGCGTGGCCGACCCTCGGAGTATGGCCGGCCGGAGACGATCGAGGACACCGCCGAGCTGGTCACAGCCGCTGGCGGCCTGGGCATCGCCGTGCGCGTCGACCATCTCGTCCCGGCCGAGGTCGCGGCCCTGGTCGAGCGCATCCGCCAGGAGCAGGGCCGCCTCGATTTGCTGGTCAACGACGTCTGGGGCGGCGAGCATCTGTTCGAATGGAACAAGCCCGTCTGGCAGCACGACCTCGCCAACGGCCTGCGCCTGCTCGAGCTCGGCGTGCACACCCATCTGATCACCGCGCACCATGCCCTGCCCCTGCTGATCGGGCGGCCGGGCGGCCTCCTGGTCGAGGTCACCGATGGCACCGCGGCCTACAATGCGGCGAACTACCGTCTCAACCCGTTCTACGACCTCGCCAAGACGTCGATCATCCGTCTCGCCTGGGCGCATGCGCGCGATCTGGCAGCCCACGGAGCGACGGCGGTCGCTCTCACCCCGGGATGGCTGCGCTCGGAGATGATGCTGGATGCCTTCGGCGTCACCGAGGCCAACTGGCGTGACGCCACCGCCCGCGTGCCGCATTTCGCGATCTCCGAGACGCCGCGCTTCGTCGGCCGCGCGGTCGTGGCCCTGGCCGCGGACCCGCAGCGCGCCCGCTGGCAGGGCCAGTCATTGTCGAGCGGGCAGCTCGCGCAGGAATATGCCTTCACCGATCTCGACGGCTCACGCCCCGACGCGTGGCGCTACCTCGTGGAGGTGCAGGACACGGGCGGGGCCGCGGACACCACCGGCTACCGCTAGCACGACCGAGTCGCCATATTCACTATTGACTCAATAGAGATAGTTTCTATCCCTGGCACCATGCGGTGTTCCGGAGGATGGACATGCGTCGACGCGATCTGATGTGGCTCGCGGGCCTTGCCGGGCCCGGCCTGTGCCTGTCCCTGCCGGTGCTTGCGGCCGAGCGCGAGCTGCGGATCGGGATCCAGAAATACGGCTCGCTGGTGCTGCTGAAGGAGCGCGGGCTCCTCGAGCAGCGGCTGCGCCCGCAGGGCTGGACCGTGACCTGGACCGAGTTCCCGGGCGGGCCGCAGCTCTTGGAGGCGCTGAACGTCGGCGCCATCGACTTCGGCACCACCGGCGAGGCGCCGCCGATCTTCGCCCAGGCGGCCGAAGCACCCCTGCTCTATGTCGGCTACGAGCCGCCGGCCCCGGCCGGCGAGGCGATCCTGGTGCCCAAGGATTCCGCCATCACCGACGTCGCCGGCCTCAAGGGCAGGAAGGTCGCCCTGAACAAGGGCTCCAACGTCCACTATCTCCTGGTCAAGGCGCTGGAGGCGGCCGGCGTCGCCTATGCCGAGATCGAGCCGGTCTTCCTGCCGCCGGCCGACGCCCGCGCCGCCTTCGAGCGCGGCGCCGTCGACGCCTGGGTGATCTGGGACCCGTTCCTGGCCGCGGCGCAGGCGGCGACCGGGGCCCGCACGCTGGCGGACGGGACCGGGCTGGTGAAGAACCATCAATTCTACCTCGCCTCGCAGTCCTTCGCCGCCGCGGAGCCGGCGATCGTCCAGGCGATCATCGCCGATCTCGTCGAGATCGACCGCTGGGCCGGCGCCAGCACGGACGAGGTCGCCACCCTCCTGGCACCGCGCATGGGCATCCCGGCACCCGTCCTAGCCACGGCGCTCGAGCGGATGGGCTACGGCGTCCAGCCGCTCGACGAGGCCGTCGTCGCCGAGCAGCAGCGGATCGCGGATACGTTCCACCACCTCGGGCTCTTGCCCAAGCCGATCACCGTCAAGGACGTGGTCTGGAAGGCCAGCGCATGACCGCGGCCCCCGACACCGACATCCTCTGGTTCCTGCCCACCCACGGCGACGGGCGCTATCTCGGCACCAGCTACGGCGCCCGTGAGGTCGACCTCGCCTATCTGCGCCAGATCGCGCAGGCGGCCGACGAGCTCGGCTATTACGGCGTCCTCCTGCCGACCGGACGGTCGTGCGAGGACAGCTGGGTCGTCGCCTCGGGCCTGGCACCTCTGACCCGACGGCTGCGCTTCCTCGTGGCGGTCCGCCCCGGCCTGCAGACACCGGCCGTGGCCGCGCGGATGGCCGCCACGCTCGACCGGATCTCGGACGGCCGTCTCCTGATCAACGTGGTCACCGGCGGCGATCCGGTCGAGCTCAAGGGCGACGGCGTGTTCCTCGATCACGCCGCCCGCTACGCGGTCACCGACGAGTTCCTCCGCATCTGGCGGGCGCTCATGACCGGCGAGACGATCGACTATGACGGCGAGCATCTTGCGGTCGAGGGCGGCCAGCTCTTCTTCCCGCCCGTGCAGCGACCCTACCCACCGCTCTGGTTCGGCGGCTCGTCGGATGCCGGCATCGCGATCGCGGCCGAGCAGATCGACACCTACCTGACCTGGGGCGAGCCCGTCGCCGACGTGGCGGCCAAGCTCGAGCAGGCGCGCGCTGCGGCGGCCGCGCGTGGGCGCACGCTCCGCTTCGGCATCCGCCTGCACGTGATCGTCCGCGAGACCGCCGAGGAGGCCTGGGCGGCCGCCGATCGTTTGATCGCCTATGTCGACGAGGACAGCATCGCCAAGGCGCAGGCCGTGTTCGCCCGCATGGACTCGGTCGGCCAGAGCCGGATGAGCCGGCTGCACGGCGGCCGGCGCGACCGGCTCGAGATCGCGCCCAACCTCTGGGCCGGCGTCGGGCTGGTCCGCGGCGGCGCCGGGACCGCCCTCGTCGGGGATGCCGAGACCGTCGCCGTGCGGATGCGGGAGTACATGGACCTCGGCATCGACGCCTTCATCCTTTCGGGATACCCGCATCTCGAGGAGTGCTATCGGTTCGCGGAGCTGGTCTTTCCGCTCCTGCCGCTCAAGGGCACCACCGGCCGGCCGCGCCGGCAGGTCCGCAACGCCGGCCCGTTCGGGGAGATCATCGCCAACGAGGTGCTCCCAGCCACGCAGGCGCGGGCCGCGTCGTGAGGCGCCTGCTCGACGGGCTGGTGCCCTGGCTCCTGCCGATCGCCCTGGTGATCCTGTGGGAGATCGCCGCCCGCACCGGCCTGCTCTCGGCCCGGGTCCTGCCCGCACCGAGCGCCACGGCGCTGGCCTTCTGGGACACCCTGCGCAGCGGTGCGCTCGGCCACCATGTCTGGATCAGCACCGAGCGCGCGCTGCTCGGGCTCGCGATCGGCGGCTCGCTCGGCTTCGGGCTCGGCCTGCTCAACGGCGTGTTCCCGGTGGCGGAGCGGGTCCTCGATTCCTCGCTGCAGATGCTGCGCAACATCCCGCATCTCGCGGTGATCCCGCTGGTCATTCTGTGGTTCGGCATCGACGAGGGGGCCAAGCTGTTCCTGGTCGCCGCGGGGGTGCTGTTCCCGATCTACCTCAACACTTTCCACGGCATCCGCCACGTCGACCGGGGGCTGATCGAGATGGCGCGCTCCTATGGGCTCGGGCCCTGGGCGCTGTTCAGCCGGGTGATCCTGCCCGGGGCTCTGCCCTCGATCCTGGTCGGCCTGCGCTACGCGCTCGGCATCATGTGGCTGACCCTGATCGTCGCCGAGACGATCTCCTCCTCCGCGGGCATCGGCTACATGACGATGAACGCCCGCGAGTTCCTCCAGACCGAGGTCGTGCTCCTCGGCATCATCGTCTACGCCCTGCTCGGCAAGCTCGCCGACCTCCTCACCCGTCAGCTCGAGCGCCGCTGCCTCGCCTGGCATCCGGCGCACCAGCCCGCAATGGAGTCGCCATGAGCGCAGCCCTGGCCCTGGTCGAGCGGCCCCGTGCCGAGACCGCTCCCTTCGTGTCCGCCGAGCGCGGCAGCGGCCTCGCTGTCCAAATGGAGCGCGTGGTCAAGCGCTTCGGGCAGCGCGAGGTCCTGCGCGGCATCGACCTTGCCATCGAGCCCGGCCGGTTCGTGGCGATCGTCGGCCGCTCGGGCGGCGGCAAGAGCACACTGCTGCGGCTGCTCGCCGGCCTCGACACCGCCAGCTCGGGCGAGGTGCTGCTCGGCGGCAAGCCGTTCGCCGGCCTGCCCGCGGGCGTGCGGATGCTGTTCCAGGACGCCCGTCTGCTGCCCTGGCAGCGTGTCGGCATCGCGCGTGGCCCGGGCTGGCGCCAGCGGGCCGCGACCGTGCTCGCGGATGTGGGCCTCGCCGACCGTCTGCAGGACTGGCCGAGCGTGCTCTCAGGCGGCCAGCGCCAGCGCGTCGCCCTGGCGCGCGCCCTGGTCAGCCGGCCGCGCCTGCTCCTGCTCGACGAGCCGTTCGGCGCCCTCGATGCCCTCACCCGGGTGGAGATGCACGAGCTGCTCGCCCGCCTCTGGCGTCGCGACCGGTTCACCACCGCCTTGATCACCCACGATGTCGTCGAGGCCGTGACCTTGGCGGATCGTGTCCTGGTGCTGCGCGACGGGCGGATCGAGCTCGATCTCCCGGTGGATGCGCCCCGGCCGCGCCAGCCCGACGATCCGGCGCTGCTGCGGCTGGAGCGTCAGATCCTGGCGGAGGTCTGACTTGCTCATGGATGGCGCGGATCTGTGCTACTTCGCCGAGCGCCTCGGCCTGGCCGCACCCCCTGCCCGGCTGTCGCCCTCGGCACAGCGGCTGCTGTTCGTCGAGCCGCGCTGCCACGGCGCCTGGCTGCCCAGGGACGTACCGGACAGTCTGCTCGCCGAGGCGTGGGATCTCGCCCGAATGGGCCCGACCAGCGCCAATGGCAGCCCCTTGCGGCTAGTCCTGCTGCGAGGCGAGGCCGAGAAGGCCGCCCTGCTGCCCATGCTCGACCGCAGCAACCGGGAGAAGTCGCGCCTGGCGCCGGTGGTCGCGATCCTCGCCCACGACGTCGAGTTCTGGCGCCACCTGGGGCGGCTGCATCCACATGTCGACGCCAGCGCCTGGTTCCGTCACGATCCCGTGCTCGCCCGCGAGACCGCGTTCCGCAACGGGACGCTGCAGGCGGCCTATTTCATGTGCGCGCTCCGCGCTCTGGGCCTCGACATCGGGCCGCTCTCCGGCTTCGACGCCGATGCGGTCCAGGCTGCCCACCTCGCCGGCACAACCTTCGAGGTCAACTTCATCTGCAATATCGGCTACGGTGATCCGGCTGATCTTAAGCCGCGTCTGCCGCGGCTGAGCTTGAAGGAGATCGTGCACCGGCCCGCCATGCGTCCATGAGGCGAGCGGGCGACCAGCCAGGGAGGCCGCCATGACCGCAACCTACTCGCTGTCCGACAAGGTCGCCATTGGCGGCCAGCCGACGGTCGAGGATCTGCACGAGCTGCGCGCGCAGGGCTTCGTCGCCGTGGTCAACCTGCGCACCCCGGGGGAGGCCGGCCAGATGCTCTCCCCCGAGGCGGAGGGCTTCGCGGCGCAGGAGGTCGGCCTCGACTACAGCCACGTGCCGGTGGCGATCGCCGAGCTCGATCCGGACCATGTGCGCCGCCTGCGCGCCGCCATCGAGGCGGCAGGGGGTCCCGTTTACGTCCACTGCGGCGCCGGCCAGCGTGCCTGCGCCCTGAGCCTGATGGCGCTCCACCCCCACCCGCACGAGGATCTGGTCGACCGCGCCGAGCGCCTCGGCTTGCCGGTGACCGAGGAGCGCCTGAAGGAGTTCGTCCGCCTCGGCTCGAGCCACGCTGGCTGGGACGTCTTGCAGGCCATCTGATCGCGGCGCGGCACGGACGGTTCGGGTGATTGGATCGGCGTCGCCGGGTTCGTCGGACGGCAGCTCTGTCTGTGGCTCGCAGACGGAGTGAGCCGGAAACCCATCTGCCTCAACGTTCTGGATCGCGTTCCAGGTCTCCGCTGGACGGATTTTGGACCATGGAAGCCTCGGCTCATCCCAATGTGAGGCTTCCATGCTCAAACTCTCGTTCTGTGCGGCCAGCTTGTGGCTGATGACGGCAGCCCTTGCCCACTCCGCGACCGGCGTTGGCTTTCGCCAGACCGAGCTTGATGAAGGCGGGTCGCGACCGCTTCACGTCAGCATTTGGTATCCTACCGGGCAGAGCACCAAGGCGGAAATCGTCGGCGAGAATCCCGTCTTCCATGGGGTTTCCGTCATTCGCGATGCCGCACCCGTCTCATCCGATCTGCCGCTCGTGGTTCTGTCGCACGGCTACAGCGGCAGTTGGCGCAATCTCGCCTGGTTGGCCGAAGAGTTGGCCGCACAGGGCTACATCGTCGCGGCTCCAGACCATCCCGGCACGACGGCGTTCGACATGAACCCTGCGCAGGCGGCGATGATGTGGGAGCGCCCGCGCGATCTGAGCCGCGTCATCGATGCGCTTGAAGGCGATGCAACGCTTGCGGGTAAGGTCGATGTGGGCCGGGTTGCGGCTATCGGCCATTCGTTGGGAGGGTGGACGGTTGCCGCGTTGGCCGGCGCACGTTTCGACACGAAACGGTTTGAAGCGGACTGCAAAGCCAACACCAGCCCTCGTGCATGTAGCCTCAGGAACGAATTGGGCCTCGACCGCAATGAAATCGAAAGGGA
Organism: Geminicoccaceae bacterium; assembly: GCA_044224255.1. Classification (GTDB taxonomy): domain Bacteria; phylum Pseudomonadota; class Alphaproteobacteria; order Geminicoccales; family Geminicoccaceae; genus Benzoatithermus. The sequence continues at coordinate 7,351 of JBGAKU010000215.1, forward strand.
CATGAAGGACCTTAGGCTCAAGGCATTTGCCTCTCTTGACCTCGGTCTTGCGAGAGGATTCTCGCCCCGCAGTCTATCGGTAATTGAAATACCAGCCCTCGTTATTGGTGCAGGAGTTGATATTGGAGGGTTGCCGGCGAATCTCGAATCTGGCTATCTCGTGGAGCATCTACCAAAGTCGTCTTCGACCTATGTCGAGATTCCTGACGCAATGCACTTCGCTTTCGTCGGTCTCTGCAAGCCAGATGCTGTCGTGCTCATCGAAAAGGCGGAGCCCGGCAACGGAGTCATCTGCAAGGACGGCGGAACCCGCAGTCGCGAAGAGATCCATCGGGAGATCAGCTTTCTCGTGATCGGCTTTCTGGCCGAGTCCATTCCGGCCAAGCCATAGCGCCTCCCTGCTCGTCGGCATCGAGCTCACCCGAGCGACGATAGTCGCTCGGCGTCGTGCCGGTCACCCTCGTGAACTCCCGATTGAAGTTTGATTTCGTCTGGAAGCCGCACTCGAACATCACGGTTGTGATCGACAGGTCCGTTTCTATCAGCAGGCGCACGGCCTCCCCAACCCGATACTCGTTGACGACCTGTGGCACGTTGCGCCCGAGGGTGCGGTTGATTGCGATCGATATTCTCCGGGACGTGGAGTGGGCCCCTGGGGGTGGACATGAACTAGGCGGCGGTTTTGACCGGTGGCCGGGTGTGTTGGTCCTCGAACTGCACTGGGCTGAGATAGCCGAGCGCGGAATGCAGGCGTCGCTCGTTGTAGACTTGCTCGATGAATCGCGGGAGGTCTGCCGCGACGTCGTCGAAGGTTTCGTAGGCCATCGGGTACACTGCCTCGACCTTCAACGTCTTCATGAAGCTTTCGGCTTTGGCATTGTCGTAGGGATTGGCGCGGCGGCCCATCGAGCCGACGAGGCCATGCGCCGCCAGGAGATCGCGGTAGATCCGCGCGGCATATTGCGATCCTCGATCGGAGTGGTGGACGCAGCCTGGCGGCGGCCTGCGCCGCTCGATCGCCGCCTTCAAGGCAGCGACGGTGATGCGGGCATCGAGGGTTCGGCCGATGGCATAGCCGACGACCCGGCGCGACCAGGCGTCAAGGATCACGGCAACGTAGACGAAGCCGCTGGCGATCGCGACATAGGTGAGGTCGCTGACCCACAGCCGGTCGGGGCCATCGAGGGCGACCTCCTTTCTTCGGTCGGGAAAGATCGGCTGATCGTGGTCGCTGTCGGTCGTCCGCACGAACCGTCGGCGCAGCTTCGGCTGGAGGCCGTACTCGCGCATCAGCCGGCGGATCCGCTTGTGATTGGCCGCGATCCCCTGCTGGCGCAGCGCCGCCCGGACACGACGCCAGCCATAGGCCTCGAACTCCTCGCAAATACCGGCGATGGCGGCGACGAGCGCCGTGTCGTCGATCTGGGCCTGTGGTCGATCGTAGTAGGTCGAGCGCGGGATGCCCATCAGCCGACATCCTTCGGCGACGCCGAGCCCGTCGGGCCGGTGATCACGCACGTAGGTTCGCTTCTCGGCCGGACCGCACTTCTCGAGGCCCCCTTTAGGAACTCCAGCTCCAAGGCCTGTCTGCCGACGAGCCGCTCGAGGGCCGCGATCCGCGCCTCGTAGGCCTGGATCACGTCCGCCGCCGTGGCGTCATCGTCGAACGCGCCCGCCTCGTACTTGGCGACCCAGACGCGAATCAGGTTCCGGCTGAGGTCGTGACGCTTCGCCAGACCGTGCAGCGTTTCACCGGCAAGGTATTCCTGCGCAACCTGGCGTTTGAACTCGATGCTGTGGGCTCGGTACTTCGGCATGGGCTTCCATCCCCGGAAGCCCGGCCCCGGTCAAATTCTCTTCCTCAGCCCGTCCACCCCCAGGGGCCCACTCCAGATCGGCGCGCAATAAGGGCTCTGTCGCGCTTTTGGTGACGGTGAGTGGCCTCCGGCGTTGGTTTGGCGAAGGGAGCCAACGCCATGCGCCAGCTTCGGTCCTCATCGCTCGTCCCGCTTGGCTTCATCGTTGAGCACGCCGAGCGCACCAGTGCG
>JBGAKU010000216.1:0-9248 GCA_044224255.1 Geminicoccaceae bacterium
TCCACGTTCCACGGGGTTTCCCACGTGGTACGCAGCTTGTGACGCCACTTCGGTGTCGGCACGCCGCACTGTGCGCCTGCGCCGGCAGGAGGAACGGGGTGCGAGGCGCCTGTCGATCCTGTGCGGCCATGGCGGCATCCTACTGCCGCACGAGCTTGCGCGTGGTGCGGACGGCGCCATGACCGGCTTCTCGTTCCCCGAGATGCTGGTCGAGGTGTGCCGCCTGGGACGTGCGGGCCGGCATGACGAGGCGCTGGATGCCTACGATCCATACCTGCCGCTGCTCCGCTACGAGCAGCAGCCGGGGCTCGGCCTGACCGTGCGCAAATACGTGCTGTGGCGGCGCGGTGCCCTCGCCACGCCCGCCCTGCGGTCCCCGGCGCCACCTCTGTCGGCCGAGACGCGTGCGGAGGTCGATCTCCTGCTGGCGCGACTGGACCATAGCCTCGGGAGCCGGCCATGAGCATGTTCGACCTCGTAGTCCGCGGCGGCACCGTAGGGACCGCGAACGGCGTGTTTGAGGCCGACATTGGCATTCTGGGGGAGGAGATCGCGGCCCTGGGCAGAAACCTGCCGGCGGGTCGCGCCGAGATCGACGCCACTGGACGGCTGGTGCTGCCGGGCGGGGTGGACAGCCACTGCCATATCGAGCAGCTCACCGCGTCGGGGCTGATGAACGCCGACACCTTCGCCACGGCGACGGCGTCGGCGGCAGTCGGCGGCACCACCACGGTAATCCCCTTCGCGGCCCAGCATGTCGGCATGAGCCTGACGCGCGTGGTGGAGGACTATCACGAGGCGGCACGGCGGGGTGCCGTGGTCGACTACGCCTTCCACATGATCCTGTGCGATCCGCGACCCGAGGTGCTCGCCGAGGAGCTGCCGCCGCTCGCGCGCTCCGGCCATGCCTCGCTCAAGGTGTTCCTCACCTACGATCGGCTTCGGGTCGAGGATGCCCAGTTCCTCGACGTTCTCGACGCTGCCCGCCGACATGGCCAGATGGTCTGCGTCCATGCCGAGAATCACGGCATGATCAGCTGGATGGGGCGCCGGCTCCTCGAGGGCGGCTACCGCGCGCCGCGCTATCATGTGCCTTCGCATCCGCGGCTCGGCGAGGTCGAGGCGATCGGACGGGCGATCGCCTGCGCCGCGCTGATCGACCAGCCGCTGATGATCTTCCATGTCAGCACCGCCGAGGGTGCGGGGGTGATTCATCGGGCGAGGGGCGAGGGGCACAAGATCTGGGGCGAGACGTGCACCCAGTATCTGACTCTCACCGCACGCGATCTCGATCGTCCCGGCCTGGACGGTGCGATGTGGATGTGCTCGCCGCCGCTGCGCGAGCCCTCGGACCAGGAGGCACTGTGGTGGGCGCTGGAGATCGGCACCCTGCAGACGGTGTCGTCGGACCATGCGCCCTATCGCATGGACACGAGCGGCAAGCTCGCCAAGGGACCCGACGCGCACTTCAAGGAGATCGCCAACGGCATGCCGGGCCTGGAGCTGCGCCTTCCCGTCCTGTTCGACGCGATGGTCAGCCGGGGCCGCATGGGGATCGAGAAGTTCGTCGAGCTGACCGCCACGGCACCCGCTTGGCTCTATGGCCTGGCGCCGAGAAAGGGGTCGATCGCCGTCGGCGCCGACGCGGACCTCGTCTTGTGGGACCCGGAACGGATCGTGGAGATCACGCAGGGACCCCGGCACGATGGCGCCGGCTACACACCCTACGCCGGCCGAACCCTCAGAGGCTGGCCCTCGACGGTGCTGCGGCGCGGGACCGTCATCGCGAGCGACGGCAGGCTCACCGCCGAGGCGGGATCGGGCCGGTTTCTACCGCGGACCGGCGGGCCAACGGCCCAGCCCGTGGGCCGCACCGCGCCCGAGCTCGATCCGCAACGGAATTTCGGTGCCGCGCTGCGGAGCCAAGCCTCCTGAGCGCCGTCAGGTCTGCCGGGCTGCAGCGGCGCGGGCGAGATTGTCGAGCTGGCGCTGTGCGGCTTCCATCTTCGGCTCCAGCCGCAGCGCCTCGACAAAGTCGGTCCGCGCCTGCTGGTCCCTGCCGAGCAGCAGATTCGCACGGCCGCGCCCGTAATAGGCCGAGGCGAGCCTCGGGCTTAGGGCGATGGCCCGATCGAACGAGGCAACCGCCGCTTCGGCGCGATTGAGCCGCACGAGCACGTTGCCCCGCGCCACGAAGCCCACCGCGTTCTGCGGGTCGAGGCGGACCGCCTCATCGAAGTCCTTCAGCGCCGCCGCGTCCTGGCCCTTCTTGGCCAGCGCATCGGCGCGACCGACATAGGCTGACGCGAGGTCCGGCGCGCGCTCGATCGCGAGCGTGAAGTCGGCGATCGCCGCGTCGAGATTGCCCTTCTGCACCTGGGCATTGCCGCGATAGCGATAGGCGTCGGCCAGCCCCGGATCCAGCTCGACCGAGCGGGTGAAGTCGGCGATGGCCTGATCGAGCTGCCCGCTCGCCGCCTCGATGCGGCCGCGCTGGTTGTAGGCCTCGGCCGAGCTGGGGGCGAGCTTGATGGCAGCGTCCGCGTCGGCAAGGGCAGCAGGGTAGTCGCCGAGCTGCATGAGCGCCGCTGCCCGGGCGAGGCGGACATTCGCCTCTTCCGGACGCAGCTTGATCGCCTCGCCATAATCGTGCGCCGCGGCCGCCATGTCTCCCGCTCGCCGATGGGCGGTGCCGAGCAGGAGCCAGGCATCGCCGCGTTCCGGACGCAGTTTCACGGCTTCACTGAGGTCGCGGATGGCGCCGGCATTGTCTCCGGACTCGAGCTCGAGGCGGGCCCGGCCGATCAGGCCGTCGACGAGCCAAGGCCCCTCGGCCAGCGCCTGGTCGTAGTCGGCCTTCGCCGACGCGAGGTCACCGGTTTTCTCGGCCAGCTTGGCTCGCTGCAGCCGAGCGGTGGTCAGACGCGGCTCGATCGCCAGGGCGGCGTCGATGTCCGTCTTGGCCTGCTCGTCCTGTCCGACCCGGGCGTGGCCAACACCTCTCGCCGCGAGATAGACGGCCTCCTGATCTGCGGCGGGATGCTGGGTCAACAGACGGTCGCAGGCGGTGATCGCCTCCGGCGCATCATAGTTGCGCTCGCGACAGTCCCAAGCGGCCTGCTTGAGTTGATCCTGGGTTGGGCCGCTGCAGCTGGCTGCAGGGAGCGCGAAGGCCAGGATGGTCATGGCAAAGCGCTTCATGTCCGCTGAATTCCTCTGAAAGATGCCCGGCGGCCGCGTCGCCACACGACGCCGGTATGACCACCACCGGTCGGAGCACGGTCGATCCCGACCCACCGTGACCCCTTGTCCAACATCACCGGCGAGGGCTCGGCATTGCCGCCAGACCTCGTCGGCTTTCTCCGAAAGCTCCGGCCCGACTGCGCACGGCGCGGTCGAGCCTTCCGTTCTCAGCCGCTCCTTCCGTTCCTGCCACCTGACTGCCCCGGCTGGACCGCGGCCGAAGGCCCGGCTGCTCTCGGCTGGCGGCACACATCAAAAGACAGCCAGCCTACAACCTGGCCGGCGCCATCCCGGGCAACCGACACCGCCAGGCACTGACTGACGGAGGGGCGCTCCGACGAAGCCGGCGTGAACAGCGGCGAGCGTTCACCCGACAATTGCGAGACCGTCCACACCTTCTCGGTAAGCACGATGCCCGAGCCGTCGGCGACGGCCACGCAGTCCACCCTTTCCCCACTCGACGCCAACAGCCGGACACCCGTGAGGTCCCCTGCCATCGGCCAGGCCTTGGTCACGCCGACCGACGGAATGTCCGAATCCTGCAGGCAGGCCTCGATCGCGGGCAGCAGCTCCGACAGATCGGCCGCCCAATCCGGCGGTGGCGGATGCGGCGGCGACGCGGTCCTGCCGGCCACCGCAGGCGGCTCGGCTCCGGCGCAGGCGGCGAGGAAAGCCAGTCCCGCCATGCCCAGTGGCCCAAGTCGCCACATCGTCCGCTCCATCGGCAGCACGCTTGGCGCGCGCATACCGGCAATCAGCAGGTCATGCCGCCGTCGATAACGTGAACGCCACCTGTCGTGTAGCCGCTTTCGTCCGACGCCAGGTAGAGCGCCAAGGCCGCAATCTCCTCCGCGGTTCCGAGCCGACCCATCGGCTGCCGGGCAATGAAGGCCTGGCGCGCGGCAGCGTAGTCACCCTGCGCCCGCATCCGGTCCTCCAAAGACGGCGTCTCGACCGTGCCGGGACAGATCGCGTTGCAGCGGATGCCTTTGGCGACGAAGTCCATCGCGACCGCCTTGGTCAGGCCGATCACGGCCGCCTTGCTCGCCCCATAGACGAACCGATTGGGCACGCCCTTCACCGAGGAGGCCACCGAGCTCATGTTGACGATGCTGCCGCCGCCACGGCCGAGCATCGCCGGCAGCAGCACCCGGATCAGGCGGTACATCGCCCGCACATTGAGGTCGAACGCAAATGCCCATTGCTCCTCGGTGCAGTCGAGGATGGTCCCGTGATGGACAAAGCCGGCGCAGTTGAACAGGACGTCGACCGCGCCGACCTCCTCGGCGAATGCCTGGATACCGCCGGCGTCGGTCATATCGAGCCGACGATGGGAGCAGCCCGCGACCTCGCCCAGCTTGGCCGCGTCGATATCGGTCGCGACCACCTCCGCCCCCTCACGCGCGAACAGCTCGGCCGCCGCTCGCCCGATGCCCTGAGCCGCTGCCGTCACGACGGCCCGCTTGCCCTCCAGCCTGCCAGCCATGGGACCCTCCCTGATGCTGCGATTGGGCAGCGATGCGCGGGCACCCGGGTGGCGTCAAGCTTCGCCCTGCCCCGCACCAGGCGATCGCCACGCCCGGCACGAAGCCGATCGTCCGGGCCCGGCCAGTCAGCGGCGCTTCACCACCACGAGAAGGTGGACACCGTCCTCGACGCGCTGTTCGGCCAGCTCGTGGCCGGTGACCTCGGCGAACTCCTCGAAGTCCCGGGGTGCGGCAGGGTCGGTCGCCAGAACGCAGACGCGGGCGCCCTCGGGGAGGACCATCAGGGCCTGCCGGCATTTGACGAGCGGCATGGGACAGCTGAGACCGCGCGCGTCGATCACCGCATCATAGGTGGGTGTGGACATTCTACGCTCAGCCGAACGACCGGTCCGCGTGCACCGCGCGGACACCGTTCAGCGACCAGAGCAGAAACGGCAGGAAGAGCGGCAGCCAGGCCCAGGCGTCATAGAGCAAGAGCAGGTAGAGCGATCCGGCGCTCAACAGCACGAAAGCCAAGGCGGCCGCCAAGACGCTGCGCTGATAGTCGATCAGGTGGATCAGGGCCAAAGGAACCAGGGCCGCTGCGAGCCAGGGGACGTAGCGGTGCTCCGGCTGGCCGAGAAGATCGTGGCCGAAGAGGAGGATGCACGCGCCATTGGCGGCGAGAGCGAACAGGAGCAGCGCCCAAGGCGCCACGGAGAGCCGCGTGACCGGCGCGACCTCGTAGCCATGGTTCAGCCTCGGCCAGAGCAGCAGCTTCGGGCCGCCTTCGCCAAGAATCTGGGCAAGCTCGAACAGGATCAGGACGATCACGCCGAGCACGCCAAGCCCGAGGGCGACCACTGCGGGAAAGGTCATGCGAATGCATTGCTCCGACAGGCTCGGCCGGCCAAGATGGGTCGACTGCTGCCACGGCGGCGAGTGCTAGCAGAGCCTGCGCCGAAGTGCGACGCCACGATCATCTCGGCGTACCTGCCGGCGGCCGTGACGGCGAGCGCCTATCCGTGCCGGCAGTTCTGGGTTATTGGAACCGGACGGTGGTGTGCGCCTCGACCATCCCGTCTCGTTCCCCAGAAGCGGACCCATCCTTGATGTCCATGGCTTCGCCTCTCGAGCCGCAGGCGACCCGCTCCTCGTCCACGGCTCTCGAGGACCCCCGAACGCGTCAGCTTGATCCCGTGCTGGCGCGCCTCGTGCTGGCGGGCCGGATCTCCGCCGACGCGGCGGTCCGGGCCACCACGACCGCCCAGGAGCAGCGGCAGAGCCTGGTGGCCGCGGTGACCAGCCTCGGGCTGATCAGCAGCCGCGATTGGGCGGAGGCCGTCGCCCGACATTACGACTTCGAGCTCGTGAATGGGGACTCGTTCCCGCGCGAGGCTCTCCTCGCCGACGGCATCTCGCCACGGTTCCTGCGCCACACCGGCGTCCTGCCCGTGCGTGCCACGGACGACACGGTGTGGCTGGCGATGGCCGATCCGGGCAATAGCTACGCGATCAAGGCGGTGGGTCTCGCCCTTCAGCGCAAGGTCGTGCCGGTGATCGCGGCGCTGGAGGACCTGCAGCGAGCCTATGCCCGGTACTGGGACGCCGGCCAGTCGGCCCTGCAGCGGATCGTCGACGACATCGGCGACGACATCGGTGCCGAGCTGAGCGCCGATGTCGAGCATCTGATCGGCGCCGCGCAGGAGGCGCCCGTGGTGCGGCTGGTCAACCAGCTGCTCACGGACGGGCTGCGTCTGCACGCCTCGGACATCCACATCGAGCCGGCGCGCGATCATCTGCGCGTGCGCTACCGCGTCCATGGCCGGCTGCGCGAGGCGGGCGCGCCACCGGCTCGGCTGTCCGCGGCCGTGATCTCGCGCATCAAGATCCTGGCGAAGCTCGACATCGCGGAACGTCGTCTGCCACAGGACGGGCGCGCCCGCCTGACCCTGCTCGGCCGCCGCATCGACCTGCGCGTCGCCACCGCGCCATCGGTGCACGGCGAGAGCCTGGTTATCCGCATCCTGGACCAAAGCGCCCAAGGCGGCGATTTCCCCGATCTCGGCCTCGGGCCCGACCTCGAGACCAAGCTCCGGCGCGCCCTCAACGCGCCGCACGGCATGCTTCTCGTGACAGGCCCAACCGGCAGCGGCAAGACCACCACGCTCTATGCGGCACTGCGCTACCTGAACAAGGCCAGCGACAAGCTGATCAGCATCGAGGACCCGATCGAGTACCAGATCGACGGCATCACCCAGATCCAGGTGAAGCCCGAGATCGATCTCGACTTCGCGCGGGTCCTGCGCTCGGTGGTCCGGCACGACCCGGACGTGGTCATGGTCGGCGAGACGCGCGACCCGGAGACCGCCGATGTCGCGGTCCAGGCGGCCCTGACCGGCCACATGCTGCTGACCACGCTGCACACCAACAGCGCCGCCGGCGCAATCGCACGTCTGCTCGACATGGGTGTCGAGCCCTACCTGCTCGCATCGGTGCTGCGGGGCGTGCTGGGCCAGCGCCTGGTCGGGGTCCTGTGCCCCGCCTGCAAGCACGACCGGCCGGCGACGGTCGACGAGGCCACCTTCTTCACCCAGGCGGGCCTGGACGCGCCGGCGGATCTGCGTCTCTGGGAGGCCCCGGGCTGCGAGGCCTGCGAGGGCATGGGATATGTGAGTCGGGTCGGCATCTTCGAGTTCCTGGAGGTGACCGAGCGGATCCGCGAGCTGATCCGCGCGCGAGCCTCCACCCAGTCCGTGGCCCAGGCGGCCGCCGAGAATGGCATGCACACCATGTTTGCCGACGGGCTGCTCAAATGCGTCGCCGGGGTGACGACGCTTGAGGAAGTCTGCGGCGTCACCAGCGACGAGTGGTAGGGGAAAGCGGTCGTGCCGAACTTCGCCTATCGGGCGCTGACGGCCAGCGGCGAGCGCGTCACCGGGGAGCTCGAGGCGGCCGACGTGCCCGCCGCGATCGCCAGGCTGCAGGACAGCGGCCTCATCCCCATCGACGCGGCGCCTGCCGGGCGCGGCGATCGACGCGCTGCAGCACCGGTCGTCGCGACCCGGGCGGCGCGGCAGGTGACGCAGCTCTCCCGCGAGCTCGCGACCCTGCTCGGTGCCGGTCAGACCGTGGAGAGTGCGCTTGCCCTCGCGCGTGAGGAAGTGCCCGACCGGGGCCTCGCGGCCGCGCTCGACGGCGTGCTGCTCAAGGTCAGGAGCGGCTCGAGCCTGAGCGACGCGCTGTCGGCCGAGCCGCGCTACTTCCCGCCCCTCTATGCCAGCCTCGTCCGCGCCGGTGAGGCCTCCGGCCGCCTCGGCGCGGCGCTCGGCGAGCTCGCCACCATGCGCGAGCGGACCGAGGCGCTCCGCTCCAAGATCAATTCGGCCCTGATCTATCCGACGGTGCTCTTGCTGACCGCGATCGGCGCCGTGGTGGTGCTGCTCACGGTCGTCGTGCCGCGAATGGAGCCGATGTTCGCGCAGGCCGGCGCCGCGCTGCCGGTGAGCACCCGCGTCGTGCTCGACGCTTCCGAGCTGATCCGGCAGCAGGGCTATCTTCTGCTGGCGCTCCTCGCCGCGGCTCTCCTCGCCGGAGAGCGTATCCTGCGCCGCCCGGGCCCGCGACGTGCGTTCGACCGCATCCTGCTGCGGGTACCGATGCTCGGCCAGCTCCTGCGCGATCGGATCACTGCGCAGCTCTGTCGTGCGCTCGGAACCAGTCTCGGAGGCGGTCTGGACCTCCCTACCGCATTGGCGGTCAGCCGCGACGTGCTGGACAATCTGCACGCCCGAGCGGCGATGGAGGAGGTGATCACGAAGGTGCGAACCGGCCGCACCGTCGCGGACAGCCTCGCCGCGGCCGGCGTCGTCGCGCCGCTCGCGGTCAAGATGCTCCGCGTCGGCGAGGAGAGCGGTCGGCTGCAGCCGGTCGCCGCCCATCTCGCCGACACCTTCGAGGAACGGGTCGCGACTCGGCTCCAGCGGCTCGTGGCGCTCATCGAGCCGGCGACCGTGATCGTCCTGGGCCTGGTGGTCGGCGGCATCGTGATGTCGATCCTCACCGCGGTGCTGAGCGTGAATGACCTGGCGCTCTAGCGCGAGATTGCGTGAACATGCCGCGTCGTTGGGGGCCGGCTATTGACCGTCGGACAACCCGTCCCCTAGTGACACGCTGCCGAAAGACCGGAGGGTCGTAAGAGATCGTGACCAAGTGGCATCCCGCCACCAAGTTTCTCGTCGCCGCCGCGCTTCTGTTCCTGCCCTATCTCTTCTGGACCCGAAGCGAGGAGCCGCCGCCCGCCGTGGCGGCGAGCGTGGCCCGGGCAATACCGAGCGAACCGACACCGGCGGCCGAGCAGCCGCCGGCGCCGTTCGTTCTGCCGCCCTTGGAGGCGTTCACGGCCGTCGTCGAGCGGCCGCTCTTCTCACCTACCCGCCGCATGCCGAACCCTCCGCCGGAGGTCGATACGCCGGTAGCGGAGGCGCCCGCCGCCGAATCCTCCGGCCCTGCCGAGCCGGAGCTGCGGTTTTTCGGCAC
>JBGAKU010000217.1:0-9239 GCA_044224255.1 Geminicoccaceae bacterium
GAAACCGGCCTCGGGCCGATCTTGAAGAAGCAGCCCGGTTTCATGGGCTATTATATCATTCAGCTGGAGGGTGGCGGCGGCGGCTCGATCAGTTTGTTCGACACTGCCGCGAACGCTAAAGCGTCGAATGAAGCCGCCATGACGTGGATCAAGGAAAATCTTGCCAATCTGCCCGGAGCCGACAAGGTCGAGGTCGCGACCGGGGAGGTTTTGGCGCAGGTGACGGCCTAGCCTCGCTCGCGCAGGCACCCCGACCGGGGCCGCCGCGCCCGCAACGCGGCGGCCCTTCGCTCCCCTTGCGCCAGCCGTCTTGTCGCACAAGGTGAGTCCAGAGTCAAGGAATTTAGGCCTAGTCTGTTCTGAGACGGGGTGAGGTCGGCTGCGCGGTCGGCCGGACCAGGGCTTCGTTCCCAGGATCGGTCGTGCTCGGGGAGGGGCGCAGGCCACGAACCGTGGCTGACTTGCGCCTGACCGGCGCGCTATGCTGGGATCAGAAGATCGGAGCACTCCGCGCGTGCAGCCCAACCTCGAGCGACCCAACCCGACGCTTGCACTCGACGTGCGACATGGGATGCCGGAGGTGTGGATCGTCGGCTTGGCTGATCGGGCCCTCGAGCTGTTCCGGAAGCCTAGAATAGAGCGCTGTGCGGCCGGCCCGCGGCTGGGCAAGGGCACAGCGTCGCGTACGCTCGTGCCCGAGCCGGCGGTCGACCCGCCCGCCCTGCTAAGCGGTTGAGCCGCGCCTTGGTCAAAGCGCATCGATGGATAGCGCTCGCCGCGGTGGCGGCCGCCATGCTCGGAGTGGGCGGCGGATCGGCTCGAGCGGAGTGCGGAGCCGCCGATCGGGCCTGCGCGGTGCCGCTCGGCACCTATCGGGTCGCAGCGCCGCCCTGGCGGGAGGGTGATCCGCCGCGGCCGGTGGTGATCCATTTCCACGGCTTCGGGCAGTTCGGCGCGGACGTGCTCCAGGATCAGGCGGTGGTAGAGCCGATTGTGGCGCGCGGCTATGTGCTGCTGGCACCCGACGGGCTCGTCCCGCCCGGGCGCAGCGGCGGGAGCTGGTCGTTCGGCGCGCGGCTGCCGCAGCGCGACGAGTCGACCGCGCGCGGGTGCTGGCGAGCGGGTTCTCGATCGGCGGCTCGCTGACCTGGTACCTGGCCTGCCGGGCGCCGGACGCGTTCGCGGCGTTCGCGCCCGTGGCCGGCGGGTTCTGGCAACCCCTGCCGACGGGCTGCGCCGGGCCGGTCCGGCTGCTGCACACCCATGGCTGGCGCGACCAGACGGTGCCGCTCGAGGGGCGCCCGCTGCGGCCGGGGCTGGAGCAGGGCGACATCTTCGCCGGCCTGCAGGTCTGGCGGGGGGCGAACGGCTGCACGGGGCTCATGGCCGACCGGTTCGCCACAGATGCCGGTTGGTGGCGGCGCGCCTGGGACCGGTGTGCTCCTGGCACGGCGCTGGAGCTCGTGCTGCATCCGGGCGGGCACGAGGTGCCGCCGGGCTGGGCCGACCTGGCGCTCGACTGGTTCGAGAGCGTGACCGCGGCCGCGCATGGCGATTGATTAACTTGCCGCCGGGCGCGGTGCTGCTAGCGCTGCTGGCATGGTCCATGCCGTCCGAACAACCTGCATCGGGTGCCGGGGCCTCGCCGGAGCGCTCGCGGCCCTCGCCTGGGCGATGCCGGCGGTCGCGGCCGATTGCGGCACGCCTGGCGGGCCCTGCCGCGTGACCGACGGCGAGTACTACGCCGCAGCCCCAGTTCTGCGCGCTGGCGACGCGCCGCGCGGCGTCATCCTCTTCCTGCACGGCGCTGGCCGCTCCGGCGAGGAGGTGGTGGCGGACCCGGAGCTCGCCACGCCCATCGTCGCGCGCGGCTACGTGTTGATCGCCCCGTCGGGCTCGCCGCGCGACGGGCGCGACGGCCGTTTCTGGTCGCTCGGGGCCAGGCCGCCGGTGCGAGACGAGGCGGCATTTCTCGACGAGGTCCTGGCCGACGCGGCGCCGCGATTCCACGTCGACCGCGATCGCGTCCTGGTCGCCGGCTTCTCTCTCGGCGCCGGGCTGGTCTGGCAGCTCGCCTGCCGCGAGCCGGACGCCTTCGCTGCCTATGCGCCGGTCGCGGGTGCCTTCTGGCGCGGCCAGCCGGCGAGCTGTGCCGGGCCTGTGCGGATTCTCCTCACCCATGGCTGGCGCGACGATGCGGTGCCGCTCGAGGGCGAGGACCATGGCCACGGGGTGGAGAGCGCCGCGTTCGACGGCGTGGAGCTGTGGCGTCGGGTGAACGGCTGCGCCGACCCGCACGCCGCCAGCTACACCGACGTCGGCCCGTTCTGGCAGCGCAGCTGGACCGGCTGTGCTACCGGCTCGGCCCTGACCTTTGTCCTCGAGCCCGACAGCCACGAAATGCCGGCCGGCTGGGCGGACATGGCGCTCGACTGGTTCGAACAGGTGCTGCCGCCCTAGCGGGGATGCCCCGCGGCCGCGCATCGGCTAGAGGTCGATGCGCTTGCCAGGGGAACGCCCGCCCGCATGATCCTCCAGCCCAGCTTCTACGCGGCCGCGGTGCCCGCCGTGATCCTGCTCGGCCTGTCCAAGGGCGGCTTCGCCGGCCTCGGCGTGCTGTCGATGCCGCTGATCTCGATGACCATCCCGCCGGTGCAGGCGGCGGCGATCACCCTGCCGATCCTGATGGTGCAGGACGCCGTCAGCGTCTGGGCCTACCGGCGCAGCTGGGACCGGATCAACCTCAAGATCCTCCTGCCCGGAGCCGCGCTCGGCATTCTCGTCGCCTTTCTGTTCGCGGCGCGGGTGCCCGACGCGGCGGTCGCCTTGGCGCTCGGGGCGATCTCGGTGGTGTTCGCGCTGCGCCGCTTCATTGGCGGGCGCGTGACCGCGCCGCCGCCCGAGGACTTCCGCCCGAACCGCCCCGCGGGCTGGTTCTGGGGTGCCGTCGCCGGCTTCACCAGCATGATCGCCCATGCCGGCGGCCCGCCGTTCCAGATCTACGTGATGCCGCAGCAGCTCCCACGCGACCTCTTCGTCGGGACCGGCGTGATGTTCTTTGCCGCGGTCAACTTGATCAAGGTGGCGCCCTATCTGGCACTCGGCCAGCTCAGCCGCGAGAACCTGATGACCTCGCTGGTCCTGTTCCCGCTTGCGATCGCCTCGACCTGGGCCGGCGTCTGGCTTGTGCGCCGGGTCTCGGGCGATCGGTTCTACGACATCGTCTACGTCCTGCTGCTGCTTCTGGGCGGCAAGCTGATGTGGGATGGCTTTGCCTGGCTGCTCGCCTAGCCGCGGGCGGTGCGCAGCCTGACGACGAACACGATTGCGCTCGCGGCCGGGCCAAGCCGCAAGGGCTCGGTCGGGCAGGGGTCGAGCAGGAGGGCGTCGTCCTGGTCGAGGGGGGTCGTCCCGTCCGCCGTCTCGACATCGAGCCGACCGCACCGGCACAGCAGGAGTGCTATGTCGCAAGCGAGCCGCAGGTCGCGCGGGCCGGCGATGGTCAGCCGGTCCAGCGCATGCTCGACGACACCGCGGCGGGTCATGACGTTGAGGTCACGCACCGGGCCGTCGGCGAGATCGGCCGCGGCCGGCAGATCGCCCGGGAACGAGTAGGGCGGCGACGATGTGGTCAGCTCGACCGGTTGGCGGCCGGCGATGGCCAGCCGCACCCCGGCGCCGTCGAGGATGGCCAGGGTGCGGTCGATGCCCGGGAAGCTCGAGAACGGGCCGCCTTGCGCGACTCGCGCCATGCTGACCCGCCAGTCGAAATCGTCGAGGCCGGCACCTTCGGGTGCGACGACGATCTCGATCGTCTCGCCGCCGCCGTTCTTCCACGGCATGCGGCGACACTCTTCGGGGCGGATCAGGCGCATGCGATGTCTCCGAGTAAGCGCGTCAGCTCGGCCGGTGCCGTGACCATGGCGTCGTGGCCGGTCCGCAGCTCGTGCCAATCCCAGCCCGGCTGTGCGCGTGCCCAGCGGCGCGAGGGCTCGATGTTCGGCAAGGCGGGATCGGTACAGGCGATGTAGGAGCAGGGCACGCAGTTGCCCAGCGGATGCGCCAGGCGCAGGGGGCTGTCGTGCGTGTGCGCCGGCTGCGGCGTCAGCCGGCGCAGCAGCCAGTCGCGATCGGTGCCGGTGACGCCGAACGCAGTGGGATCGGGCGCCGGGATGCCGTGCGGCTCGCTGCTCTGGATCGCCCGGCGACGCTGCGCCGCGATCTCGGACGGCAGCCCGTCGAGCAAGCACTGGCCGTCCTGCAGGATCACCGCGTCGAGGAACACCAGTCGGCGGATGCGATCGGCCATCCGGTCGGCGACACCGGAGACGACGATGCCGGCGAAGCTGTGCCCGACCAGGACGACCTCGCGCAGCTCCTCGGCCTCGATCACGTTGGCGATGTCGGCGATGAACGTGTCGAGCGTGATCGCCGGCGAGAGCAGATGGTGGCGCTCGCCGAGGCCGGTCTGGGTGGGCGCAAGCACGCGGTGCCCCAAGGCCCGCAGCCCATCCGCGACCCGCACCCAGCACCAGCCGCCGTGCCAGTTCCCGTGAACGAGGACGAAATTGGCGCCGCCTTTTACCAACGCAGCGCCGCCGTGTGCACCGGCGCGTCCCACAAGTTCCGCAGCTCGTCGTCCAGCGCGGTGACGGTGAGCGAGCAGCCGGCCATGTCGAGCGAGGTGCAGTAGTTACCGACCAGCGAGCGCGCGACCGAGAGGCCCTTGGCCTCGAGCAGGCGGCGGACGCGGCCGTACATCAGGTAGAGCTCCATCGCGGGCGTGGCGCCGAAGCCGTTCACCAGCAGCAACACTTCGGCGCCGGCGGAGGGGGCGAGATCGGCGATGATGGCGCCCACCATCTCCTCGGCGATGGCGTCGGCCGCCTGTAGCCTGACCCGGCGGCGGCCCGGCTCGCCGTGGATGCCCACACCCATCTCCATCTCGTCCTCGGGCAGCTCGAAGGTGGGCTTGCCGGCCGCCGGCACGGTGCAGGAGGTGAGCGCCACACCCATCGAGCGGGTCCGGCCGTTGACGCGGGTGCCGAGCGTCTGCAGCGCGTCCAGCTCGGCGCCGGCCTCGGCGGCGGTGCCGACGATCTTCTCCACCACGACCGTGCCGGCGACGCCGCGGCGGCCGGTGGTCCAGGTCGAATCCTCGACCGCGACGTCGTCGTTGGTCAGCACCGAGGCATGGCGGCCCTCGTACATTTCGGCCGCCATCTCGAAGTTCATCACGTCGCCTTCGTAGTTCTTGACGATGAACAGCACGCCCGCGCCGGTGTCGACCGCCTGGGCGGCGGCGAGCATCTGGTCGGGGGTGGGCGAGGTGAACACTTGGCCGGGGCAGGCGGCATCGAGCATGCCCAGGCCGACCAGGCCGGCATGCATCGGCTCGTGGCCCGAGCCGCCGCCGGAGATCAGGGCCACCTTGCCGGCGGGTGTGGCGGTAGCACGGGTGACGAAGACGGGCGCGGTGTGGAGGCGGACGAGATCGCCATGGGCGGTCGCGAAGCCCTCGAGCGCTTGAGCCAGGACCTCGTCGACGCCGTTGATCAGCTTCTTCACGGATTCTTGCCTCCCTCGTCGTGGGCCGCCTCGGCCTGCCCGGCAATGCGGCCGGTCCGCCGTCAGGTGTCGTTCATGCCGAACCGTGCGATCGCCTGCTTGACCCGGCCCAGGGCCGCCGGAGCGACCGAGAGGCGCCGCAGGCCGAGGCCGAGCAATGCTGCCACACCCTTGGGGTCGGAGGCCATGTCGCCGCACAGGCTGACCGGCACGCCCACAGCCTCGCCGTGGCGCGCCACTTGGCCAATCAGCCGCAGCACCGCGGGCTGCAGCGGGTCGTTCAGCGCGCCGACCCGCCCCTCGCCGTCGCGCGAGGCCGCCATGACATACTGGGTGAGGTCGTTGCTGCCGATCGAGAAGAACTCGGCCGGGATCAGGTCGACCGTGAGTGCTGCGGCCGGGGTCTCGACCATGATGCCGAGCGGCGGCATCGCAGCCTGCCGTCCCTCGCGCTCGAGCTCCGCGAGACAGGCGGCGAAGAACGCGCACGCCTCGCCATACTCCTCGGCCGTGGCCACCATCGGCAGCATGACCTTGAGCGGACGGTGCACCGCCGCCTGCAGCAGCGCCCGGACCTGGGGCCGGAACAATTCAGGCCGCTCCAGGCACAGGCGCAGGCCGCGCAGACCGAGAAACGGGTTGGCCTCCGCAGGCAGTGCCAGACCAGGCAGCGGCTTGTCGCCGCCGATGTCGAGCGTGCGGACGATGCAGGGCTTGCCGTGCAGCCGGTCGAGCAGCCGCGCATAGGTCTGGAGCTGCTCCGACTCGTCGGGCAGCCGGTCGCGGCCGATGAACAGGAACTCGGTGCGGAACAGGCCGACGCCGTCGGCAGCACCCAGGATGTCGTCGCCGACCGCGGCCGGATCGTCGACGTTCAACATCACCTCGACCCGCTCGCCACCCGCGGTCACGGCGGGTCGCGTGATCAGGGCGGTGGCCTCCGCCGCCTCGCGCCGGCGCTGGTCGAGCCGGCCGAGATAGCGTGCGCGCGTCGCGGCCTCGGGGCGGACGACGAGCAGGCCCTCCTCGGCGTCGAGCACGGCCTCGCCCGTCTCCGGCACCTCGCCGAGATTGGTCGCCATCGGCACGCCGCGGGCGCGCGCAAGCATGGCGACATGGGCCGAGGGGCTGCCGCGCTCCAGCGCGATGCCGCCCAGGACCGTCCAGTCGAGCGAGAGGAAGCCCGACGGCGTGAGGTCGTCGTCGAGCACGACCGCCCCGGGCAGGAGCGGCCCGACCCGGTCCTGGGTCCCGCCGAGGGCGCGCCGGACCCGGGTCTCGACGTCCTGGAGGTCGCTGGCGCGGGCACGGAAATACTCGTCCTCGGCGTCCTCGTAGGACATGATCTGGCGGCGCAGCACGTCATGCCACGCCCACAGCGCCGAGCTGCCATCGGCGATCCGGGCCTTCGCCTCGCCCGTCAGCGCCGGGTCGTCGAGCAGCTCGAGCTGGAACTCGAGGATCTCGGCACCGATCTCGTCCGCGCCGGCGATCAGCGCCTCGAGCTCGGCGTGCGCCCGGTCCAGTGCTGTCTGGAGCTGCGCCGCCTCTCCGGCGGGATCGATGTCGCCCCCGGCCAGAGGGTGACCGCCCTGCCCGGGCCCGAGCGAGAGCATGACCTTAGGCAGGCGCACCAGTGGCCCGATCGCCAGCCCCGGCGAGGCCGGGCGGCCGCGGAGGATGCGCTCAGCCATGGGTCTCGTCGAAGTCGCGCCGGACGAGATCGGCCAGCTCGGCGATGGCGGCCTCGGCACCCTCGCCCTCGGCCTCCAGCTCGATCATCGTTCCGGTGCGGAACTTGAGGCCCATCACCTTGACCACGCTCTTCGCGTCGACCCAGTCGCCGTCGGGGGCCTTGCGCAGGCGGATGGTCGCCGGAAAGCTCTTGGCGAGCTTGGTGAGCTTCACCGCCGGCCGTGCATGCAGGCCGGTGGGATGGGTGATCTCGACCTCGGCGCGCGGCACGGTCATGCCCCGAGCTCCTCCGCCGCGGCACAGACCGCGTCCAGGCCGGCGCCGCCGGACGCCTCGGTGGCCGCGACCACCGCACCCTCGACGATCGGCGCGTTGCAGATCCGCACCCTGGCCGACCGGTCGCCGTCCAGCATCTCGACCGCCATCTCGGCGTTCATCTCGGCCCCACCGAGATCGACCAGCACCGCCACCCCGGCCTCGCTCCAGACCCGATCGATGGCGTCTCGAATCTTGACCGCGTCGGTGCCCAGCCCGCCCGCGGGGTTGCCGCCGGTCCAGGCGCAGGGCACCTCGTCGCCCACCATCTGCCGCACCATGTCGGCCGCCCCCTCGGCGACCTTGGGTGAGTGCGAGACGATCACCACCCCGACGATGCCGCTCACGACGCGGGCTCCAGCACGTCGCAGGCGGCCTGGATCAGCAGGCAGGCCGAGGTGGCGCCGGGGTCGACATGGCCGATCGAGCGTTCGCCCAGGAACGAGGCGCGGCCGCGGGTCGCCAGCATCGGCTTGGTTGCGTCTCGGCTCTCGCTGGCGACGCGGCGCAGCTCGGGCAGGCCCGCGCCGGCCGAGAGCGCATCGAGCACCGGCACCAGCACGTCCAGCATGGTCTTCGCACCGACGTCCGACTTGCCGCGCTTCTTCACGCTCTCCACGCCCTCGGCGAACGCCTCGGCTGGCGTCTTTCCGGCCTTGAGGCCCTTGCCGATGCCCATGAGCAGGGAGCCGTAGAGCGGGCCCGAGGCACCACCGACCGTGGTGACCAGCACCATGCCCGCCTTCTGCAGGGCGTCGCCGGGCGCCATGGCCGCGATCGCCTCGCGCTGCGCGGCGATCGCCTGGGAGCCGCGCGCCATGTTGCTGCCATGGTCGCCGTCGCCGATCGCCTGGTCGAGCCGGGTGAGCTCCTCGGCATTGGCCGCGATCGTCGCCGCGGCGGCGTCGATCAGGGCGAGTATCCGGTCGGGCGGCATCCTGTCCCTTCCTCGGGCTGCGAGCCGCCTGCCGTCGGCGACGAATAGGAGCGGAGCACCGCGTCATGGCCGTCCGGCCGGCAGGGCGAAAACTGCACGGCTGCCTCCCAGGCTCTGGCCGCACCGCGACTGATTTGGTTTGATTGAGTTTGGTAAGATGACGCCCGCGCGCCTCTGTCAAGCGCCGTCCCGCGGGGCAACCTGAAGCTTGCCCGCACGTTCCCCTTTGTCGACAGCGCATCGAGCGGTTTCGGGAGCAGGCTGATGGCCAGCAAGTCGAGCGAGCGTTCCAGCGGCAACACCTCGCGGCGCGGGTTCGCGTCGATGGACGCGGAGAAGCAGCGCGCGATCGCGCGCAAGGGTGGCCAGAGCGTCAGCCCGCAGGACCGCAGCTTCTCGCGCAACCACGAGCTGGCGGCGGAGGCCGGCCGCAAGGGTGGCCGTAGCGTCAGCCCGCAGGACCGTTCCTTCGCGAGGGACCCGGGCCTTGCCGCCGAAGCCGGCCGCAAGGGCGGCGAGCGCAGCGGCAGCGGCCGCGGAATAGCCGACGCCGAGAGCGAGGCGGCGTCGGAGTAGGAACTGCATCATCGCTTCGATGATGGGTGTAACAGGCTGAGCTTGGTAAAGAGTTGACACGTGGTCCAGCTCGTGCGGCAACCTCGAGGAAGGATATCACAATCTTCACGGGCCGGGCGACTTCTCATGCCAGAACAAAAGGAAACTC
>JBGAKU010000218.1:0-9223 GCA_044224255.1 Geminicoccaceae bacterium
ACGTAGGGCTGACCGTTGGGGATCACGACGAGGGCGACCAGGAGTGGGCCGATCGCCTGCCCCGCATTGCCGCCAACCTGGAACACCGACTGCGCGAAGCCATAGCGGCCACCGGACGCGAGCCGGGCCACACGCGACGCCTCGGGATGGAACACCGAGCTGCCGATGCCGATGAGGGCTGCGGCCAGCAGAACCGAGGCGAAGCCGCTGGCCATCGCCAAGACCAGCATGCCGCAGAAGGTCGATGCCATGCCGACAGGCAGCGAGAACGGCATCGGGTGCTTGTCGGTCTGCAGCCCGATGACCGGCTGCAGCACCGAGGCGGTGAGCTGGAACACCAGCGTGATGATGCCGATGTGCACGAAGTCGAGGTGCAGCGGCTCCTTGATCAGTGGATAGATCGACAGCAGCACCGACTGCATCGTGTCGTTGAGCAGATGTCCGGCGCTGATCATGAGCAGAATCGGCAGCACGGCTGCACTTGCCGTCCGTGAAGCCGCCGTCCCAACACCGACGCTGCTCGCCGCCATAGCACCATCCTGCCGCCACCAAGGGCGCGCTCTTTCTGCCCGAGTCTCGCCATCCGTTTTAAGGACTTGCTGTGTCCGCGACCATCCTCATCGTTGCAACCGAGACACGCGGCGATGTGGCGGCTCAGCCCTCGGGCAGCACCAGGACCGGAACCGCGCGTTCCGGATCGAGGTATCGGGTCGCCAGTGCCTGGACCTCCGTCAGGCTCTCGGCCTGAACGTCGGCGAGCATGGTTCGCGCCTCCTCCAGCGACTGCGGAAAGCGCTCGGCGCCGAACATGACGCTGTAGAGCCAGTAGTCGTTGCTTTGGAGCGCGGCACGTGCCTGCGCCAGACGCGGCTGGAGCGCCCGGCCAAACTCGTCGGCCGTGATGTCGCCGGCGCGCATCGCCGCTGCGGTGGCTTCGATCACCTCGGCGACCCGCTCGGCGTCATCGGGGCCGACATCGATCGCGGCGGCGAGATAGCCGTAGCCGGGCAGCGCAAGGGACTGCTCGCTGTAGGCTTCCGGCGAGTAGGTGGCACCTTCGCGCTCGCGCACCTCGCGCAGCAGCCGGTCGGCCAAGATATCCGCCACGAGGTCGAGCCCGATCGCGGTGCGCGCATCGGTGTGGCCGGCCGTGGGCCAGTAGACCATGGCGAGCGCCCGGTCGGGCTTGCCGTGATGGGTGAAGCGCACGGGCTCCGCGACCTGAGGCAGGGCCAGCGAGGGCGGCGTCGGCTCGACCACGGATCCGCGGTCCGGCAGCGCGCCGAACGTCCTCGCGACGTCGGCGATGGCCTTCTCGGGATCGACATCGCCGACGATCGACACCTGAAGCGGGCCTGCCCGCAGCATCGGCTCGAGCCAAGTGCGGAGCTCTCCCAGATCGCGCCGCTCCGCATCCGCCTGCGGCGGCGTGGCGAAGCGCGGATCACCGCCCCGGATCAGGCGCTCGATCGGCCCGGAGATTAGGCCGTCCGGTTGTGCCTCCATTGTGGCGTAGGCGGCGCCGAGGCGGGCCCGAAAGCGGGTCAGTGCCTCCGGGCGATAGGCGGGATCGAGCATGTAGGCGGCGAGTAGGTCGAGCTGCAGCGGCAGATCCGACGGCGTGGTCCGGCCGACGAGAGTGATGCCGCTCTCGCCGACGATCACGTTCACGCCCACCTGTCTGATGGCGAGGATGCGCTCGATCTCGTCGATGGTGTGGCGCCCCAGGCCGCCGTCGACGAATGCCTGGTCGACCAGCAGGTCGAGCCCCGGCTTGTCCAGCGGCATGCCGATCCGACCGCTGCCGAAGCGCGCAGCGACGCGCACAGTGCCGGCCTCGAACGATGTCCGCTTGACATAGAGCACGACGCCGTTGGCGAAGCGCACGCGCGTGATCCCGAGATCGGCGATCTCCGTCCGCTCGGTGACGGGCGCGGGCGGACCGAAATCGGTGTAGGCGAAGTCGGCGTCCGTACGGTCCGGCGCGGCTGCCACCGGGACGGCCCGGCTGGCCCCATAGGCGGCGAGTATCTGCTCCCTGCCGTCGGCGGGCTGCATCGGCCCGGCGACGAAGATCTGCGGTTCGCGCCCCTCAACGAGCCGACGCAGCGCGACATCGACGTCGGCGGGCGTCATGCCCTGGCTCAGCTGCGCCAGAAGCTGCACATCGCTCTCCGGCGTCGTGAAGACGGCCTGGTCGCCAATGCTGTCGACCAGATCGTCGGCGAGGTCGGAAGCGCGTCTGGTGCTGGCACGCGACGCGATCGTCTCGAGCTCGCTGCGCAAGATCGCCAGGGCCTGGTCGAGCTCCACCTGCGAGAAGCCGTAGCTCAGCGCGCGTCGCAGCTCCTGCTCGGCCGTGCCGAGCCCCGCCTGCCACTGCTCGGGGGTGGTCGTCAGCTTGACGGTGCCGATCCGTGCCGCGGGTGGCAGATCTATCACCCCGGCGCTGGAGGCCGAGAACGGGGCGCCAGGCTGCAGGCCGAGGCTGTCCAGGCGGCGCTGCAGCATCAGCCCCGCGAGCAGCTCGCGCAGGCGGTCCGACTGCTTGGCGAGACTGTCCGGGCGATCGTCGAACGGGAGCACGAAGTTGAGTGAGACGCTGGTCGGCAGACCGGGATCGCTGAACATGAAAGCGTCTAGATCGCGGGCGACCGGCTTGTCCGCCTGGGACGGCTCCGGCGTGGGTCCGGCCGGAGCGAGGTCGCCGAATTGACGCTCGATCATTGCTGCCACCGTCGCCGGCTGCACGTCGCCGCTAACGACGACGATCTGCCGCTCGGGCCGGTACCAGTCGCGGTAGAAGGTGAGCAGCTCCTTGCGCGGCGCGGTCCGGATCACCGACTCGAGCCCGATCGGGGTGCGACCGGCGTAGCGGGAGCCGGGCAGCAGGAAGTCGAGCAGCGCGTCACCGGATCGCTGCCTGGGCGTGTCCCGGGCGCGCTTCTCGCTCAGGATCACGCCGCGCTCGGTCTCGATCTCGGCCGACGGCAGGGTCAGGCGACCGGCGATCTCGCTGAGGATACCCAGGCTCTCGTCAAGCAGCTGCGGATCGTCGCGCGGCAGGTCGAGCTGGTAGATCGTCTGGTCGAAACCGGTGCTGGCGTTGGTGTCCGGTCCGAAGGCGAGCCCCGCACGCTGCAGGAACGCGATCAGCTCGCCCGGCGCGAGATTCTCCGAGCCCTCGAACGCCATGTGCTCGACAAAGTGGGCAAGGCCCCGCTGCTGCTCGCTCTCCATGAGCGAGCCGGCCTCGACAAGCAGGCGCAGGCTGATCCTGTCGGCCGGCGTGCCGCCCGGTCGCACCGCGTAGCGCAGGCCGTTGGGCAACCGGCCCCAGACCACGGCCGGATCCTGGGTGAGGATGCCTTCGCCCGGAACCGGCCAGGCCGGCGCGGATTGGGCAGCGGATGCCGCAACGGCCGTCGCCAGCCAGATCGCCAGGGCGCACGCAACCCGTGCGATCGCCGGCACGCGACCCACGCGTCCGCGCGGGTAGCAGACCTTGTGCCACGGCCCGGCGACACCACATATCGGTCCGATCCCGACAGTCATGTGCAGTTCCTGCCCGGGCGCGAGCTCGGGTGCCGCTCGCTGCGCGAGCGATGGGAACCCAAGGCTGGCGGGGCCGCTTTCAGGAGGCCTGTCAAGGTGAGTCCCATGCGGTCCAACGTCGTCTCCATGCGCTCCCAGGACGAGCTCGGTCGCCAGCTCGACGAGGCCCGGCGCCATCCGATGCTGGCGCTGGAGCGCGAGCTGGAGTTGGCGCGTGCATGGCGTGATCGCAAGGACAATGCAGCCGCGCGCGAGCTGGTCGCCAGCCATCTCCGTCTCGTGATCCGGATCGCGCGGGGCTACCGCGGCTACGGCTTCCCCCTGGGAGAGCTGATCGCGGAGGGCAATCTGGGCCTCGTCCAGGCGCTGGGCAAATTCGACCCCGAGCGTGGGTTCCGGTTCGCGACCTATGCGATGTGGTGGATCAAGGCGGCGATCCAGGAGCACATCCTGCACAACTGGTCGATGGTGAAGCTCGGCACGACCTCGGGCCAGAAGAAGCTGTTCTTCAACCTGCGCCGGCTCAAGGCCCAGCTCGGCGAGACCGGCGGCGGGGATCTGCGCGACGAGTCCGTGCGCCACATCGCGCGCGAGCTGGCGGTCGAGACCGCCGAGGTGGTCGAGATGAACCGGCGGCTGTCCGGCGGCGACGCCTCTCTCAATGCGCCGATCGGCGAGGAGGGCGAGCACGAGTGGGGCGATCTGCTGGCCGACGACAGTCAGGACCAGGAGAGCGTCGTGGCGCAGAGCGACGAGCTCGAATGGCGGCGCGGCCTGCTCTCCGGTGCCATGGGCGTGCTCAGCGCCCGCGAGCGGCACATCCTGACCGAGCGGCGCCTCAAGGACGATCCGGCCACGCTCGAGGAGCTCGCACAGGTCTACCACGTCTCGCGCGAGCGAATTCGGCAGATCGAGGTCAAGGCGTTCGAGCGGGTGCAGGCGGCGGTGCTGGCCGCCAGCCGGGCACAGCCTGCCGCGCTGGCTGCTTGACCCGGGGGCTCCGCGGCTAAATTGCGACAAAGGACGCTTTTTACAACTGCAGATAGCGACACACGGACGTCTCCGACTATAACGGCTTAGTTGGGGATATGGAGGAACGTCCGTGGCGGAGCACCGCTGGCGCGCGATGGTTTTTGGCTGGGCTCTTGGCGTAGCGGTCGTCGCCGCCAGTGAGGTCATGGCTCAGACGGCGCTGCTCTTGAGCGAATCGGCCACGCCGGCACAAGGCAGCAGCGACGACCTGATCCGCGATCGGCTCGCCAAGCGCGGATTTGCCGTCCGGGTGCAGGACGACCATGCGGCGAGCTACGACGTCGCCAGGGACCTGATCATCATCAGCGCCACGGTCGACCAGGACGTCGTCGGCGCCCGCCTGAAGACGGTCCGCAAGCCGGTGGTGGTCCTGGACTATCACCTCTTCGACGACATGGGCATGGCCTCGGCCCAAGGCAGCGAGTTCCAGGCCGCGCAGATCAGGGTGATCAACACCAACCATCTCATGGCGAACGACCCGCTCACGCCCCTGGTGAGCGTCTACCGGCAGCCGACCTACATGGCGCACGCCTTCGCCGGCACCCTTCCAGGCTCGGCCCAGAAGGTCGCCGTCCATCCCGACGATCCGACCCGCGTCGTGATCTTCGGGTTCGAGTCCGGTGCGACCATGTCCGGCGGCTTCGTGGCGCCGCGACGCCGGGTCGGCTACCACGTCAAGAATGCCGTCAACCTCAACGGGACCGGCTGGGCCATGTTCGACGCCATGGTCCGATGGGCCAAGCCGTCGGGCTCGTCCGGGGGCCAAGGCGATCTGGTCTGGGACCTGGCCCATGCGACCCACAGGGCGCCGGGCTGCGACCTGTGGCAGACGACGTGGGCGCCGAGCGGAGCGCTGCTGACCGGCTGGGGTGACTGTGTCGGACCGAGGCCGGCCCCCGCCGTGAAGCTCGGGACCATGCTCGCGCGCATCACCGGAGGACCTGCATCCTTCAATGTAGAGAGCGTCCGCACCGGTAGTACCGGCAGCTACAACGACTATCCGACCAATGGCCTGGATTCGACCGGGATCGGCCATACGGGTTGGAAGCCGGCCAGCTTCCTCCATGTCGACGGCAAGCTCTGGGTCTGGTCCTTCGGCGGCGGGGACAATAGCTGCACCAAGTCGCGACTCAAAGTCTCGGCCAACCCTGGCGCCGACACGCCGAGCTTTCAATGGGCGGACTGGACACTCGCGGAGGTCGGCTATCTCTCGTTCGTGCAGTACGGAGCGGGATACAGGGGAGGACCGGCCGGCTACGTCTACGCCCTGATCCCGCTGATGGCGAACGGCAGGCCGGGGCGCGATTGCCAGCTCGGCGGCTCGCATTTCGGGCTGATGCGCGGGAATCGGGCCAACCTCGCCAGCCGAGCCAACTGGCAGTTCTATGCGGGCAGGTCCGGCGGGAATCCGGTCTGGGCCCCGGCGACCGCCGCCGGGGCGGCGTCCGCGAAACCCGTGTTCTCCTCTCCGGGTCGGACCTACGCCGCGCGCGGCTCGCTCACCTACAATGCCGGCAAGGGCCGGTTCCTGCTGACCCTGCCCTGGCTGCCGCCGGGTTGCGACAAGGACAGCACGCGCTTCTGCGCGGGCATCGAGGTCTGGTCCTCGACCCAGCCGTGGGGACCCGCGTCGCCCACCGGGTGGACCTTGCACTTCCGCAGCAATACGAGCTGGCCTGGCGGGCGGACCAATTGCGGCTCTGGCAGCGTCGAATTTGACCGCGGCGCCGGCGAGCAGGCGCATTTTCCGCCGCGATGGATGAGCGCGGACGGGCGTCAGCTCTACCTCGTCTCCTCCTCGGCGGATTGCCTGACCGTCATACCAGCACGTTTGCCCTGACCTTGCCGGTGGCGCCGGTCGGCGTGGCTCGGGCGAAGAGGACGACCCCGGTAACGAGGGCATTGACCGCCGCGACGTAGACAGCGCCACCCCAAAGGCCGAAGCCGGACCAGCTCCACCGCCAATGCAGCGCCTCGACGCTGAGCACGGCAGCGATGCCTGCGAGGGCGAGCAAGGCCCAACCGAGAGCGCTCTCCGACCCGGGATCGAGCGAGGCGGTGCGGATGGTCGGGACGGCGCCCACGGCATCGGCGGCCAAGAACAGGGTGAGACCGACCACCGGGTCGCTGGTCCAATACCAGGCGACGATCCCGGCCAGGGCGGCGCACAAGCAACCCAGATCCACGCGGTTGGCTGAGAGGCCCCCGCGGCCGAGCGTGGCGAGCAGAACCGCGATGCAGCCCAGAGCGTTCGCCCCCGCCCCGGCCAGCGGCCAGGTCGCGCCGGCCCGCCAGGAGCTGGCGGCAGCCAGGCTCGCGACCATGCTCCAGATCAGCCAGCTGAACGGATTGGGTCGAACCGACGACCGGCGAATCCCGGCCAGAATGACGAGAAATCCGCACATCTGAAGCAAGGCGGCCAATGCCGCCCAGAGCCAGTCGAGTGAATCCCTCAACAAATCCATTGCCGTGCTCCGCGCACTCGATTTCGGGGAGCATCGGCCGAACGGCCGCGAGACACTGTGACAATCGCCACGCTCAGGCTGATTGCCCGGGCTTCGGGCACAGGCTCGCCCGCAAGCGAAACGGGCGGCCGAAGCCGCCCGTCCCCGACAACCTGAAGCGTTCCAAATCTTGGCTGATGGCCTGTTTCCGACCATTCACCGGGGAAGCTAGCACCCTTCCGGTTGAGGTTCCATGACCGATTGCGCGGCCGGACCGGCGTGAGGCCGGGCCGCGCAGCTCGATTAAAGGCGCGGCGCGGCCTCGACGGGAAAGCGCTGGCGGATACGACGCATCAGCAGATCGCGGAGCACGCGATAGGCGTCGAGTCTCGTTTCGCGCGAGCCCTCGACGACACTCGGATCGGGCATGTGCCAGAACTCGATGTCGCAGTGGCTGTGCCGGGTGAGCTCGACCGCCCGGTGCTGGGCCTCGGGCGAGAGCGAGATCACGAGGTCGAAATAATCGTCGTCGAGCTGCTCGAAGCTGCGCGAGCGGTGGCGCGCGATGTCGATGCCGATCTCGTCCATCACCTCGATCGCGAACGGATCGACCTCGCTCGCGCGCACGCCGGCGCTCTGCACGAAGATCCGGCGCCCGTGCAGGAAGCGCAGGATGTTCTCGGCCATAGGGGAGCGGATCGCGTTCTGCGAGCAGGCGAACAACACGCTGCCCGGCAGCTCGCGCATCAGCCCCGGATGTGCAGCACGCACACCAGCGTGAACAGGCGCCGGGCGGTGTCGTGATCGATCTCGACCTTGCCTTCGAGCGCCTCGCGCAGGATCTCCGACCCTTCGTTGTGCAGTCCGCGGCGCGCCATGTCGATCGCTTCGATCCGTGACGGCGTGGCGCCCTTGATCGCCTGGAAATAGCTGTCGCAGATCATGAAATAGTCCTTGACCACCCGACGGAACGGCCGCGTCGAGAGCGTGATCTCGGCCGCCTCCGCCGCACCATCGGCGGCAACCGCGAAGACGATGTTGCTCTCGCGCAGGGCCAGGATCACCCGGTAGGGACCGTCGGCGCCATCGACAAGGCGAAACCGGTTGTCCTCCAGGAGGTCGAAGATGGCGACGCTGCGCTCGTGCTCGACCTGCGGGCTCCAGCGCACCACGCTTCTCTGGTCGAGCTCGAGCGCCACGATGCGCTGTTGGCTCCCGCTCACGCCAGACTCCTCAGACGCCGGTCGACCGCCTGAGCGTGGGCATCCAGCCCCTCGGCGCGCGCCAGGGCGGCGGCATGCGGCCCCAGACGCCTGAAGCTGGCCTCATCGCAGCCGAGCAGCGTGGTGCGCTTGAGGAAGTCGTGCACGGCAAGACCCGAAGCGAATCGCGCCGTCCGCGCGGTGGGCAGGACATGGTTGGGGCCGCCGACATAGTCGCCGATCACCTCCGGGGTCAGGGCCCCCAGGAAGATCGCGCCGGCATGGCGGATGACCGGCGCCAGGGCCTCGGCCTCGGGGCCGATCAGCTCGAGATGCTCGGGTGCCAGCGCATCGACCAGGTCGGCCGCCTCGGCGATGCGGTCGACGACGATCACAGCACCGAGCCTGCGCCAGCTCGTCGTCGCGATCGCCGAGCGGGGCAGTGCCGCAAGCTGCACCTCGACCGCCTGGACCACGCTGTCCGCGAACACCGCGTCGTCGGTGATCAGGATCGCCTGGGCGCGCTCGTCGTGCTCGGCCTGCGAGAGCAGGTCGGCGGCGATCCAGTCCGGGTCGACCACGGCCTGGGCGACGATCAGGATCTCGGACGGCCCGGCGATCATGTCGATGCCGACCCGCCCGAACACCTGCCGCTTGGCCTCGGCCACCCAGGCGTTGCCGGGGCCGACGATCTTGTCGACCGGTGCCATGCTCGCCGTGCCGTAGGCGAGCGCGCCGATGGCCTGCGCCCCGCCAACCCGGTACACCTCGTCCACCCCCGCGATCGCGGCGGCGGCCAGCACCAGCGGGTTGACCGATCCGTCCGGCGTGGGTGCAGCCATGACGATGCGGCCGACACCCGCCGCCTTGGCCGGAATCGCGTTCATCAGCACCGAGCTCGGATAGGTCGCCGTGCCGCCGGGCACATAGATGCCGACCGCGTCCAGCGGCCGCCAGCGCAGGCCGAGGTGCACGCCCGCCTCGTCGACC
>JBGAKU010000219.1:0-9222 GCA_044224255.1 Geminicoccaceae bacterium
GCTCGACTTCCTCGGCAACGCGCTGCCAGCTCCACGGCCGATAGACGCCATCGGTCTTGGCCCACAGGAACGGCCGCTCGCCGCCGGCGGCCGCCGACCGCCGGAACATGCTCACCAGGTTGGTGCCGAGATCGGGCATCACCATCGGTCGATCAATCTCCCCGGGGCCGCGCCAAGGGCGTGGAGGTCCCGGAGGGCCCCGCCCGTTCCGGTGCGGCAGTGAGCACGGGTGCCCCCCGCACGCAACCGGGCTAGACGCAAATTCGGCCCGGGTCGCCCGACTGGAAGGCCCGCGGCGATGGCTTAAATCTGGAATGCTCAGCGGACAAAGGGGACAGCATGGCGACCAGCGAGCGCGTGCGGATCGCGTTGGCGACGGCGGCGGCGGGCTTGGCGCCCGGCGAGCAGGGGCCGGTGTGGAATCTGGGCGATCTCTACGGCGGCCCCGAGGATCCCCGCATCGAGGCGGATCTGGTCGCCAGCGACCAGGCGGCGGCCGCGCTCGAGGCCGAGTACAAGGGACGGCTGCCCGAACTCGACGGTGACGGCCTGGCGGCGATGATCGCCCGCTACGAGACGATCGAGGATGGCACCGGGCGCCTGCTGTCGTTCGCCCAGCTGCTGTTCGCGGCCAACCGCGACGACGCTGCGGTCGGACAGTTCTACCAGAAGATCCAGGAGCGGATCACCGCGATCGGCACGCGCCTGCTGTTCGTCACCCTCGAGCTCAACAAGCTCGAGGACGCCCCGCTTGCAGCACTGGTCGAAACCTCGCCGCGGCTGCGGCATTACCGGTCGTGGCTCGATTCCGTGCGCAGCTACCGGCCGCACCAGCTCTCCGACGAGGTCGAGCGCACGCTGCACGAGAAGTACGTCACCGGCCGCAGCGCCTGGGTGCGGCTGTTCGACGAGACGATGGCCGCCTTGCGCTTTCCGCTCGACGGCAAGGAACTGACCAGCGCCGAGATCTTCGACCAGTTTTCCGCCAAGGACCGCACCCAGCGCGAGCGGGCGGCGACGTCGATCAGCGGCGTGCTGGACAAGAACGTCCGACTGTTCGCCCGCATCATGAACACGCTGGTCAAGGACAAGCAGATCGAAGACGAGTGGCGCCGGTTCGAGCGCCCGATCTCGTCGCGCAACCTCGCCAACCAGGTCGAGGACGAGGTGGTGACGGCGCTGATCGACGCCGTGCGCCAGGCCTATCCGCGCATCTCGCATCGCTACTACGCGTTGAAGGCCCGCTGGCTCGGGCTCGACAAGCTCGAGTTCTGGGACCGCAACGCGCCGTTGCCCGAGGAGATCGATACCCGGCGGCCGTGGGCGGACGCCAAGATCGTCGTGCTCGATGCCTACCGCAGCTTCTCGCCGACGCTGGCCGGCATCCTGACCCGCTTCTTCGACGGCGGCTGGATCGATGCCCAGCTGCGTCCGGGCAAGGACAGCGGCGCGTTCTGCCACCCGACGGTACCCAGCGCCCATCCCTACGTGCTGATGAACTACCAGGGCCGTAACCGGGACGTGATGACGCTGGCGCACGAGCTGGGCCATGGTGTGCATCAGGTACTGGCGGCGCAGCAGGGGCCGCTGATGGCCGGCACGCCCTTGACCCTCGCCGAGACGGCCTCGGTCTTCGGCGAGCAGCTCACCTTCCAGGCGCTGCTGGCCCAGGAGACCGACCCGGTCCGGCGGCGCATCCTGCTGGCGGCGAAGATCGAGGACAAGATCAACACGGTGGTGCGGCAGATCGCGTTCTGCGAGTTCGAGCGCCGGGTGCACGATGCGCGCCGCAGGGCCGAGCTGACCCCCGACGACCTCTGCCGCCTCTGGCTCGACGTGCAGACCGAGAGCCTGGGACCGGCCTTCCGGTTCCGCGACGACTATCGCTTCTACTGGACCTACATCCCCCACTTCATCCACGTGCCGTTCTACGTCTACGCCTACGCGTTCGGCGACTGCCTCGTCAGCTCCCTCTACGCGGTCTACGAGGAACGGCCCGAAGGCTTCGAGCCACGCTACCTCGATCTGCTGCGCGCCGGCGGCACGCTGCGGCACAAGGAGCTGCTGGCACCGTTCGGGCTCGACGCCTCCGACCCGGGCTTCTGGGCCAAGGGGCTGAGCCTGCTCGAAGGCCTCATCGACCAGCTCGAGGCGACACTACCGGAGGCCGCATGAGCGAGCCACGAACGCCTGCCCGCAAGATCGACAGCGAGAACAGCTTCGGCTCCCGCGTCCGGCGCTACGCGCAAGTCGGCGGCACGGTAGGCGTTCAGGCCGCGCGCATCGCCGGGGCGCGGATGCTGGGCCGGCGGCTGGATGCGAGCAACGCCGCCGATCTGCGCCAGGCGCTCGGTGGCCTCAAGGGCCCGCTGATGAAGGTGGCCCAGCTCATCGCCGCCATCCCGGACGCGCTGCCGGCGGAATACGCGGCCGAGCTGGCCCAGCTGCAGAGCAACGCACCGCCGATGGGCAAGCCGTTCGTCCGCCGGCGGATGACGGCCGAGCTGGGCGCGGACTGGCACCGGCACTTCGCCACGTTTCCGCTGGAGGCGGCGGCCGCGGCGTCGCTCGGGCAGGTGCACAAGGCGACGCTGCCCGACGGGCGCACGGTCGCCTGCAAGCTGCAGTACCCGAACATGGAGGCGGCGGTCGAGGCCGATCTGGCCCAGCTGCGGCTGATCTTCAACCTGCACGGCCGCTACGACTCGGCGATCGACACCAGCCGGATCTACGAGGAGATCTCGGCCCGGCTGCGTGAGGAGCTCGACTATCAGCAGGAGGCCCGGCATCTCGCCCTCTATCGCGAGATGCTGCAGGGCGAGGAGCACATCCATGTGCCGGCGATCGTGCCCGAGCTGTCGACGCGCCGCCTGCTGACGATGGAGTGGCTGCAGGGCCGGCCGCTGCTCGAGTTCAAGACCGTCTCGCAGGAGGAGCGCAACCGGCTGGCCATGCGCATGTTCCGCGCATGGTACGTGCCGTTCTACAATTACGGCGTGATCCACGGCGACCCGCATCTCGGCAACTACACGGTTCGCAACGATCTCGACCTGAACCTGCTCGACTTCGGCTGCATCCGCGTGTTCCGCCCGGCCTTCGTCAAGGGCGTGATCGACCTCTACTGGGCGCTGTCGCGCGGCGACCGTGATCTCGCCGTCGAGGCCTACCGCAGCTGGGGCTTCGAGAAGCTCGACAACGCCACGATCGACGTCCTCAATCAGTGGGCCGGCTATCTCTACGGCCCGCTGATGGAGGATCGCGCCCGGCTGATCGAGGAGACCAACAGCAGCCGCCAGGGCCGTCAGGTCGCCGAGCGGGTGCACCAGAAGCTGCGCGAGGTCGGCGGGGTCACGCCGCCCCGCGAGTTCGTGTTCATGGACCGGGCCGCGATCGGCCTGGGTGCCGTGTTCCTGCATCTGGGCGCGCAAGTGAACTGGTACCGCCAGTTCATGGAGCTGATCGCCGACTTCGACGTGCGGCAGATGGAACGGCGCCAGACCGAGGCGCTGCGGCGGCACGGCCTGCCGTCGCCGAGCTGAGGATCGCCAAATGGCCGCACTGACCTGGTCGCCGACGCAATATGCCCATCATGCCGGCCCCCGCCTGCGTCCGGCGCTCGATCTGCTCGCCCGCGTCGAGCTTGCGGACGTGGCGACCATCGTCGATCTGGGCTGCGGCACCGGCGTCGTCTTCCCGGCGCTGCGGGCCCGCTTTCCCGAGGCCCGGCTGATCGGCGTCGACCAGTCGCCGTCCATGCTGGCCAAGGCGGCCGAGGTCGATCCTGCCGCGGTGCTGGTCGAGGCCGACGCGGCGACGTGGCGGCCGGCACAGCCGGTCGACCTGATGTTCTCCAACGCCGTGCTGCAATGGGTGGGCGACCACGCCCGGCTCCTGCCCGAGCTCCTGCGGTCGTGCCGGACGCTCGCGGTGCAGATGCCGGACAATGTCGCCTCACCGTCGCAGCAGCTGATCTTGGAGCTGGCCCAGTCTCCCGCCTGGCGGACCCGCCTTGCCGGGCTGCGCTTCGGCGAGCACGTGCTGCGCCCGGCCGACTACCACGCGCTGCTCACGGCCGCCGGCGCCACCATCGATCTCTGGGAGACGACCTACCACCAGCGGCTGACCGGTGTCGATCCGGTGCTGGAATGGCTGCGCGGCACGACGCTGCTGCGTGTGCATGCGCTGCTCGGTGGCGCCGACAGCCCGGCCACGCGCGAGTTCGAGCAGGCCCTCGCGGAACGCCTGCGCGCCGCCTACCCGACCGATGCGGCAGGCATCACCGTGTTCCCGTTCAGGCGCCTGTTCGTCGTGGCCTCTCACTGACCTAGTCGGCCGTGGGGGTCGCCCGGCGCGGCACCACCAGCTTGGAGGTCAGGATCTGCAGCGCCTCGCCGCGCTGGTTGCGGGTCACGCTGCGCAGCGTGACCATGCCGCGCTCCGGACGCGAGCGCGAAGGTTTGACTTCCAGCACCTCGCTTTCAACCGATAGTATGTCCCCCGGTCGTGTCGGCTGTGGCCACGCGATCTCGACGCCGGCGCCGATGACGCCGCCGGCGATGGGTGCGCCGCCCTCGACCAGGAGCCGCATGGTCAGCGCGGCGGTGTGCCAGCCGCTGGCGGCGAGGCCGCCGAACAGGGAGGCCGCGGCCGCAGCCGCGTCCAGATGGAACGGCTGCGGGTCGAACGTGCCGGCGAAAGCCCTGATCTGGGCCTCGTCGAGGGCATGCGTCCGGCTGACGAAGCGCTGACCCACGTGCAGATCGTCGAGATAGAATCGTTGTTTGGCGTCATCCGCGGCCGCTATCGTCATCGTGCACCCCGCTCGGCAACCAACGAACACTCGGACGAAGGTCTAGCTTCCGTGGTCGCCGACGCAATGGGACAGGCTGGCCAGCAGCCGCGGACGACAGAAAGAAAAAGGCCAATTGCCAGTGATGCTTCTTTTACCTATTCAGCCGGACCAGGGGCGCCCGCTTCCTCGCGTCCACCGTGAACAGTGCGCGGAAGCGCGGTATCGCCACGCCGACGCCGGGGGGGAACAGAGACGATGAAGATCGGGATACCCAAGGAGCGGCAGGAGGGGGAGTTTCGCTGTGCGGCGACGCCGGACACGGTGAAGCGGTACGTGGGTCTGGGTCTGTCGCCGGTGGTGGAGGCTGGCGCGGGGTCGGGTGCGGCCATTCCGGACGCTGCGTTTGCGGCGGCGGGGGCGGAGCTCGGCGAGGCGGCGGCGGCGTGGGCGGCGGACATCGTGGTCAAGGTGCAGCCGCCGACGCCGGCGGAGATGGCGGGGCTGCGGCCGGGGCAGGTGCTGCTGGGCGCGCTCGACCCCTACAACCACAAGGAGCAGGTGGCGGCCTACGCCGCGGCCGGGGTGGCGGCGTTCGCGCTGGAGCTGCTGCCGCGCACGACGCGGGCGCAGGCGATGGACGTGCTCTCGAGCCAGGCCAACCTCGCCGGCTACAAGGCGGTGGTCGACGCGATGGCGGCTTACGGCCGGGTGCTGCCGATGATGATGACGGCGGCGGGCACGGTGACGCCGGCCAAGCTGTTCGTGGTCGGCGCGGGGGTGGCCGGGCTGCAGGCGATCGCGACCGCGCGGCGGATGGGGGCGGTGGTGACCGCGACCGACGTGCGCCCGGCGGCGCGCGAGGAGACCGAGAGCCTGGGGGCGAAGTTCGTCGGCTTCGTGCCGGCGGACGCCGCCACCTCGGGCGGCTACGCCCGGCCGCTGACGCCGGAGGAGCAGGCCGAGCAGGCCGAGCTGGTGGCCGAGCACCTCAAGAGCCAGGACATCGTCATCACCACGGCGCAGATTCCCGGGCGGCGGGCGCCGCGGATCGTCACCGCCGCGATGCTGGCGGCGATGAAGCCCGGGTCGATCGTGTTCGACATGGCGGCGGAGAGCGGCGGCAACGTCGAGGGGTCGGAGCCCGGGCGGACGGTCGAGCTCGGCGGCGTGCGGCTGATCGGGGCCAAGAACCTGACCTCGCGCCTGGCGCCGGCGACCAGCGTGCTCTACGCGCGCAACCTGTTCAACTTCGTCCAGCTGCTGCTCGACCCGACCAGCAAGGCGCTGAAGATCGACACCAAGGACGAGCTGGTCAAAGGCGCGCTGCTGACCCGCGACGGGGCGGTGGTCCACGACGCGTTCAAGCCCGCGGCCTGAGGGAGCAGAGCAGATGGAAGCGATCGACCCCGGCCTTTTCGACCTGATCATCTTCGTGCTCGCGGTGTTCGTGGGCTACTACGTGGTCTGGTCGGTGACCCCGGCGCTGCACACGCCCTTGATGTCGGTGACCAACGCGATCAGCTCGGTGATCATCGTCGGCGCGCTGCTCGCCACCGGTGCGGGCGGTGCCGCGGCGCTGTTCGGCTTTCTCGCCGTGGTGCTGGCGGCGGTGAACATTTTCGGCGGCTTTGCCGTGACCGAGCGGATGCTCGCCATGTTCAAAAAGCGCGGTTGAGGAGCGGGCCATGAGCATGAACCTGGCCGTTCTCGGCTACCTCGTCGCCGCGGTGTGCTTCATTTTGGCCCTGCGCGGCCTGTCCAGCCCGGCGACCAGCCGGCAGGGCAACCGCTACGGCATGGCCGGCATGAGCCTCGCCATCGCGGTCACGCTCCTGATCCTGCCGCACCCGGCGCCGCTGGGCTACCTGCTGATCCTGGCCGGCCTCGGCCTCGGCGGCGGCATCGGCTACCTCGTCGCCAAGCGGATCGAGATGACGGCGATGCCGCAGCTGGTGGCGGCGTTCCACTCGCTGGTCGGCCTGGCCGCGGTGTGCGTGGCGGTGGGCGCCTTCCTCTCGCCGGCCGATTTCGGCATCACCGACCCCGGCGGCGCGATCCACCATCTCTCGCGGCTGGAGATGGGCCTGGGCATCGTCATCGGCGCCATCACCTTCTCGGGCTCGCTGATCGCCTTCGGCAAGCTGCAGGCCAAGCTGCCGCCGGGCGTGGAGCGCGCGCTCGGGCCGCTGATGCGGGTGATCCGCCCGGCGATGAGCTCGCGGCCGATCCTCCTGCCCGGCCGGCACGGCATCAACGCCGGCATCGGCGCGGCGATCCTCGTGCTGCTGGCCTGGTTCGTCGCGAGCGAGAGCCCGCTGGCGTTCACCGCGATGACGCTGCTGGCCTTCGTGATCGGCTTTCTGCTGATCATCCCGATCGGCGGGGCGGACATGCCGGTCGTGGTCTCGATGCTGAACTCCTACTCGGGCTGGGCCGCGGCCGGCATCGGCTTCACGCTGAAGAACCCGATGCTGATCATCACCGGTGCTCTGGTCGGCAGCTCGGGGGCGATCTTGTCCTACATCATGTGCAAGGCGATGAACCGCTCGTTCGTCTCGGTGATCCTCGGCGGCTTCGGCGAGACCGCCGCCGCCGCCGCCGCCGATGCCGGCGAGAAGAGCTTCAAGGCCGGCTCGGCCGAGGACGCGGCGTTCATGATGGAGAACGCGCAAAAGGTGATCATCGTCCCCGGCTACGGCATGGCGGTCTCGCAGGCGCAGCACGCGGTGCGCGAGCTGTACGAGCTGCTGAGCAAGAAGGGGGTCGACGTGCAGTTCGCCATCCACCCCGTCGCCGGCCGCATGCCCGGGCACATGAACGTGCTCCTCGCCGAGGCCAACATCCCCTACGACGTCGTGCACGAGATGGAGGACATCAACGGCGAGTTCGGCCAGGCCGACGTCGCCTACGTCATCGGCGCCAACGACATCACCAACCCCGCGGCCAAGAACGACCAGGCCTCGCCGATCTACGGCATGCCCGTCCTCGACGTCGACCGCGCCAAGGCGGTCTTCTTCATCAAGCGCTCCACCGCTCCAGGCTACGCCGGCATCGACAACCCCCTGTTCTACATGGACCGCACCATGATGCTGTTCGGCGACGCCAAAAAAATGACCGAGGAAATCGTCAAGAACATCGCCTGAGCCAGCCCGACCCGGGCCCACCACCGCAAGCACAACCCCGAGGCCACGCCCGCCGCGTGGCGGGGTCCGGCGGGTTGGCCCGCGTCCCGGTCCGGAAAAGGTGCCAAGGCATGGATGCCGGTCCACAGCTCGCCAATGCCATCGCCGTCGGTTGGCTCGTGCTGTTCTGGCTGGGCTACCCGCGCCTGACGGCATGGCTCGGCCGGGGCCGCACCTCGATCAACGTCAACATGCTGGCCCTGCGCGAAGCCTGGATGGCCGGCATGCTGCAGCGCGACTTTCGCGTGCCCGACACCGCGCTGATGGGGCAGGTGATCCAGAGCGTCTCGTTCTTCGCCTCCGGGACGATCATCGTCGTCGGTGCCCTGGTCGGCGCCCTCGCCCGGGTCGAGAGCCTCGCCGCCTTGTCGCAGGATCTGATGCCGGGCCTGCCGGCCTCGCCGCACAGTTTACGGCTGTGCTTCCTGGTTCTGCTCACGATTTTCGTCCAGGGCTTCTTCCGCTTCACCTGGGCGCTGCGCCAGTACAACTACTTCATCACCATGCTGGGGGCGGCACCGATGCCGCCGATCGAGGCCGGGCGGCAGGCACGGCTCGCCGAGGCGATGAGCCGCGCCATGAGCCTGGCCTCGGCCAGCTTCAATGCCGGCCTGCGCAGCTACTATCTCGGCTTCGCCACCCTGGCCTGGCTGATCCACCCCCTCCTGGTGCCGATCACCACCACCTTGACGCTCGCCGTCCTGGTGCACCGGCAATTCTACTCCCTGACCGCGTCGACCATCGCCATCGTGCTCGACGAGCTCGGCATCGACGAGCGACCGCAGCCGAGCCATCCGCGGCAGATCCTTTAGCCCGCGGCCGGTAGCCGGGGTGCCTGGCCATGTTCCCCTTCCGTCCCATGGCCGGCCAATTCCATGCCAAGGCGAACAAGCCGGCCGGCCTCGCCTCGGGCGCCGGGCCCGGCACCGGTCCGGCAGCTATCGCCAGTGCTGCAGCTTCGAGGTCTGGCCGATGCCGGGATTGAGGCAGTTGCAGGGATCGAGCGCCTGGTAGAACTCCTTGAGCGCCGGCTTGGCCCGGTAGAGATGGCCGACATTGTGCTCGGCCGGATATTCGGCACCGCGCTCGTCCAGGAGCTGCCACATGCGGTGCTCGAGTGCCATCGGGTCGCAACCCTTGCGTACGATATAGTCCTGGTGGAAGACGTGGCAGAAGAAGTGGCAATTATAGAGCTTGATCAGGATATGCCCGGAGACATCGTCCGGCTGCCGCTCTAGCCATTCGCGC
>JBGAKU010000220.1:0-9299 GCA_044224255.1 Geminicoccaceae bacterium
TCTCGTCGAGCAGCGGTTGCGGATCGTGCAGTCGCAGTTCCTGCGCGCGCCGCTGCTCGCGCCGGACGCTCAGGCCGAGGCGGCGACGGCGGTCCTGCGGGCGCTGCGCCGACGTGATTCCCGCCTCGCCGAGGCCGTCATCCTGGTGCTCGCGTTCCTGCTGCCCGTGGCGGGGGCCGAGCTCAAGCTCGACGCCGATCCGTCGCTGTGGCTGGCCTGGACGGATGCAGAGAGCGCTCGACACCTCACCCTGGCCGGATGGTGGTGCGTGCTCGTGAGCGCGCCGCTGTTCTGGTTCCTCATGCTGCGCTGGCTATGGCGACATCTCGTCTGGGCACTGCTGCTGCGCGACGTGGCCCGCCTGAAGCTGCGCCTGGTCGCCACCCATCCCGACGGCTATGGCGGCCTCGCTTTCATCGGCGAGTATCCGAACACGTTCGCGGCCTTCGTCGTCGCCACGACCTGCGTCGTCGCCGCCGAGGCCCTGCAGGCCATGCTGCATGGCAGGCTCGCTCCAGCCGCCTTCCCGACCGCGATGGGCGTCTGGGTGGCGATCGTCGCCCTGCTGTTCACCTTTCCGCTCACGGCCTTCAGCGGCCCCCTCAAACGGCTGAAGCGCGAGACGCTGCACGCCATGAGCGCCGCCGCCACGCAACAGGAGCGCGAGCAGGAGCGCACAGTGCTCGGCCGCAACGTCGCGGCGGCGGGCGAGGCCGAGGAGCCGCCGCCCGGCGGCGATCCGGCCAAGACCTATGCCCAGGTGCGCAAGCTGGGCACCCTGCCGGTCACCAAGGCCGCCCTGCTGCCGCTGGGCGTCGCCGCCATCCTGCCGCTGCTCGCCGTCGGCGCCACGCAGCTGCCGTTCAAAGAGCTGCTGAAGGCGGCGAAGCTCCTGCTGCTCTGAGGAGTACGGTCATGACGCGCGTGGTCCCGGCGCCGCTCGGCATCCTCCTCGCCCTTCTGACGGTGCCCCTGGCCTGAGCGACATCGCCGAACCGCTACCGACGACAGCCTGGGCAGCGAGAAGTGGAGCGCTGGCCCCGCGGCGGTGGTGCTGACCATGCCCGGCCAGTGGGTCGCGGGATCGCTGGTGCGGCAGCTCTGGTCGTTTGCCGGTGACGGCGACCGCCAGGACGTCAACCAGACCCTGATCCAGCCCTTCGTGAACTACAATCCGCCGGGTGGCTGGTATGCGGTCTCGGCACCGATCGTCGTCGCCAACTGGGAGGCTGACAACGGCGACACCTGGACCATCCCGGTCGGCGGCGGGATGGGCAAGATCTTCCACCTCGGCAGCCAGGCGATGAACGCGAGCGCCCAGATCTTTTACAATGTCGAGAGTCCGCGATACGGTCTCGACTGGTCGGCCCGCTTCCAGCGTCAGCTCCTGTTCCCGAAATGACCATGACAAGCCGGGAGGCGCCTGTGAAGAACCTGAAGCGTGCGCTCTTGGACGGTGCTTTAGTGGTGCTGCCTATCGGCGCCATCGTCCTGCTCGTGCTCGGCATCGTACGCAGGCTGCGGCAGGCCACGGACCCGCTGGCGGGCCAGCTCCTGCACCCTGTGATCGTGGCGGTGGTGGCCCTTGTGCTGCTCTGCCTCGTGATCGGTCTGCTGGTGCGCTCGGCATTCGGGGGCTGGGTCCGACGCGCCCTGGAATCGCTGCTGTTCGAGAAGATTCCCGGCTATCGGTTGGCCAAGGCCTTTGCCGGCGACGGCCCCACCGCGGCCAGCGACCGGCCGATGCGGCCGGCACTGGTCTCGATCGAGGACGGGCTGTGCCCGGCGCTGGTGATGGACGAGTTCGCCGACGGGCGGCTTTTGATCTTCGTGCCGAGCTCGCCGGCGCCGATGAGCGGCACGATCTACATCTTCGCGCCCGACCGGGTGACCCTGCTCGACGTGCCGCTGCTGCCGTTCATGAAGACGCTCTCCTCCTGGGGGCTCGGCCTGCGCGAGATGGTGGAACCCGCCGGCGCCACCGCCACGCGGCGAGACTGATAGCACGGCTGCGGCGATCGATGACATAGACTGTTGATCGGTGGATATCGATGCTCTAGAGAGCATTGATGATGTCTGACGCATCAAAATTGGTTGACGCCGCATGATCACGGCGGCCCAGCTTCGGGCGGCGCGAGCGCTGCTCGGCATGGATCAGCGCGCTCTGGCCGATGCCTGTGGGCTTTCGGTGCCGACCATCCAGCGGATGGAGGCGAGCGAGGGGGTCATCCGGGGCAATGTCGACTCGCTGATGAAGCTGATCGCTGCCCTCGATGCCGCCGGGGTCGAGCTGATCAACGCCGGCGCCAGCAGCGAGCGCGGCGGCCGCGGCGTCCGGCTGAAGGCCTGAGCATGGTCGTGCCGGCCGTGAGCCTGGCGCTCCTGCTCGTGCTCGCGCTGCTCGGGGTGAGCATCGTCGCGATCGCGGCGCGGCGCTGGCCCGGCATCGCACGAACGATCTATGCGGCATGCGTCCTGCTGTCGCTCGGCGGGCTCGCGACCGCGGTGGCACGCCTTGCCGGCGCCCCGGGCGCCAGCGAGCTCACCTTGCCGCTCGGGCTGCCCTGGCTCGGCGCCCATTTCCGCCTCGATCTCCTGAGCGCCTTCTTCCTGCTGATCGTGAACCTCGCCGGCGCGCTCGCCAGCCTCTATGCCCTCGGCTACGCGGTCGACGGCCTCACCGCCGGGCGCGTCCTGCCCTTCTTCCCGGCCTTCCTGGCCGGCATGAACCTGGTCCTCCTCGCCGACGACGCCTTCAGCTTCCTGCTCGCCTGGGAGTTCATGTCGCTCGCCTCCTGGGCGCTCGTGCTCGCCGAGCACGAGCAGGCGGAGACGCGCAGCGCCGCCTACCTCTACCTGGTCATGGCGGGCCTCGGCACAGCGGCACTCCTGCTCTGCTTCGGCCTGCTCGCGGGCCCGGAGGGTGCGTTCGCCTTCGCCGCGATCCGGCTGCGCGATCACGGCATGCTCTCGACCATCCTGATCCTGACACTCGCGCTGATCGGCACCGGCTCCAAGGCGGGCCTGCTGCCGCTGCACGCCTGGCTGCCGCCCGCCCATGCCGCAGCACCGAGCCACGTCTCCGCCCTGATGAGCGGGGTGATGACCAAGGTGGCGGTCTATGCCGCGATCCGCCTGCTGTTCGACCTCGCCGGGCCGCCCGCCGGCTGGTGGGGTGCGGTGGTGATGATCGTGGGCGCGATCTCGGCTGTGATGGGGCTCCTCTATGCGCTCATGCAGAGCGACCTGAAGCGGCTCCTGGCCTACAGCACGGTCGAGAATCTGGGCGTCATCTATGTCTGCCTGGGGCTGGCGCTGAGCTTCCTCGCAAACGGGATGCCGGCGGGGGCTTCGCTGGCGCTGACCGCAGGGCTGCTCCACGCGCTGAACCATTCCCTGTTCAAGGGCCTCTTGTTCATGGGCGCAGGCTCGGTCCTGCACGGCACGGGCGGTGAGCGCAGTCTCGAGGCCCTGGGCGGGCTGATCCATCGGCTGCCGGTGACCAGCGTCTGCTTCCTGATCGGGGCGGCCGCCATCTCCGCCCTGCCGCCCCTCAACGGCTTCGTCTCCGAATGGCTGCTGTTCCAGGCGATCCTGCAGAGCATCGGCCTGCCGCTCGGCTTCCTGCGCTTTCTAGCCCCGGCGGTCGGCGGGGTGATGGCGCTGGTCGCGGCCCTCGCCGCCGCCTGCTTCGTGCGCGCCTACGGCATCGCCTTCCTTGGCCGGCCCCGCAGCGAGGCGGCACGGACCGCACACGAGATCGCGCGCCCGGCCCAGATCGCCATGGGCACCGCGGCCCTGCTCTGCTGCCTGCTCGGCGTCTTTCCCGGCCCCATGGTCGACCTGATCGGCACGGTGGGCGCAAGCCTCGGCCGGCCCCTGCCCGCCGAGGCCACCCAGGGCTGGTTGTCGCTGGTGCCGGTAGCCCCCACGGTGAGCAGCTACAACGGCTTGGTCCTGCTGCTGTTCATCGCCTTCTCCAGCATCGCCGCCGCCTTCGTCATCCACCGCTTCGCATCCGACCGCCTGCGTCGCGGGCCTGCCTGGGACTGCGGCTATCCAGAACCCTCCAGCGCCACGCAGTATACGGCATCGAGCTTCTCCCAGCCCTTGCGACGCCTGTTCGGCGGCTACGCGTTTCTGGCGCGCGAGCAGGTGATCATGCCGGAGCCCGGCGACATGCGCCCGGCCATGTTCCGGCTGGTCTGGCGCGATCTGGTCTGGGACAGCCTCTACGCTCCCGTGACGACGGGTCTGACCCACCTGACCGGACGGCTCAACACGCTCCAGTTCCTCACCATCCGCCGCTATCTCAGCCTCGTCTTCGGGGCGCTCGTCCTCCTGCTGCTGGCCCTGGCGGCATGGCGATGATCCTCTCGTTCCTGGCACAGGGCGCCCAGATGTTCCTGGTGCTGCTGCTGGCTCCCGGCCTCGTCGGCCTGACGCGCAAGGTGCGCGCGCGACTCCTGCGGCGGCGCGGACCGCCGCTGCTCCAGCCCTACCGCGACCTGCTCCGCCTGCTCCGCAAGGAGGTGGTGCTGGCCGACAGCGCCTCCTGGCTGTTCCGGGTCGCACCCTACCTGATCTTCGCCGTGACCTGGGTCGCTGCGGCCCTGGTGCCGACCTTCGCTGCCGGCCTCGCCTTCAACTGGGCGGTGGACCTGATCGCGATCGTGGCGCTGCTCGGCTCCGCCCGGTTCATGCTGGCGCTGGCGGGCATGGACGTGGGCACGAGCTTCGGCGGGATCGGCAGCTCGCGCGAGGTGATGATCGCGAGCCTCGCCGAGCCGGCCATGCTGCTGGTCGCCTTCACCCTCGCGCTGTTCGCCGGCACGACCCGGCTGTCGGGAATCGCCGAGTTCGTCCTGACCCACCCCGTCGGCCTGCGGGTCTCGCTCGCCCTGACGCTGGTGGCCCTGATCATGGTGGCCCTGGCCGAGAACGGCCGGGTGCCGATCGACAACCCGACCACGCATCTCGAGCTGACCATGGTCCACGAGGCGATGGTGCTCGAATATTCCGGCCGCCACCTCGCCATGATCGAGCTGGCCGGGGCCTTGAAGCTCGTCTTCTACCTGTCCCTGATCGCCTGCGTCTATTTCCCCTACGGCATGGCGCTGTCCGCCGCCGCCGGCGTGCCGGCGCTGCTGCAGGGTGCGGTCGTCTACCTCGTCAAGCTCGCCCTGCTGGCGGTGGCGCTGGCCGCTTTCGAGGTCACGATCGCCAAGATGCGGGTGTTCCGGGTCGGGGACTTCCTCGGCGCCGCCCTGATGCTGGGCTTTCTCGCCACCCTGCTCCTGTTCGTGTCGCGGGGCGTGTGATGGTCACCGGCCTCGCCTTCGACATCGCGCACCTCCTCGCCGGCGGCATGGTCGTGGTCAGCTTCATGCTGCTCTACCAGGACCGGATGTTCGCCCTGCTGCACGTCTTCGCGCTGCATGCCGGCCTGCTGGCCGCTGCGGTGGCCTGGCAGGCGGCGGTCCAGCACGCGCCGCACCTCTTCGTCACCGCCGCGATCGCGCTGCTGTTCAAGGCGATCTTCATCCCGGTGGCGTTGCGTCGGATCATGATCCGGCTCGGCATCCACCGCGAGATCGAGCAGGTGGTGGCGACCGGGGTCATGATGCTGGCGGGCCTCGGCCTCACCGCGCTCGCCATCCTCGTCACCCTGCCGGTCACCGCCGGCACCGACGTGCTGACGCGGGAGGACGTCGCGTTCGCGCTCGCCATCCTGCTGCTCGGGCTCCTGATGATGATCACGCGGCGCAACGCGGTCAGTCAGGTGATCGGCTTCATG
Organism: Geminicoccaceae bacterium; assembly: GCA_044224255.1. GTDB lineage: Bacteria > Pseudomonadota > Alphaproteobacteria > Geminicoccales > Geminicoccaceae > Benzoatithermus. The sequence goes on from JBGAKU010000220.1 coordinate 5,798, forward strand.
AGCCTGGAGAACGGGCTGATCCTGGCGGCGGCGGGGGCCAAGGGCATGCCGCTCGTCGTCGAGCTGTCCGTCGCCTTCTCGGTTCTGATCGCCTTCATCGTGTTCGGGATCTTCGTGTTCCGCATCCGCGAGCGCTTCGACACGGTCGATGTGCATGCGCTCGACCGGTTCCGGGGTGACCAGGCCCATGGGTGATCTGGCCCTGTTCGGCGTGCTGGGCGTGCCGGCCCTTGCCGCCCTCGCGCTCGGCATCCTGCCCGGCTACCACCTCCAGGCCCGGCTCAACGTCCTGGCGACGCTGCTGAGCTTTCTGTCGGCGCTGACCTTCCTGACCAGCCGGCCCGAGCCCGGCTCGTTCATCCTGGTCGACGACTTCAACCTCTACCTGATCGTGCTCAACAGCTTCGTCGGCTTCACGACGAGCATCTACTCCGCGACCTACATCGACCACGAGATCGAGATCGGCCGGCTGACCCCCGCTTATCTGCGCTTTTACCACGCCATGTATCAGGCGATGCTGGGGGCGATGAACCTGGCGCTGCTGGCCAACAATATCGGCCTGCTCTGGGTCGCGGTCGAGGTGGCGACCCTCTCGACCGTGGTGATGGTCGGCATCTACCGCACGCCGCAGGCGCTCGAGGCGGCGTGGAAATACTTCATCCTGGGCTCGGTCGGCATAGCACTCGCGCTCTTCGGCACCACGCTCGTCTACCTCGCGGCGCAGGGGGCCCTGCCCGAGGGCCTGGACGCGATGGCCCTGGACCGGCTGGTCGCCACGGCCGGCCGGTTCGACCCGGCCCTGCTGGATCTGGCCTTCGTCTTCCTCCTGGTCGGCTACGGCACCAAGGTCGGCCTCGCCCCGCTGCACGCCTGGCTGCCCGACGCCCATGCCGAAGGCCCGACCCCGATCTCCGCCGTCCTGTCGGGCCTGCTGCTCAACGTGGCGCTCTATGCGCTCCTGCGCTTCAAGATGGTCATGGCGGCGAACCCGGGTGCCCTCACGCCCGGCCCCCTCATGGCCGTGCTGGGCCTGCTGTCGGTGAGCTTCGCCGGGCTGATGCTCTACCGGCGCCGCGACATCAAGCGGCTGTTCGCCTACTCGTCGATCGAGCACATGGGCATCATCACCTTCGCCTTCGGCATGGGCGGCCCGCTCGCCAACTTCGCCGGGCTGCTCCACATGGCGATGCATAGCCTGACCAAGTCGGCGATCTTCTTCGCGGTCGGCCATGTCGCCCAGGTCAAGGGCACGCAGCGCCTCGCCGACATCCGCGGCCTCGGCAGCAGCCACCCGGCCCTCGCCGTCGGCCTCGCGGTCGGCGTGCTCGCCATCGCCGGCTTCCCGCCCATGGGCATCTTCATGAGCGAGTTCCTGGTCGTGGCCTCGACCTTCGCGCGGCAGCCGCTGCTGACGATCCCGCTCGTCCTCGGCATCCTGGTGGCGCTGGGTGCGCTGCTGCTCGCAGGGAATCGTGTTCGGCCCGGCGAGCGGGCCGTCGGACCCGGTGAAGGCGTCCAGCTTGCCGCTCTACGCCCATCTGGCGCTCGTCCTGATCGCGGGCGTCTGGCTGCCGCCGCCGCTCGTGCGCTGGTTCGAGCATGTCGCCTCGCTGCTGGGCTGAGCGGTCATGAGCGCCCCGCGCACGCTGCTGCAGATGCTGGCCGTCACGGCAGCGCGGCCCGGGCATCGGCCCTGGCCGCGCCACGCGGTCACGGCGGCGACCTGGGAGGACATCGGCGCCGCCCTCGCCGAAGGCCGGCTCGACCTGATGGGACTGTTCGCCGACGGCGGCGAGGTCAACGCGGTCCTGTTCGAGCCCGCCGGTGGCGCGCTCGCCGTGGCGAGCCTGCTCTGCCACGGTGGACGCTACCCCTCGCTCGGCCGAATGCACGCACCGGCGCTGCGGCTGGAGCGCGCGCTCCGCGACCTGGACGGCCTCGACGCCACCGACTCGCCCGACCGGCGGCCCTGGCTCGACCATGGCGCCTGGCCGCACAGCCGCGACGAGGCCAGGCGGCCCTATCCCTTCCTGCCTGTCGTCGGCGACGGCCTGCACCAGATCCCGGTCGGCCCCGTCCATGCCGGGATCATCGAGCCCGGCCATTTTCGCTTCACCTGCAACGGCGAGGCCGTGGTCCGGCTCGAGCAGCGGCTCGGCTACGTCCACAAGGGTATCGAGGCCCTGCTCGCGGGTGCGGAGATCGACCGTGCCGCCCGTCTCATCGGCCGCGTCTCGGGCGACAGCACCGTCGCCTACCAGCTCGCCTTCGCCCGCGCGGTCGAGACCGCAACCGGCTGCGAGCCGCCGCCGCGGGCGGTGTGGCTGCGCGCGCTGCTGGCCGAGCTCGAGCGGATCGCCAACCACGTCAACGACATCGGCTTCGTCGCCAACGACGCCGCCTTCGCCCTCCTGCATGCCCATTGCGGCCTGCTGCGCGAGCAGATCCTGCAGGCCTGCGACGACCTGTTCGGCCGCCGGCTGCTGATGGACAAGATCGTCCCGGGCGGGGTGGCGGTCGACCTGCCCGAGGGCGGGGCAGCGCGCCTGCGCGGCCTGGTGGCGGAGATCGGCACGCGGCTTCCCGTGATCGTCGCGGCCTACGATGAGACCCCCTCCCTGCTCGACCGCACCGTCGCCACCGGCGTCGTCACGGCAGCGCTGGCACGGCGCTTTGCCGCCGGTGGTCATGTCGGGCGTGCCGCCGGGCGCGGCTTCGACAGTCGCCGGGCGCTGCCCTACCCGCCCTACGACCGCCTCGAGTTCGAGGTTCCTGTCCTACCTCAGGGGGACGTCGACGCGCGGGTCCGCATCCGCATCCGCGAGGTCGAGCAGAGCCTGGCTCTGGTCGCGCAGATCCTGGACAGCCTGCCGACCGGCCCGGTCCTGGACGAGCTCACGCCTGGCACGGGCGCCGGCCTCGCTTTCGCCGAGGCGTTCCGGGGCGACGTCATGGTCTGGGTCAGGCTCGATGCGAGCGGCCGGATCGCCCGCTGCCATCCGCGCGACCCGTCCTGGTTCCAGTGGCCGCTGCTCGAGGCGGCGATCGAGGGCAACATCGTCGCCGACTTCCCCTTGTGCAACAAGAGCTTCAACTGCTCCTACGCCGGCCACGATCTATGACCGCGCTCAAGCTGCTCCTGGCCGGGCTGCAGCCGCCCGCCACCATTCCGGCGCCGGCGGTCGACGATCCGGCGCTTCGTGCGGTCGCTGAGCGGCTCGCCTCCGTGGCCCGGCGGCGCCTCGGCCGCTCGCTGTCGATCCGCGCGATCGACGCCGGCTCCTGCAACGGCTGCGAGCTCGAGCTGCAGATGCTCAACAGCGCGGTCTACGACATCGAGCGCTTTGGCCTGCGCTTCGTGGCAAGCCCGCGCCACGCCGACGTGCTGCTGGTCACCGGCCCGGTCACCCGCAACATGCAGGTGGCGCTCGAGCGGACCTGGCGGGCGACGCCGGACCCCAAATGGGTCGTGGCGGTAGGCGACTGCGCCCGGGACGGCGGC
>JBGAKU010000221.1:0-9179 GCA_044224255.1 Geminicoccaceae bacterium
ACCGGGCCTTGCTGGAGGGCTGGGGCATGCAGCAGTCCATGGGCCGCAAGGGCTGCTGCTACGACAATGCGCTCGCCTCCCGGGCCTGCTGGCCCGGGTTCCTGCGGAAACGGATTGATCACTCAGCGAGCAATGGAGAGCTGCTTCCACACGCTCAAGGTCGAGCTCGTTCATCGGGAACGCTGCGCCAGCCGCGAGGAGGCCCGGCACGAGCTGTTCGCTTATCTCGAGGGCTACTACAATCGTCAGCGGCTCCACTCGGCTCTGGGCTATCGCACGCCCGAGCATGCCGAGCGGCTGGCCGCCTAACCCGGTGTCCGCTGAAACGGGGGACGATCAAGCCTCACGCTTGAACTCGCCCCTGGACGCTCGGAGCGACACGATGCAGGTGACTTCGGGAAGAGCGGGGGCAGGAAAGCCGCACGCCTGGTCTTATGAGGGCAACGCCAGATGGCCGAGCTGCTCGACTGCTAATCCGCATCGAGGGCGGCCATTCCCGCACTACGCCTTAGGGCAGAATGCAATCATGTGACATTTCGCACAGGAGGATTGGTGGGTTCCTAGTATTCGTTCTAAGGTCTGGGTTCGGGCGGACACAGCGGCTCGGGCGGGAGCCCGGAGAACTCACCATGTCGGCACGGGAAAGCGGGCGCGCTGAGCAACCGACGGAAGCAGTCTCCGCCGTGAATTCCATCGACCCCGTCTCTCCTGAGCGGTTGGCCAAAGCCGCCGGCCTTGAGCAGATGGCCGACGAGTCCGCCAGACTCCGTGACCTCGAGTGGCGGGCATATCTGAGCAAGCGGCGGTCCGCTGACAGGCGCGAGGTACCCGAGCGGACACCCGAGGATCTGACCGGCATCGCCCTGTCTGGTGGCGGCATCCGCTCGGCAATCTTTGCGCTGGGCGTGCTTCAGGCACTCGCCAGGCGCGGTCTTCTTGGGCGGTTAGACTATCTCTCGACCGTTTCCGGGGGCGGTTACATCGGTGCCTCGCTCACTTGGCTGACGAGCCAGGCCGTGCTCGAGCGCGCAGGCGAGGTGGCCGCCAAGAATGATGGCCCATCCTTGCCGAAGAAAGGGTTCGGCCTTGGGCCCTCGAGCAGCGATACACCCTTTCCCTACGGCACCGACGACCCACGCACGGCGACCGAGCCCGAGCGCTCGCGCGCGGAGGGCGCCATGCTGCGCTATCTCCGCCAGCACGGGAACTATCTGACGCCGGGCAGCGGCCTCACCTTCACCTCCATCATCGTCGTGGTGCTGCGCGGCCTCATCCTGAACCTTCTGGTTTGGGTGCCGATCATCGCCACGGTCATGGCGATCCTGGTCGCCTTCTCGCCGCCAGCTTCCCCCCTAGCTCCGTATGCCGCGTTCCGCGTGATGCTCATGGCCGCGGCCGGCTTGCTGGGCGCGTGCGTCGTCGCCTTCGCCGTCTATTTGGTGACCACCTACGGTGCCCACACGGCCGAGTCGGCAAGCTACCGCTGGAGTCGACGCTGGGCGGGCCAGCGCTACAGCTCGCGCCGTCACTTCGAGAGCTGGATGCGCTGGCCTCTGTGGATTGCCATAGCGCTCCTGCTGTTGGGCTCGCCACCCTTCGTGGTGGGCAAGCTGCACGGATGGGTGGCCGGCCCCACCTTCTCCCTCATCGGCGTTCTCAGCGGCCTCGCGACGTTCGCACGAACCATGCAGCCGCGCCCGAAGCGGGCGGAGCGGTCCGGATGGTCGATCCCGAGCGGGTGGATCGCCTCGATCGGCGCCGCCTGCCTGCTCTACGGCGTCCTGCTGCTGTCCTTCGCCATCGGCCGGTCGGCCGGGCTGGGCTGGAACGAAGGCGCCTACGGCCCGGTCGTCGCCCTCGGGGCTGGCTTGGCGGTGGCCGTGGTGACGGGGATCGTGGTCGATCTCAGCCTGATCACCGTCCACCGCTTCTATCGCGACCGCCTGATGGAGGCCTTTCTCCCCGATATGGACAAGGCGCTGGCGAACGAGACCGCGCCTGCCGGGCAGGCCGACGCAGCCGCCCTCAAGGCGATGTGCCCGCCGGACCATCCGGTGGGACCCTATCACATCATCAACACGAACCTGGTGCTGATCGAGTCGGACGATCGAACCTACCGGCTGCGAGGCGGCGACAGCTTCATGCTCTCGCCGCTGCTCTGCGGCAGCAATGCCACCGGCTGGCAGCCGACCGACCGCTTCATGGACGGCGAGCTCACCCTGCTGACGGCGATGGCCATCTCACGCGCTGCTGCGAACACATGGACCGCGAGCGGCGGAGTCGGGGTGACGCGCAGCCTCCTGGTCGCCACGCTCATGGCGCTCTTGAATCTGCGGCTCGGCTTCTGGGCCCCGAACCCTCGCGACCCCTCGTGCACCGAGAGCTATCGGCCCAACCACTTCCATCCCGGCTTGCTCGAGGTGATGGGTCTCTCCCTGAAAGGAAACCTCGAAGGTTTGCCTGCTGAGCGACGGCGGGCATTTCGAGAACCTGGGCATCTACGAGCTGATCCGCCGCCGGGTGCGATTCATCCTGCTGTGCGACGGCACCGCCGATCCCGACTACGACTTCGCCGACCTGTAGATTGCGCTGGCGCGCATCTGGACGGATTTCGCGACGCGGATCGAGTTCGACGGCGGCACGCTCGGGCCGTTCCTACCGTCGGAAAAGGCGGACTACGCGGCGGGCGCCTTGGTGTCGCAAAGCGCCTACGCCGTCGCCAAGATCACGTATCCGGACAAGAGCGAAGGTCATCTCGTCTACCTGACGACGGCGCTGATCAAGGGGCTCCGTCTCCAGCTCATGGGCTACAAGGGACTGAACTGGGACTTTCCCGACCAGTCGACAGGCGATCAGTTCTTCAGCGAGACCCAGTTCGAGGCATACCGGGAGCTCGGCTTCGCGATCGCCGAAAGCGCCATGCCGACAATCGAGAAGCTGCTGACCCACGCGGCGACTGCGGCTGGCCTGAGGCACGCGGCGGAGTGAGCCGGCTGTCGATCACACAAGTTCGCTGCTCAAGGCGAGGAAGGGACGCCAATGCCAGGCGAGACTAGGCTGCAGGCGAGAGGGCGAGCCGGCCGAGCTGGCAGCCTCTGCCGATCACACCGAGCCATGCTGCTGGCCGTGGCGCTGCCGCTGCTGCCGGCCGCGGCGGCGCAGGCAGCAACGGCGCAAACGACGACAAGCTGCGCCATGCGCGAGGACCTGACCGGCCATCCGGACGTCTCCTGGGCCGATCTGCGCGCCGCCTGCCGTGCCGAGCAACAAGCCTACGAGAAGGACAATCCCGTCGGCTTCACTTGGTTCGCCAACGCCGCCAACGGCTTTGCCGGCGTGCCCTATGTGGTGCTGCGGGTCCTGCCCGACCTAGCACCCGACATCTGGGGGCGGCCCGAGGACCAGTTCAGCCGCTTCGGGCTGTTTCGCGACCCGGACGAGCCGAACCGTCCCCTGCCCCGTGGCCTCGGCCTGGCCTCGACCGCAGGGCGGCCGGTCGATGCCGACGGGCAGCCGACCGCGCAGCTCGACTTCACGCAGCGCGGGCTGCACGTGGTGTCCTTGTCGTGCGGCGCATGCCACACCGGCCGGGTGCAGGTGAATAGCCGGATGGAGCCCGTCGAGGGCGGCGCCAACATCCAGTTCGACGTCCGCAAGTGGCGCGAGGCCTTCAACCAGACCGTCGCCGGCTACCTGTCCGATCCCGGCAAGATCACCGACACCGCGCGGCAGGTCGCAGCGCTCATCGACCAGAAGCCGGAAGGCTACTTCTATCCGGCCGACTATTTCGGCAAAGCGCCGGGCTATGCTCACTTCAGCCCGGCCGTCGAGGCGGCCCAGCGCGACGCGGTCAAAGCCAACCTGGTGCCGATCCTGACCGGCCTGGCGACCGGGACCAAGGTGCGCGGCACGGGCGTCGAGCTGCAGCTCAGGACAAGCTACGGCAATTGGAACGCACCGGGTCTCGCTGGCTACAGCACCGGCCAGCAGGACGGCAGCGGCGACCTGATCGCGCAGCTCCTGGCAACCAGCGCCGCAGCCAGTGGCAGCTTCGATCCCGCCAAGTTCCTGAGCACGCATTTCGAGGAGATGCCGCCGTTCGCCACCAACACCGACATCCCGAGCGTGTGGAATCAGCAGGCGCGCAAGGTGGGCCAATGGGACGGCAGTGTGCGCATGCCGTTCTGGCGCAATCTCGCCGCCCAGCTGCCGATCGTGGGCCAAGCCGACAAGGTCGATCTCCACAACACCGGGATCGTCGCCAACTTCCTGCACGGCTTACCGCCGACGCCCTACCCGCTCGAGGTCGACATGACGCGGGCGCGTCGGGGCGAGACGCTGTTTCGCGACAATTGCGTCAGCTGCCACAAGCCGCTCAACGACGCCGTCTACGGGCGCCGCGAGATCGGCACCGACATGAACCGCGCCGAGGTGCTCAACCCCCCAGCCTTGAAGCTGTTCCTGGCCGGGTTCACGGCAGCGTGCCACGACCCGGATTTCCGCTACACCGACCCTGCCGGCGAGGCGCTGCTGCCATGCCGCATGAACGGCGCCGACATCATCGCCGATCGCACCCGGCCGGATACGCAAGGCTATGCCGCCTCCGTCCTGGACGGCATCTGGGCACGTGCCCCCTACCTCCACAATGGCTCGATCCCGACGCTCCGTCATCTGCTCGTGCCGAGCGAGCGGCCGGCCACGTTCCTGCGCGGTGCCGTGAGCTACGACCCGGTTCATGTCGGCTGGACCTGGGAGGTGACCGAGATCGGCCGCGTCAGCGACGCCGCGCCGACCTTGATGCTGTTCGACACAAGGCGTGACGGAGCCGCCAATGTCGGCCACGACCGCAACGTCGTCGTCGACGGCAAGCTGCAGCGCCTCGACTGGAGCGGACCGGAGAACGCCGAGGCCCTGCTCGACCTGATCGAGTACCTCAAGACACAATGAACGAGCAGGCTCCGTATCGGTTGGCCGGAGCGCCGGCCATCAGGAGGAAGCAAGAATGACAGACACACCGGCCGCAGGTAGCGGCGCCTCTCATCAGGCGGCGATCGACGCCGTCGAGAAGATCCAGCTGGGGATGATGCAGGCGACCGACCCGAGCCAACGAGGGCAGCATTTCAAGCAGCATGGCTGCGTGTGGGCGCGGTTCGAGGTGCCGGCGGACATTCCCGATCGCTACAAGGTCGGCCTGTTCGCCCAGCCGGGCGTCTACGCGGCCTATGTCCGCTTCTCGAACGGCGCCCAGCTGGACGATACCCACCCCGACATCCACGGCATGGCGATCAAGCTGACCGGCGTGCCGGGCCGCAAGGTGCTGGAGGCCGAGGCCGAGGCGACGACCCACGACTTCATCCTGGCCGACAATCCGGTCTTCTTCATCCGGACGGCCGAGGATTATGCCCGGTTCATGGTGGAGTTCGCCAAGACGGCGCCTCAAGGCAAGCCGCCGGTCGAGTTCATCAAATACCTTGGCGAGCGGTATGGCCCGAACGACGTGGCGGTGATCACGCGCTTCCGCCAGCAACGGCAGGACAGCCCGCTCGCTGCCCGCTACTGGAGCCAGGTCCCTTACGCGTTCGGGGCCGATGCCGGAGTGATCTGCCGCTATGCGGCGGTCCCCCACGACGGCAACCTGACCGCACCGATCCCGGAAGGCGCACGCGGCAAGGGATACTTGCGCGAGGCCATGGTCGGGCATCTCGCCGGGCGCGGCCTGCCGGCGCGGTTCGACTTCACGGTCCAGGTGCTCGAGGGTGCGACCGAGGCCGATACCGATAACCCGACCGTCGAGTGGGACGTGCCGTCCCAGCGGGTGGCGGTGATCACCATCCCGCCGCAGGCCTTCGACACCCCGCAGCAGCAGGCCTTCGGTGAGGGCCTCTCCTACACGCCCTGGCATGCCCTGCCGGAGCACCGTCCGCTCGGCCAGATGAACGAGATCAGGAAAGCGGTCTATCTGGCGAGTTCCCACCTGCGGCACGACGTTCGCAAGGTGCCGTGCGCCGAGCCGACGGGTCACGAGCATTGGAGCTTCAACATGCGGCTGAGCCATGAAGAGCTGACAGCCAACATCGACGACGACTTCAAGGCGGTCGTGGCGCGGCTGCAGCAGACGTTCAATTTCCTCGCCGGCCAGAAGCACGGGCGGGCGACCCATACCTATGGCGCTGCCGCCTATGGCGAGGCGCGGTGCATTGTGCCGGCCGACTTCCCGCCGAGCGACGTGTTCATCTTCGGCAGGATCTATCCCATCATCCTGCGCCACTCCTCGCCTGGCGCCCGCCCGGACGACCGCGCCCGCGACGGCATGGCGGCCTCGATCAAATTCTTCCCGCCGGACGCGGGCTACGATGGCGAGGGCTTTCACGACATCCTGATGAATGCCGGGCGGCAGCTCTTCGTCCGAAGCATCCGCGACTTCAGCACCTTCGTGCATGCCGGGCCTGATGAGCGGCGCGAGCTGATCCGCAAGGGCATCATGCTCAACGAGCAGCTGCGCGAGGCCTATCGCATCCGCGGCTCGTTCATCAATTCCCGCTATCACAGCTGGGTCTGCTTCGAGTTCACGGATGATAACGGCGTCATGCGCTATATCCGCTTCCGGCTGATCCACCATGATCGCGGGCCGGATCGCGGCCTGCCCAACGCCGCGTTCGAGGCGGACGGCCAGCCCTCGATGGATGCCGAGCCGGACGACCCGCGTACGCCCGACTTCCTGCGCCAGGACTTCATCCACCAGGTCAAGCGCAGCGACGTTCGCTACCTCCTCCAGGCGCAGCTGCGCGATGCGCCGAACCCGCCGGTCGAGAACCACGAGCTGCTCGACCCGTCGCAGCCCTGGAACGAGTACTGGTATCCCTGGGTCGATCTGTTCGAGATCCGGCTGACGGAGCCGATCCTCGACAATGATGTGATGAGCCGGCTCGACATGAACCCGAACCGGAGCCCGCACTGCATCAAGATCCCGCTGGCGACGAGCCCGGACCATTACGCCTCGCTCGGCCATGCGCGGGCGATTGTCTATCCGGGTGCCCGAGCCGTCCGCGCCGACGCTCCGGCGCCGCAGAACAATTGAGGCGGAGACCTAGTCCGCGTCGTCCGCGAGCATGGGGAAACAGCCGTTATGATCGGGAACCGCAGCATCGCCGCCCTGACGATGGCTCTCGCCGCGCTGGGCGTCGGCGGCATACCTACCGCCGTGCGAGCAGCCGCGCCGTCGGAAGCGGATGCGATCTCCGCAGAGGTGGTGGCGCGAACGGCACCGGAGCCGCCGCCCCGCCAGGCGCCCAGGGTGACGGTCCGGCTGCAGCAGCAATGGTCTCCCGAGCAGCGCACCTGGTTCCATCACGCTTCGCAGGGCACCTCGACCTTCGACATCCCCTACGAGTGGTTCATAGCGCTGGAGCAGCCGCACGGGCTGGGCACGTCGGCCGGGCTCTTGAGCGACCCAGCCTATCTCGAGCGGTTCGGCTTCCTCCCCAGCGAGCGTCATACTGAGTACAATCCCGACAATCTGCCGATCGGCTTTGCCCGCGGTGGCGAGTCCGTCGACGCCGAGACGTGGCAGGTACGCAAGAACCCGGCCACCGGTAAGTCGATGACCTCCATCGGTCTGACCTGCGCGGCCTGCCATACCGGCAGTCTCGACTATCAGGGGACCCGGATCCTGATCGACGGCGGGCCCGCCCTAACCGATCTGGACGGGTTCGGCCGCGTGCTCGCCAAGTCGCTCCTGCAGACCGCGGGGCGGCCGCTGACGCAGTTTCGCCGCTTCGCCAAGCGCGTGCTCGGCCCGAACCCTCAAGAAAAGGCGATATTGGCGCTGCACAAGGAGGTTACCAAGACGATCGCGGCGGGCTTCATCACGCAGCTGGTCAACAAGCACCGCATCCAGGGCGGCGTCGAGGAGGGCTATGGCCGGCTCGACGCGCTCAACCGCATCGGCAACGAGGTGTTTGCAAACCGGCTCGGCGATAGGGACAATATCGCGCCTCTGACCGCACCAGTGGCCTACCCGCACATCTGGGATACCCCCTGGTTCGACTGGGTGCAGTACAACGGCTCGATCGAGCAGCCGATGGTGCGCAACGCTGGCGAGGCCTTAGGCGTGCGCGCGCTGGTCAACCTCTCCGATCCCGAGCGCGGGCTGTACGGCTCGACCATCCCGTTCGAGAACCTGGCCGCGATGGAGGAACAGATCGGCGGCAAGCTCGTGCTGCCGGGCGGCGGAACGCCGAACGGCTTTCCCGGCCTGAGGGCACCGGCCTGGCCGGAGACAATCCTGCCAAAGATCGACCGGCAGCACGCCGCAAAGGGCAGCAGCCTCTATGGCGAACTGTGCCAGGGCTGCCATCTGCCGCCGGTCAACACCACCGCCTTCTGGGACGCGAAATACTGGACGGAGCCCAACCAGGAAGGCCTGCGCTTTTTGAAGCTTCCCCTGATCGAGATTGCCGAGGTCGGCACCGACCCGGAGCAGGCCAGGGGCATGAAGGAACGGACCGTCCGCGTGCCGACCTTCCTGGGCTTGGAAGGCGGGACGGTCGATGGCACGGTGCAGACCCTTTCCTATGGCCCGGCGCTCGGCGACGTGGTCGCGAATACGGTGAAGTACTGGTACGACGTCCGCAATGTTCCGCCCGAGGAACGCGAGCGTATGAACGGCTTCCGCCCGAACGGGATCCGGGCACCGCTGGCCTACCGGGCCCGCCCGCTCGACGGCGTCTGGGCCACCCCGCCGTTCCTGCACAACGGCTCGGTGCCGAACCTGTACGCGCTGCTCTCGCCGTTGGCCGAGCGGCCGACCAAGTTCTTCCTAGGCAGCCGGGAGTTCGATCCCGTCAACGTTGGCTACGAAACCAAGCCTTTCGATGGCGGCTTCGAGCTCGACACGACCCAGCCCGGCAACAGCAACGCGGGACACGTGTTCGACGATGGTCCAAAGGGCAACGGAATCATCGGGCGCCGCCTGAGCGAGGAGGAGCGGATGGCTCTGGTCGAGTTTCTGAAAACTCTTTGAACAGCGGCATGATGGCCAACGGTTCGTACCAGATCGGCCAACGCTATCCACAGCAGGAGGGCCGATCGGCGAAGGCACACCAATTGAGGCCGACGATCTTGAAGGCCTGCTCGCTTCATTTGACGATCACGAGCCGCCAACCTTCGTGGGGCTTGAT
>JBGAKU010000222.1:0-9150 GCA_044224255.1 Geminicoccaceae bacterium
GGCAGCTGCACGATCGGGCTGTGCATCGCGTCGAGCTGATCCTCGACCCGGTACTCGAAGAAGACCGGCGTCTCCTCCTTGTACTGCTTCACCAGCCGCGCCCGGCTCGGCATCAGCATGGTCATCAGCCGCTTGGCCGAGCGATAGCCGTCCTCGCCCTCGACCAGCACCTCCTCGATGTCGCGGGTGTACAGATCGCGCATGGCCCGCTTGATGAGGTCGCCTTCCTCGTAGATCAGCTTGGGCGCAATCGATTTCAGCGTCGTCTCGCGGATCTCGTTCCACAGCCGCAGCAGGTACTCGTAGTCGCGCTTGATCTCGGCCTTGCTGCGCTCCTGCCCGGCGGTGCGGATGATCAGGCCCATGCCGGTCGGCACGTCGAGATCCTGGGCGATCTCCTTCAGCTTGCGCCGGTCGTCGGGCTGGACGATCTTGCGGCTGATGCCGCCGCCGCGCGGCGTGTTGGGCATCAGCACGCAGTAGCGGCCGGCGAGCGAGAGGTAGGTGGTGAGCGCGGCGCCCTTGTTGCCGCGCTCCTCCTTGACGACCTGCACCAGCATGATCTGCCGGCGCTTGATCACCTCCTGGATCTTGTAGCTGCGCAGGAGCCGGGCGCGGCGACGCGCCTGGTCCGCCATGACCTCGGCCGTCTCCTCGTCGGCGTCGGTCGTCACCGTCTCCGCCGGAGGCACGTCGCCGTTGGCGTGCTCGCCTTCGGAATCCGAGGAGGACGGCTTGGTCGCCGTCTCCCGCTCGACATCCTCGAGCAGCGCGCGGTCGGCCTGCGGCACCTGATAGTAATCGGGATGGATCTCGCTGAAGGCGAGGAAGCCGTGGCGGTTGCCGCCATACTCGACGAAGGCGGCCTGCAGCGAGGGCTCGACGCGCGTCACCTTGGCAAGGTAGATGTTGCCCTTGAGCTGAAGCTTGGTCGAGGTCTCGAAATCAAAGTCGACAAGATAGCGGTCATCGAGCACCACCGCCCGGGTTTCCTCCGGGTGGTTGGCATCGATCAGCATGCGCTTGACCATGAACGGAAAACTCCGGTAGCCGCCTGCCCGACCGCATTGGCGGCACCCGGCAGTCGCGGCTCGATGTGGGGGTGGTCGCGCGATCCCGGTGCGACGGGGCACCGACGGGACCGAAGCGGCCACGAGCGGAACAACGGATCGAGGCACGGCCACCGATCATGCCAGGCAACACGCGACGCACGCGGTCCCGCCCTCGCATCGTCGGCCGGTCGGCCAAAACCTGTTGATTGAGAAGGCTGCGGGCCGGCGCCCGTTCGCGCCCGGACATCATTTCCGTGGTCGCGAACGATCCTTGCCGAAACCGGGCCATCACGGCCGCGACTATAGTGCCTGTCCCGGCCAGCCACAATCGCGTAATCTCCGCCTGAGATGAACAGGGCCGCCCCATCCCTCAGCCGCTCGCGCAGGCTCGTTCTCGGCGCTCTGGCCGTATTCCTGCTCGTCCTCGGCGTCTCGCCGGCCGTCCTGGCGGCAATGGCCGAGGCGACCGATCTGCGCTTCGGCGACCATGGCAACCGCACCCGGATCGTGATCGATTTCGACCGTAAGGTGACCTTCTCCGCCCGAACGGCGCTCGACCCCGAGCGGCTCGAGCTGGACGTCGCCGAGGTCGCCTGGCGGCTGGGCCCGGACGCCGGACAGCCCAGGCGCGGCATGGCGCGCGGATTTGAGCTCGTCGGGAACGCGGACGGGCAGGCCCTTCTGGTCGTTGCGCTGGCACGCCCGGCCCGCGTCGCCAGCGCTGTCCTGCTGCCGCCCAACAAGGACAGTGGGAGCTATCGGCTTGTGCTCGACCTCGCCGCCGCGGAGCGGGGCGAGGTCGTCTCGGCCGAGGCCCGTCCGGCGGACCCCGTGCCCCCTGCGGGCGAGCCGGAGGTCGCGGCCGCCGCGCTCGTGCCGCGTCCCGATGCCCCGGTTCCGGCCTCCCGGCCAGCCGCGATCGCGGAAGCGGCGGCCAGCGGCCAGCTCGACGGCCGGGTGCGCTCATCGGCGGCCGCACGCGGTCACGACTTGCCGGTGGTGGTGCTCGACCCCGGCCATGGCGGGTCCGATCCCGGGGCGATTTCGGTCGATGGCCTGTACGAGAAGAATCTGGTCCTCGAGATGGCGAGCGAGCTCGAGACGCTGATCGAGCGCAGCGGCCGCTACCGAGTCGTGCTGACGCGCGAGGGCGACGAGTACATTCCGCTCCGCGAGCGCGTCGCCAAGGCACGCAAGCTCGGCGGCGACGTGTTCATCTCGCTGCACGCCGACAGTCTGCGGCACGCCGAGATGCGCGGGGCGTCGATCTACACCCTCTCGGAGAAGGCGTCGGACCAGGAGGCCGCCAAGTTCGCGGCTCAGGAGAACAAGGCCGACATCCTGGTCGACACCGACCTGTCGCAGCACGACGCGATGGTGGCGACGATCCTGATCGACCTGGCCCAGCGCGACACCAACAACAAGTCGATCGCGCTGGCTGATGCCCTGGCCGAGGAGCTGGCGCGGGTCACCTCGCTGGTGCGACGCCATCGCCGCTTCGCGGGCTTCGCCGTGCTCAAATCGCCCGAGGTGCCGTCCGTTCTGCTCGAGCTGGGCTATCTTTCCAACCCTGACGATGCGCGCAATCTGGCGCAGCCGGACTATCGCGCCAAATTAGGGCAGGCGATCGTGCGGTCGCTGGACCGCTATTTCACCGTGCCGCGGTCCTGAGAGCCGCACGTTTGCCCCCGAGCTAGCGCCTGACGAGGATCGTTCGCCGTGAAGCGCCTTCTCCGCCTGTTGTCCGCCGCGATCATGGCGGTCACACTTCTCGTCGTCCTGGGCGGCGCCGGGTTGCTGTACTTGGTGAACAACTATGGCGGCGGCCTGCCCGACCATCGCCAGCTCGCCGACTACGAGCCGCCGGTGGCGACCCGGATCCATGCCGGTGACGGCAGGCTGCTTGCGGAATATGCGCGGCAGAACCGCACCTACGTGCCGGCCGAGGCCATTCCCGAGCGGGTCAAGAGCGCGTTCGTCGCCGCCGAGGACCAGCATTTCTACCATCATCCCGGGATCGACGTCCTTGGCATCGCCCGCGCGGTGGTCAGCAATCTGCAGCGGCTCGGCGACAACCGCCGGCCGGAGGGTGCCTCGACCATCACCCAGCAGGTGGCGAAGAACTTCCTGCTCGGCAACGAGCTGTCCTATCAGCGCAAGCTCAAGGAGATGCTGCTGGCGCTGCGGATCGAGCGCGCCTTCTCGAAGGACCGGATCCTCGAACTCTACCTGAACGAGATCTTCCTGGGCAACCGATCCTACGGCGTCGCCTCCGCCGCGCTGAATTACTTCGACAAGTCCCTGGACGAGCTGACCGTCGCCGAGGCGGCGCTGCTGGCCGGGCTGCCCAAGGCGCCCTCGACCTACGATCCGGTCAACCATCCGGAAGCCGCGCTGCAGCGGCGCAACTATGTCATCGGGCGGATGCTGGAGGACGGCTACATCACGCCCGAGGAGGCCGCGGCAGCGCGCGCCGAGCCGATAGCACTGCATCCGCGCTCCGCGATCCAGACCGCCGAGGCCGACTTCTTCATCGAGGAGGTGCGGCGCCAGCTGGTCGCCCGGCTCGGCGAGGAGGGGTTCTACGAGGGCGGGCTGTCGGTCCGGGTGACGCTCTCGCCGACGCTGCAGGCGGCGGCCGACCGGGCGCTGCGCCGCGGGCTCGCCAGCTACGACCGCCGCCAGGGCTGGCGCGGTCCCGTCGGCACCATCGACCTTGCCGGGGCGGGCGAGGACTGGCTGCCGCGGCTTCAGGCCTTCGACCCCGGCTTCGAGCTCGGCGACTGGCGGCGCGGCGTGGTCCTGGCCAGCAAGTCCGGCCGGGTTGAGATCGGCCTCGACGACGGCACGGCCACCCGCCTTGGCGCGGACGATACGAGCTGGACGCACCGCCAGCCGCTCGCGGTCGGCGATGCCGTGGTCATGGAGCAGGTCGGCGAGCCCGAGAACCGCCAGTGGATCCTGCGTCAGCGTCCCGAGCTGGAAGGTGCCGTGGTCGCCCTCGACCCGCACACCGGTCGCGTGCTGGCGATGTCGGGCGGCTTCAGCTACCGCCAGAGTAAGTTCAACCGCGCCACCCAGGCGCACCGCCAGCCCGGCTCGTCGTTCAAGCCGTTCGTCTATCTGGCGGCCCTGGAATCCGGCATGACGCCGGTGACCATCATGGACGATTCCCCGATCTCGCTCGATCAGGGCCCCGGTCTGCCGCGATGGGAGCCCGAGAATTACACCGAGGACTTCCTCGGGCCGATCACCCTGCGCGTCGGGCTCGAGCGGTCGCGCAACCTGATCTCGGTGCGTGTGGCCCAGGAAGTCGGCATGGACCACATCATCGAGACGGCGCGCCGGCTCGGCCTGGGCAGCCAGATCCAGCGCAATCTGGCCGCGGCCCTCGGCACCAACGAGGTGACGCCGATCGAGCTCGCGGGTGCCTATGCCGAGCTGGTCAATGGCGGCCATAAGATCGAGCCCATCCTGATCGAGCGCATCCAGGACCGGCACGGGCGGACCATCCTGCGCGGCGACCCGCGTCCCTGCGACGGCTGCTCGGCCGTCTCCTGGGACGGCAGCCAGCCGCCGGCGATCCCCAATACGCGGCCGATCGTGGTCGACCCGCGCAACGCCTACCAGATGGTCTCCATGCTCGAGGGCGTGGTCGAGCGCGGCACCGCCAAGGACGCGCTCGAGCTCGGGAAGCCCCTCGCCGGCAAGACCGGCACCACCAACGACAACAAGGACGCCTGGTTCGTCGGCTTCTCGCCGGATCTGGTCGTCGCCGTGTTCGTGGGCTACGACCAGCCGCGCTCGCTGGGCAAGCGGGCGACCGGAGCGACCATCGCCCTGCCGATCTGGATCGACGTCATGCGCGAGGCGCTCAAGGACATGCCGGCGACCCCGTTCCGCACCCCGCCGGGGCTCAGCCTCGTGCGCGTCGACGCCACCACCGGCCGGCTCGCGCAGGGCGGCGGCAATGTCATCGCCGAGGCCTTCATCCCCGGCACCGAGCCCGGTCGCGACCGCTCGACGGTCGAGGAGAGCACCGACAAGGACCCGTTCGCCGTGCCCAAGGCCGCGGGCCAGGGCGCCTCGCCCTCCTCGAGCGGCCTCTACTGAACAACCTTTCTGCACAGGATCTGCGTCATGCGTGCCGACATCGCCAATCTCGCCGGCTCGATCCGGGAAGGTCTCGAGCTGCAGCGGAGGCATCTTTGACTGGGACAACGCGCTCCTGCGCCTCGACGAGCTGAACGCGCTCTCCGAGGACCCGAAGCTCTGGGAGAACGCCGAGAAGGCGCAGGCCATCATGAGCGAGCGCAATCGGCTGGCGGCCGCGATCGACCGCCAGCACGCGCTCGAGCAAGGGCTCGCCGACGCGCTGGGCCTGGCCGAGCTGGCCGAGGAGGAGGGTGACGAGGGCACGGCCGATGAGGTCGCGGGCGATCTCGGCCGGATGAAGGAGCAGGTCGACCGGCTGCAGCTCGAATCGATGCTCTCGGGCGAGGCCGACCAGAACGACGCCTTTTTGCAGGTCGCCGCCGGTGCCGGCGGCACGGAGAGCCAGGACTGGGCCGAGATGCTCCTGCGCATGTATCTGCGCTGGGCCGAGCAGCACGGCTACAAGACCGAATGGATCGAGGAGAGCGAAGGCGAGGAGGCCGGCATCAAGTCGGCCACGGTCAAGATCCAGGGCGAGAATGCCTATGGCTGGCTGAAGACCGAATCGGGCGTGCATCGGCTCGTGCGCATCTCGCCCTTCGACAGCAACGCCCGGCGGCACACGAGCTTCGCCTCGGTCTCGGTCTCGCCGGTGATCGACGACCGAATCGAGATCGAGATTCTCGACAAGGACCTCAAGGTCGACACCTACCGCGCCTCGGGCGCAGGCGGCCAGCACGTCAACCGGACCGACTCCGCCGTCCGCCTGACCCATCTGCCGACCGGGATCGTCGCCGCCTGCCAGAACGACCGCTCGCAGCACAGGAACCGGGCGCAGGCGATGGACATGCTCCGGGCCAAGCTCTACGAGCTCGAGCTCTCCAAGCGCCGTGCGGTCTCGGACGCCGCTGAGGCCCAGAAGATGGACACCACCTTCGGCTCGCAGATCCGCAACTACGTCCTGCACCCCTACAAGATGGTGAAGGACCTGCGCACCGGCATCGAGAGCGGCAACCCCCAGGGCGTGCTCGACGGCGACCTCGACAAATTCCTGGAGGCGTCGCTGGCCCAGGGGGCGGGTGACCGACGGCCTGAAGCGAGCTGAGTTGCCAAACCGCCGGACTGCATACTAATCTACTTGTGCGCGGCTCACTAAGGAAATGAGCCCGCCATCGGCCCAAAGCGATGAACCGACCCGGTGAGCCGGGCGTTTGGTGGCGCGGCGCAGATGGCGGACATTTTCATCAGCCATAGCGGCCAGGACAGCAAGGCTGCGGCCGCGGTCGGCGAGCGCCTCAGGCGTGACCGGCCGACTTGGTCCCTGTTCTACGACAAGGACAACATTCGCGCCGGACAACGCTGGCAGGAGCGCCTGCGCGAGGAGCTGCAAAGCTGCCGCGTGGTGCTGGTCCTGCTCAGCCGCAATTGGCTGAACTCGTCCTGGTGTTTCGCCGAAGCGGTGACCGCAACCTTCCGCGGCAAGGACGTCGTCGGCATCGAGACCGAGGACCTGGCCGCCGAGGATCTCGGCCGCGCGCCACCGATCCTGCACGAGCGCCAGCGGGTTCGCCTGCGCGACGGCGAGGAGCGGCCGTGGCAGGAGATCCTGGAAGCGCTCGACCGCTCGGGGCTCGACCCCAATGAGTGGTTCCCGATCCCGCCCCATGTCGGCCCCTATCCCGGTCTCGTCGCCTTCGACGAGAAGGACGCCGGCGTGTTCTTCGGCCGCAAGCAGGAGATCACCAAATATCTCGGCATCCTCGACCAGTTGCGCGGGCCGGACCGCTCGCAGCTCCTCGTGATCTCGGGTGCCTCGGGCAGCGGCAAGTCCTCGCTGCTGCGTGCCGGCCTGATCCCCCGCTTGCGCCGCAAGCCCGAATGGCTGGTGATCAACCCGTTCGAGGTCGCCCGCGAACCCGTCCGCAACCTCGTCGACCAGCTCGCCGAAGCTCTCCATAGCCTCGGCGCCGCGACGCAAGGACTCGACCTCACCAAGCCACCGCCCGACCCGTCGACGCTTGCCCAGACCTTGGATGAGGTGCTGCGGAGCTTGGAGCGGGCTGCCGATGCCTGGGTCCTACTGCCACTTGATCAAGCGGAAGTCCTGGTCACCGGCGACGGACAGGCGGGCGGCCCGTCGGCACGGCTGCTGCTCGCTGCCCTCGCCGACGTGCTGGGTCGACGCACACGGCATGTCGTGGTCGTCGCCACGATCCGCACCGAATTCATGCCACGACTGGAGGCGGCGTTCCCCGGGCCCGAGGTGCAACTGCGGCAGGTACCGTTGAGCGCACTCGGCTCGCTGGCCGAGGTCATCGAGAAGCCGGCTGAGCGCTTTGGCATTCAGCTCGAGGCGGGCCTCACCGAGCGCATCGTCGAGGATGTCCGCACCGCCGACGCCCTGCCACTCTTGGCCTACACGCTGAAAGCGCTCAACGAACAGGGCGGCGCCGACCAGTTCCTCAGCCTCACGGACTACCAGACGCTAGGCGGCGTGCAGGGTGCGATCGCCGCCAGGCTGCAGCTGGTCCTCTCCGACCCGGAGCCCACCGCCGAGGAGACCGAGGCCCTCCGCCGCGCGTTCACGCGCCACCTCATCCGGGTCGACGAGGGTGCGGTCGAAGGCGAGCGTCTGCTGCGGCGGGTGGTCCCGCGCGCATCGCTGCCTCCAGCGGCGGAGCGTCTCCTCCGCCGCTTGGTCGATGCCGGCCTGCTGCTGACCAAGGACGCCACGATCGAGCTCGCGCACGAGCGCCTGATCGACGACTGGCCGCAGCTGCCGCTCAAGAGCTGGCTCGCGCAGGACGCCACGGATCGCCGGCTTATCGACCAGCTACGGCAGCGAGTGGACGACGACGCCCTGCCGGACGGGCTTTTGGCTCAGTCAGAGGAGCTGCTGCAACGCGATCCGCAGCTGGAGGTAGATGAGCCGGCAGTCGATAAACTAATACGGCGTTCGACAGAGCAAAGACGGGTGCGCGAGCGGAGACGGCGCCGTCAACTCGTGATCGCGTGGATGGTCATAGTTGGGGTGGCAGTACTTGCTGCGGTTGCAATCTTCTTATGGAGAAGAGCTGAGATCGCAACGGAGCAAGCTCAGATTGAGCGCGACAATGCGCGCATGCAGCTTCTGGCCACGCTTGCGCGTCGAGCGGATGCGCAGGCGCACACGCCAGAGGATATTGAGCGAGCCGCTGCGCTGGCTCTGGAAAGCAATGCGATATCGCATAGTATAAACCGGCCGGTTGAGGTCGACGCGATCGACGCAATTAGAAGCGCCGTGGGTCGACTTCCTCTTGCGGTTCTCCAGTACGGTAGCCCTGTCCGTGCCCTGTTGGTTCTAGCCGACGGACGCTTGGCCAGCGCCGGCGATAGTGGCGAAATCAAGATTTGGGCCAGCGACGGTCAAATGGCGCCGATGGTTCTCATGGACGGCAGCAGCGCTGTCCGATGTTTGGCAATTCAACCTGACGGCCATCTAGCTAGTGGCAGCTCCGATGGCCTGATTAGGGTCTGGCGCACGGATCGCCAAGGCGATCCAATCGTCCTGGCGCACAACAGCAGCCCTGTCAGTTCCCTGGCGGCCTTACCTGACGGCCGATTGGCCAGTGCCGGAGGCGACTACCAGATTAAGCTCTGGCCTGACGATGGCCAGCACAAGCACGTGATTGATCCCGGCCCGGTCGCAGGTTCGATTACCCTGGTTGCGCTTTCTGATGGACGCTTGGTCAGCGCTAGCTATGACATCAAGCTCTGGCCCGCGGATGGGAAGCTCGAGCCCCAGGTTCTCACTCCATCTTACGGCACGGTGACCACCGCTCTCGCTGCACTACCCGACGGACGGCTTGTCAGCGGTGACAATGCTGGCAACGTCAACGTCTGGCCGGCAGACGGCAAGGGCCAGCCGGACGTCCGGCCCCATAGCAGCAGGGTCACCGCATTT
>JBGAKU010000223.1:0-9191 GCA_044224255.1 Geminicoccaceae bacterium
CGCCCCCTGCCGCAGCCGCCGCTTCATGCGCGAGGCGAACACCGGATGGCCGTCGGTCGGGTTGGCGCCGATCACCAGGACGACGTCCGTGTCGTCGACCGAATCGAAGTCCTGCGTCCCGGCCGAGGTGCCGAAGGTGGTCTTGAGGCCATAGCCGGTCGGGGAGTGGCAGACCCGCGCGCAGGTATCGACGTTGTTGTTGCCGAAGGCGGCGCGGATCAGCTTCTGGACGACGAACACCTCCTCGTTGGTGCAGCGCGAGGAGGTGATGCCGCCGATCGAGCCCTGACCGTACTTGGCCTGGATGCGCGTGAGTTCGCTGGCCGCGTGGGCGATCGCCTCGTCCCACGACACCACCCGCCAGGGCTCCTCGATCGAGTTGCGCACCATCGGCTTGGTGATGCGGTCCTTGTGGGTGGCGTAGCCCCAGGCGAAGCGGCCCTTGACACAGGAATGGCCGTGATTGGCCTTGCCGTCGTCGTGCGGCATCATCCGGACGACACGGTTGCCCTGCAGCTCGGCCTCGAACGAGCAGCCGACCCCGCAATAGGCGCAGGTGGTGACGACGCTGCGGTCGGGCTGACCATGCGCCACCACGCTCTTCTCGATCAGGGTCGCGGTCGGGCAGGCCTGGACGCAGGCGCCGCAGGACACGCATTCCGAGGCGAGGAAGCTCTCGTCCATGCCCGGCGAGACGTGGCTGTCGAAGCCGCGCGCACCGATGGTGAGAGCGAAGGTGCCTTGGACCTCCTCGCAGGCGCGCACACAGCGCGAGCAGACGATGCACTTGGACGGGTCGAAGGCGAAATAGGGGTTGGAGAGGTCCTTGCCCTGCTTGGTGTGGCTCGCACCGTCATAGCCGTAGCGAACCTCGCGCAGGCCCACGGCGCCTGCCATGTCCTGCAGCTCGCAGTCGCCGTTGGCCGAGCAGGTCAGGCAGTCGAGCGGATGGTCGGAGATGTAGAGTTCCATCACGCCGCGGCGCAGCTTCGCCAGACGGTCGTTCTGGGTGGTGACCTTCATCCCCTCCTCGACCGGCGTCGTGCAGGAGGCGGGGGTGCCGCGGCGGCCCTGGATCTCGACCACGCATAGCCGGCATGAGCCGAACGGCTCGAGACTTTCGGTGGCGCACAGCTTGGGCACGCCGATGCCGGCCTCAGCGGCGGCACGCATCAGCGAGGTCCCGGTGGGCACCGTGACCGACTTGCCGTCGATCTCGAGCGTGACCAGGGTTTGCGACTTGCGGGCGGGCGTGCCGTGGTCGCGCATGTCGGCCGTATCCATCAAGGCAACTCCTGCGTTCGCCGGCTGGTCATTCCGCGGCAAGCCTCGCCGCATCTTCGACGCCGGGTCGCCGCTCGCCGTCGAAATCCTCGGGGAAATGGTCGATGGCCGAGAGCACCGGCATCGGCGTCAGGCCACCGAGCGCGCATAGCGAGCCGTCGCGCATCACCTCGGCGAGGTCGCGCACCAGCTCGAGATTGGCGTCGACCGCCTGGCCGCGGCGGATCTTGGCAATGGTCTCGGCACCACGCGTGGAGCCGATGCGGCAGGGCGTGCACTTGCCGCAGCTCTCGATTGCGCAGAATTCGAACGCGAACTCGGCCTGTGCCGCCATGTCGACGGTGTCGTCGAACACCACCACGCCGCCATGGCCGATCATGCCGTCGTGCTTGATGAACTCCTCATAGTCGAGCGGCACGTCCATCAGGCTCGCCGGCCAATAGGCCCCGAGCGGGCCGCCGACCTGGATCGCCCGGATCGGCCGGCCGGAGGCGGTGCCGCCACCGAAGCCCTCGACCAGCTCGCGCAGGGTGAGGCCGAAGGCGCGCTCGACCAGGCCGCCGTGGCGGACGTTGCCGGCGAGCTGGAACGGCAGCGTGCCGCGCGAGCGGCCCATGCCGTAGTCGCGATAGTGCTCGCCGCCCTCGGCCAGGATCACGGGCACCGTGGCGAGCGAGATCAGGTTGTTGATCACGGTCGGCCGCCCGAACAGGCCGCTGATCGCAGGCAGTGGGGGCTTGAACCGGACCTGGCCGCGCCGCCCCTCCAGGCTCTCCAGCAGCGAGGTCTCCTCGCCGCAGATGTAGGCCCCGGCGCCGAGCCGGATCTCCAGATCGAACGCCCGACCGCTACCGAGCACGTCCGACCCCAGCAAACCGTGCTCGCGCGCGATCCCGACCGCGTGGATCATGGCACGGAACGCATGCGGGTATTCGGAGCGGACGTAGACGAAGCCCTTGGCAGCGCCCACCGCGATACCGGCGATCGCCATGCCCTCGATCAGGACGAACGGGTCGCCTTCCATCAGCAGCCGGTCGGCGAAGGTTCCGCTGTCGCCTTCGTCGGCGTTGCAGACGATGTACTTGCGATCGGCCTGGGCCGCAGCGACCGTGCGCCATTTGATGCCGGTCGGGAAGCCAGCCCCGCCACGCCCGCGCAGGCCGGAGGTGACGACCTCCTCGACCACCGCGGCCGGGTCCATGGCGAGCGCCCGGCGCAGGCCGGCGAGGCCGCCATGCTCCTCGTACTCGCGCAGCGAGAACGGGTCGATGATGCCGCAGCGGGCGAAGGTCAGGCGCTGCTGCTGCTTGAGGTAGGGCAGCTCCTCGACCGGGCCGAGCGACAAGGGATGATCGGCGGCATGGCGTCGGGTAGGGTCGAGCAGCCCGTCCTCGAACAGGGCCGGCACGTCCCCGGCCATGACCGGCCCGAAGCCCAGCCTGCCATGCGGTGTGGCGATCTCGAGCAAAGGCTCGAGCCAGAACATACCGCGGCTGCCGTTGCGGGCCAGCTCGACCGGCAGCCCGCGCCGGCGTGCCTCGGCCAGTACCGCCTGGGCCACGGCTTCCGCGCCGACCGACAGGGCCGATGCATCGCCCGGGACGAAGACCCGCCAAGCCGTGCTCATGCGCCTACCTCGGACAACACGGCCTGCATGCGCTCTGGCGTCACCCGGCCGACCAGCTCGCCGTCGACCAGGGCCGAGGGCGACAGGGCGCAGTTGCCCAGGCAATAGACGGGCTCGAGCGTCACCCGGCCGTCCGGCGTCGTCTCGCCCAGGCCGATACCGAGCGCAGTCTCGAGATCGGCGACGAGCCGGCGCCCGCCCATGGCCTGGCAGGCCTCCGCACGGCAGACCTTGATCACGTGCCGGCCGGCGGGCGCGCGCCGGAAATCGTGATAGAAGGAGACCACGCCGTGAACCTCGGCGCGGCTCAGGTTGAGCGCATCCGCGATCACTGGGACGGCTGCTTCGGCGACATGCCCGAAGCGGTCGGTGATCGCGTGCAGGATCGGCAGCAGAGGCCCTTCGAGGCCGGAGAAATCGGCGACGACCGCGCGAACTGCCTGCTCGTCGAAATCATCCGGCGCGATCGGGCGCTGCCCAATGTCGGGCTGCGCCGACCGTCGACTGGCCGCTACCATCCGTTGAGCCCCATCGTTCCTCGACTGCGCGCAGCGCCGCGGCGTTGGCCAGGACCCGACGCAGGTCTCCACGCGCATGGCGCCCCTCGGGTGATCTATGGACGCAGAGCCATTGAGCTGTCCAACGACTGTTTTGGATGCCGCGATCGTATGCCTCTATTGTGGGCGCTACCGATCAGGCTAGCGTGGTGGGCTAGCGATCGAGCTCGAGGTCCAATCAGGGATAGTGACGCTCGCCCGCCCAGGTCGGAGACTGTCGGCGAGGGGCTCTGGTCGGGTCGGCAAGCTAGCGCGCAGCACGCGGTGCGGCGAAGTCGGCCACGTAGTACCGGTTCTTGGCGCCCAGACCGATGTCCTTGAAGCGCGCGTTGAGTATGTTGGCACGATGGCCGCTCGATCGCATCCAGGCCGCGATGGTGGCCGTCCAATCGGCATAGCCCCAGGCGATGTTCTCGCCATAGGTGGAGTAGCGATAGCCGGTGGCGCTGATCCGCTGGCCGACGGTCCGCCCGTCCTTGCTCGTGTGGGAGAAGTATCTCTTCGCCGCCATGTCGTCGGCATGACCCTGCGCGGCGGCCGTGAGCTGGCTGCTGAGGACGAGCGGTGACGCACCGGCCTGTCGGCGCAGCTCGTTGATCCGGGCCAGCGCCGCCTGCACGGCCGGGTCGATGGCCGCGGCGGCTGCCGTCGCCTCGCCCGCGATGCTGCTGGTCAGAGGTGCCGCATGAACCGAGGACCCGATGGTCAGGGCCAGCAGGGCTGCGGCGAACGAGCGGGCAAGATGCATATTTCTACTCCTGGTGGATGAGGAGCAGAAATTTCTACCAATAGTTGCGTTCGGTCAATGCGGAATGCGCGCGGCCGGCGGTCGCTTCGTTACGGATCGAGCTCGACGTCCCAGTACAGGTAGTCGCGCCAGGACTGGTGCAGGTAGTTCGGCGGGAACGTTCTGCCGTTCAGTCGCAGCTGGTGCGCCGTCGGCACCGCCGGCTTGGCCGACGGCTGCATGCCGCACTCGTGCGGCAGCCGGTTGCTCTTGCGCAGGTTGCAGCGGGTGCAGGCGGTGACGATGTTCGACCAGCTGGTCTTGCCGCCGCGCGACTTGGGCACGACGTGGTCGAAGGTCAGCTCCTGCGTCGGATAGGGCTTGCGACAATACTGGCACGCGAAGCGGTCGCGCAAGAACACGTTGAACCGCGTGAAGGGCGGCCGGCGGTCCTGCGGGATGTACTGCTTGAGCGCCACCACGCTGGGCAGCTGGAACTCGAGCCCAGGCGAGCGGATCACGTGATCATAGTGGCTGACCACGGCCACGCGGTCGAGAAAGATCGCCTTGATCGTGTCCTGCCAACCCCACAGAGAAAGGGGATAGTAGGACAGCGGCTGATAATCGGCATTCAGGACCAGGGCCGGGTAAGCGGAAAGCGCTACCATCTCGCCCGGCCCCAGGGTCAGGAGCCGGGACTTAGCAGGTCGAGACGCTCGCTGGCTGGCATTGCGCTCTCCGAGGCACGCGGCCCTAAGTCCCCTTTGCGAGGATGAGCTATCCCAATCGCATGACGGTTTCAAGGCATTGGCATGCCCGCGCGCGAACCCCATTGGCGTCGGCGGCGACCTGCGCCATGACCGCCGCATGACACGATCGAAGATCCCGGGCGAACCCACGCTGGCCAGGCGCGGACTGCTGGCCGCCCTCGTGGCATGGATGCTGGGACTGCGGCCGAAGCCTGCCGCGGCACAGGAAACAGGCACGCTCCCCTGGCACCACCTGCCCGACGGGACGTTCCGCAATCCGCCGGGCAGCCCGGAGCGCGGCGGCAGCTCGCCGGAATGGCGCTCCTTCCTCTGGCGCCGGCTGATCGACCCACCGGCGGTGCCGCCGGTCCCCGATGACCACGTCCTGTCTCGTGAGGCGGCGCTGGCACAACTTGCCGAAGTCGATGGGCAGGACAGCATCACCTGGCTCGGCCATGCCAGCTTCCTGATCCGGCTCGGGGGACAGACCCTTCTGACCGACCCGTTCCTGACCGAGCGCGCCTCGCCGTTCGCCTGGTTCGGCCCCAAGCGCCTCGCGGGGCCATCCCTGGCCGCCGCCGACCTGCCGCCCATCGACGTCCTGCTCCTGTCGCACAATCACTACGACCATCTCGACCTGCGCGCGCTGGCCCAACTCCGCGATACTCAGCGGACGCATCTGGTCATGCCGCTGCGGGTATCGCGCTATCTCGAGACAGAGCACTTCGCCGGAGCGGTCGAGCTCGACTGGCTGCAGCAGGTCGAGATCGCCGGCGTCCGGATCACCGCCTTGCCCGCGATCCACTTCAGCAAGCGCGGCCTGTTCGACCGCAATGCCAGCCTGTGGTGCGGCTTCCTGCTGGAAGCGGGCGGCCGGACGATCCTGTTCACGGGCGACACTGCCTACGGGCCGGTGTTCGCGGAGATCGCCCCGCGTCTGCCGCGCCCCGACCTCGCGCTGGTGCCGATCGGCGCCTACGCCCCGCGCAATCTGATGCAGGGCTCCCACTGTACGCCCGAGGAAGGCGTGCGCATCGGCCGGGACTACGGCGCGCGCCGAGTCTGCGGCATGCACTGGGGCACGATCCAGCTCACCGACGAGTCACCCTTCGAGCCGCCGGTGCGCTTTCGCAAGGCCGCGTCGACCGCAGGCTATGCCAAGGTCGACGTGTGGACCCTCGCGATCGGCGAGACCCGCAGTATATAACCTCGCCGATCGACCACCGCAAGGGCGCTATTGCTTGACCAGCGTGCCGCCACAGGCAATATTTGCCGGAGCATCATAATTGAACGCGGAAAGGATGATTTGATTGCCATTGCTCTTCGCGCCTATTGGACGACCTCCACCGAAAGAATCATTACATGCAGCTATTCTGCCAGGACCTGTGGTGACCTCACCCCACGTGTAGGTCGCCGCGTCACCGAGCTTGTCGATACCGGCGCGGATAAGCTTTGAAAGAGACGGATGCCCCGTGCCGATCGGACCCGTGGCCAGCTCCATCTCCCAGCGTGAGCTGGGAGGCGTGGTGCAATTGAAATGGCTCTGAACGCGACCGCTGGTCAGCGTGAGGTTGGTCACGTCGCAGACCGTGTTGTCCGATGCCTTGTAGGTTCCCGGCACGATCACCTGGGTCGCCGCCGGCGCCGGCGAGGCGGTGGCGGTCACGGTGGCCGTCGACGCGATCGTGCCGGTCGCCCCGACGGAAAGCTTGATCACGATGTCGAAGTACTTGATCTTGCCGGTGCTGTCGGTGGTCGGCACACGAAAGGAGCGGACCTCGTTGCCGAACACGTAAGTCGCGCTCTTTTCCAACTGTGCGCCCGGCGCTGCTATCGCCAGGGTTGGAAATAAAGCACCGGCAATTGCGCCGTAAGCTAATCTAGACTTGAAATCGCTGCGCATCGCGCTCTCCAACTAGAGCTGATTGACTAGACAAAAGCTTAGGCCTCGCCGCGATAATCACGGTTAGCCAAGTCAATCTAGAATTTCTGCTTTCCGTATAAAGCACCTTTTCTTCATCGGTCAATCCCATCAGAGATGATACAAGATTGAATAATGATAAAGTATACATCTACTATAGATTGAAATCGGCGCGCTGGCTATGGGTGCCCGGCTAAACTCGTGCATGGAACGTGCTTTACGTCGAGGGCGACACCTGGACGCCCGCGATCGGCTGTTCCGGGGCGCGAAGCGGGACAATGGCCAATCGCGACGGCACCGACGCCGCCGAGCTCACGATCCAGATCGAGGGGGTGGTGAACCTACAGGCATCGGGCTTCGTTCTGGGCTAGGCTTGCCGGCATCGAGGGAGACGGAGAGGCCGGTGATGCTGGTGGTCAACGGCGAGACGGTGCACCGTCTGTGCCGGTGGGAAGATCTGGTGGCCGCGCTGCGAAACGCGCACCGGGGCGGGAGGCCCCTGATCGCGCGGGCCTTGCTCGAGGCGGAGCGGCACGGCGTCACCCAGACCTACTTCAACCTCCCCGCCTTCCTGCCCGGCGTCGCGATGGGCACCAAGATCGCGACCGTCTTGCCCGATAATCCGACCAGACACCCGGGTGTGCCTGCCATCCAGGCCCTCTATGCCCTATTCGATGGCGAGAACGGGGCCCCGGCGGCGGTGATCGATGGCACGGCCCTGACCTACCGCAAGACCGCCGCGGACTCGGCCCTGGGCTCCCTTCTGCTGAGCCGCCCGGATGCGCGCATGCTCCTGATGGTCGGCGCCGGCGGCCTCGCCCCCTATCTCGCCCGGGCGCATCTCGCGATCCGGCCGTCGCTGCGCTCGGTGCTGGTCTGGAACCGCAGTGGTGATCGGGCCTGCTCGATGGCGACCGAGCTTCGCGCCGAGGGGGTCGATGCCGAAGCGGCGGCCGACCTCGACGCGGCCGTGCCGGAAGCCGACATCCTGTCCTGCTCTACCGCTACGACCGAGCCGCTGGTGCGGGGGGATCTGCTCAAGCCCGGCGCCCATCTCGACCTGGTCGGCGGCTTCACGCCGAGCATGCGCGAGTGCGACGATGCGGCCGTACGGCGTGCGCGACTGTTCATCGACGAGGCCGGCCTCAATCTCGAGCTGTGCGGCGATCTGATCGACCCGATCGGCCGCGGCGTGATCCCACGCAGCAAGGTCGAGGGCGACCTCTACGATCTGTGCCGCGCGGACCGGGGGCCGGAGCGCGGCCCCGACGAGATCACCCTGTTCAAGAACGGCGGCGGCGGGCATCTCGACCTGTTCACCGCCCTGTTCATTCGCGAGCGCCTGCGGGCGGAGGGCGCGCATGTCTGAGCCGTTCCCGCACCTGTTTGCGCCCCTGACCATCCGCCACAGGACCCTGCGCAACCGTATCGTCTTCGGTGCGCACACGGCCAACATGGCCGAGGACGGCCTGCCCGGCGCCCGCCACCTCGGCTACTACCGCGAGCGCGCGCTCGGCGGGGCGGCAATGATCGTCGTCGAGCCCGTCCCCGTGCACGCCACGGCGGTCCTGACGCGCGGCAATTTCCGGCACTCCAGCGACGAGGTCATCCCGCACTTCCGTAGGATCACCGAGGCGGTGAAGGCGGAAGGGGCAGTGATCGTCCAGCAGCTCTACCATGTCGGCCAGCACGGCGATTTCGATAACTCCTTCCGGCCGTCCTGGTCGCCCTCCGGCCTGCCCTCGTTCCACGACTCCGACGGCAGCCACCGGATGAGCGAGGCCGAGATCGAGGAGGTGATCGAGGGTTACGTGCAGGCGGCGCGACGCGCGCGAGAAGCCGGCTTCGATGGAATCGAGCTGTTCGCCGCCTACCACGCGCTGATCGATCAGTTCTGGACGCCGTTCTCCAACCGCCGCGACGACCGCTGGGGCGGGAGCCTGGAGAACCGCGCTCGCTTCGGCGCCGAGATCATGCGCCGGATCCGCGCCATGGCCGGCGAGAACTTCATCATCGGCCTCGCCATCAGCCTGCAGCCCGAGATCGTGGCCTCACTTGCCGTCGAGCAGATGCAGGAAATCATCGCCTGGTACGATGAGCGCGCGCTGGCCGACTACGTGACCTGCGGCACCGGCAGCTATTTCGACTTCACCAGCATCATCCCGACGGTGTTCTTCGCCGACAAGCTGGGTGCTCCCTATGCCGAGGCGCTGAAGTCGGTCACCCGGCACATGAAGGTCCAGGCCGAGAGCCACATTCGCACGCCGGAAAACGCGGATTATGTCGTCGCGTCCGGGCAGGCCGACATGGTCTCGATCGTGCGTGG
>JBGAKU010000224.1:0-9101 GCA_044224255.1 Geminicoccaceae bacterium
CCGACGTCCGGCAGCAAAAGGACATGGTCGGCGGCCTCGGCGAGCGTGCTGGGCGCGCGCCCGACCAGGGCCAAAAGCGGGATCGCGAAGCGGCGGGTGTAGAGGATCATGTCCCGCAGCTCGGAAGTCTCCCCCGAGTTGGACAGGGCCAGCACCGCGTCCTGCGGCGTGATCATGCCCAGATCGCCATGGCTGGCCTCGGCCGGATGGACGTAGAGGGCGGGCGTTCCGGTTGAGGCGAGAGTCGCCGCGATCTTGCGGGCGACGTGCCCGCTCTTGCCCATGCCGGTGACCACCACCCGACCGGTGACCGCCGCGAGCATGGCGACGGCACGCGAAAACCCGCCGTCGACGCAGTCGGCGAGCGTGTGCAGCGCCTCGGCCTCGGCCAGGATCACCCGGCGGCCGCTCGCGACCGACCTGTCGTTGTCCGCCCGGTCACCCGAGGCCGGGAGCGTGAGGCTGGCTGACACGTATCCTCCGCCTGTCGGCCCGTGCCTTCCGGCATGAACGGCACCGGTGCGAGTATCCGGCCCCGCCGCAAGCTCGTCAACGCGACCACCCGACGGCGAGACACCTCCCGGCGGGAGGTCAGTGCGAAAAGACATCCTGCTCCGGCCAGCCGGCAAGATCGAGCGCCACGCGCCACGGCAGGAAGTCGAAGCAGGCCTGGGCCAGCTCGACCCGGTGCTCGCGGCGCAGCATCAGGTCGAGCCGCGCGCGCAGCTCGTGCAGGTGGAGAACGTCGCGTGCGGCATAGCGCTGCTGCGCCTGGCTCAAGGTCTCGGCACCCCAGTCCGAGCTCTGCTCGCCCTTGTCCAGCTCGATTCCGAGCAGCTCGCGGACGAGGTCCTTGAGCCCGTGCCGGTCGGTATAGGTCCGTACCAGCTTGGAAGCGATCTTGGTGCAGTAGACCGGCGTGCACGCGATCCCGAGATAGCGCCGCAGCACGGCGAGATCGAAGCGCGCATAGTGGAACAGCTTGAGCCGGTTCGGGTCGGCGAGCATGCGCCGGAGATTTGGCGCGGCGTACTCGCCGGGCGGCAGCTGCACGAGATGCGCGCGACCGTCGCCCGCCGAGAGCTGCACGACGCAGAGCCGGTCCCTGGCCGGGTCGAGCCCCATCGTCTCCGAATCGACGGCGATCACCCCGCCCAAGTCGAGCCCGTCGGGCAGATCGCCACGGTGTAGGGTGATGTCCATCTCGCGCCCGCTCACAACGCCGAGGCTAGGCCGTCCACGGTTGACGGAGTGCAAAAGCCCGTGCGTGCGATGGTGCCCAGGAGAGGACTCGAACCTCCACGCCCTTGCGAGCGCTAGCACCTGAAGCTAGTGCGTCTACCAATTCCGCCACCTGGGCAGCGCGTGGGCGCCTGTGTATGAGCACTTCCCGACCGCGTCAACTCGAGACTGGCGCGGCGGCGAGGGGTGCCGTTGACTGGCCCCGCTGATCCAATCACATGCGAGGAGCGCCGCGATGCACAGCCAAGTCGTAACGGTATTCGGCGGATCCGGCTTCGTCGGCCGCTACGTGGTCAAGCGGCTGGCCGAGCTGGGGGCGGTGGTGCGCGTGCCTTCCCGTCGCCCCGAGCGTGCGCTGTTCCTCAAGCCTCTGGGCGCGATCGGCCAGATCAACATCGAGCCCTGGAACCCGACCGCCGCGGGTGAGGTCGACCGTTTGCTCGCCGGGAGCGACCACGCGGTCAGCCTGATCGGGATCCTGTTCGAGGCGAGCAAGGGCGATTTCGATCGGGTGCAGGGCCGCCTGCCGGGCGAGATCGCCAAGGCGGCGGCTGCGCACGGGCTGAAGCGCATGGTGCATGTGTCGGCGATCGGCGCGAATGCCTCGGCCACGGTGGCCTATGCCCGGACCAAGGCGGCGGGCGAGGCTGCGGCGCGCGCGGCGTTCCCGGACGTGACGATCCTGCGTCCGAGCATCGTGTTCGGGCCCGAGGACAATTTCTTCAACCGCTTCGCGCGGATGAGCCAGATCATGCCGGCACTGCCGCTGATCGGCGGCGGCGACACCAGGTTCCAGCCGGTCTATGTCGGCAACGTGGCCGAGGCGGTGATCGCCGGCCTGCAGCGCGAGGACGTCGCCGGCCGCACCTACGAGCTCGGCGGGCCGAGCATCTACACCTTCCGCGAGCTGCTGCGCTATCTGCTCGAGGTGACCGGGCGGCGCCGGCTGCTGCTCAATCTGCCGTTCGGTCTCGCCACGCTGCAGGCCGGCCTGCTCGAGCTGCTGCCGGTTCCACCGCTGACCCGCGACCAGGTCGCGATGCTCAAGCACGACAATGTGGTCTCGACCGGCGCACCGGGCCTCGCCGAGCTCGGCATAGCCCCGACACCGCTCGAGGTGATCGTACCCTCTTATGTGCGGGCCTTCGCGCTGCCGGCGACCCGCCTGCCGGTCTTCTGAGGAATTGCATACTCCTTAACCCTCGCCGGCGCAGGCTGCCGTCCCCGTGTGCACGGGGACGGAGTCGATCATGTTTCGTGCGATGCTGGTGCCCAGCCTGGGGGTCACGGCGGTGCTGGCGGCGCTGTGGGCCGCGGCCATCGCCCTGGCCGGTGCCGCGTCGCCGTCCGCGCATGCGCTCGATCCCGCCATTGCCGGCTCGATCTCGGCCGCATGGGGCGTGCTTCAGCTTGCGGCCATCCCGCTCCTCGGCCTGGTTGTCGGTGCGCCCTGGACCATGCTTCTCGGGCCGGCGCCGCTCCTGCTCGGCGAGGTCGCCGGGCTGCATCTCCTCCTGGCCAAGGCCTTGGGCGGCCCGGGGGTCTGGACGAAGGGAGCCTTGGCCGCGCTGCTCGGTAGCTTGGCGGCGGCTCCACTGCTCCGTGATCCGCGGTCCAGGCCCGCGGCAGGCACGATCGTTGCTTGCCTAGCGCTCGGCGGGTCCGCGCTGGCCCTGGACGCGGCGCAGGTTGGGCTCACCGGCGGACACGCGGCGCTCCTGGCCTCCCTGGAGGAGTGGTGCGAGCTCGCTATGGAATCCCTGCTCACGGCTGCCTACCTCGCCACACTGGGCAGAAGTCGTGTTTTGGGACGATTGCTCGATGATCGCGGTCGTCCTGGCCAAGGCGATTGGACGCTGGCGCCGATTCCATGAGCATTCACGAGAAATAGGTCCGGAATCGGGACGATAACGCGTCAATCGACTGGACCCTATCCGAATGGGGCGCTATGGCGCTCAAAGGCCGATCTGCAGCGCGCCTGGCGCCGCCATCACGGCCGTCGCCGGGGGGAGCATCCTGATGTCGGCCAAGATGATGACGTTCGTCTCTGTGCCGCCGGCCATGCCGGACAAGCGACCGGTCGCCGAGCGTCGCCGCGACTTCGCCGAGATCTACGGCCGGTTCTCGCCCGAGCGGGCGGAGGAGCAGGCCTCGCGCTGCGAGCAGTGCGGCGTGCCGTTCTGTCAGGTGCACTGCCCCCTGCACAACAACATCCCGGACTGGCTGCGACTCGCCGTGGAAGGCCGGCTGGAGGAGGCCTACGAGCTGTCCTCGGCCACCAACAACATGCCCGAGATCTGCGGCCGGATCTGCCCGCAGGACCGGCTGTGCGAGGGCAATTGCGTCATCGAGCAGTCGGGGCACGGCGGCGTGACCATCGGCTCGGTCGAGAAGTACATCACCGACACCGCCTTCGATCGCGGCTGGGTGCAGCCGGTGCGGCCGCTGCGTGAGCGCGCCGCCTCGGTCGCGATCATCGGCGCCGGGCCGGCCGGGCTCGCCTGCGCGGAGGAGCTGCGCCGGCAGGGCTGGCAGGTGCATGTCTACGACCGCTACGACCGGATCGGCGGCCTGCTGATCTACGGCATCCCTGGCTTCAAGCTCGAGAAGGAGGTCGTCGAGCGGCGGGCGCGGCACCTGCGCGACAGCGGCATCCACTTCCACCTCGCCAGCGACATCGGCGGGGCGGGCCCGAGCTTCACCGAGCTGCGCCGCCGACACGAGGCTGTGTTCATCGGCACCGGCGTCTACCGGGCGCGCGACCTGACCCTGCCCGGCTGCGGCCTGCCCGGCATCGTGCCGGCGCTCGAGTTCCTCACCGCCAGCAACCGCAAGGGCCTGGGCGACGCGGTGCCCGCCTTCGACGAGGGCGGCCTGAACGCGGCCGGCAAGCATGTGGTCGTGATCGGCGGCGGCGACACGGCGATGGACTGCGTGCGCACGGCGGTCCGCCAAGGTGCGCGATCGGTGAAGTGTCTCTACCGCCGCGACCGGGCCAACATGCCCGGCTCGCAGCGCGAGGTCGCCAACGCCGAGGAGGAGGGTGTGGAGTTCGTCTGGCTCTCCGCACCCGAGGCCTTCCTCGGCGACGCGCGGGTCGAGGCGGTGCGCGCGCATCGGATGCGGCTCGGTGCTCCCGACGCGTCGGGCCGGCAGGCGCCCGAGATCGAGCCGGGCTCCGCCTTCCGGCTCGAGGCCGACCTGGTCATCCAGGCGCTCGGCTTCGATCCGGAGGACATGCCGGCCATGTTCGGCGAGGCCGAGCTCAAGGTCAGCCGCTGGGGTACGATCCAGATCGACTGGAACAGCATGATGACCAGCCTGCCCGGCGTGTTCGCCGGCGGCGACATCGTCCGCGGCGCGTCGCTGGTGGTGTGGGGCGTGCGCGACGGCCGCGATGCCGCCACCGGCATTCATGCCTGGCTCGCGGCCGGTGGTGCCGCCGAGGGCGATCTGGCGATGGCCTCGTGAGGGACGGACGATGAGCGAGCACGAGAACGACAACGAGCTGGTCGCCCGCTGGCATGCCGATGCCGGCTATCTCGCCGAGCACGGTCTCTACGATCCGGCGGACGAGCGCGACGCCTGCGGCGTCGGCTGCGTCGTCGCGATCGACGGCAAGCCGCGGCGCGAGGTCGTGGTCAAGGGGATCGAGGCGCTCAAGGCGGTCTGGCACCGCGGTGCCGTCGACGCCGACGGCAAGACCGGTGACGGCGCCGGCCTGCACGTCCAGATCCCGCAGGACTTCTTCCAGCGCAAGATCAAGGGTGCAGTCCGCACCGACCAGCGCATCGCGGTCGGCATGGTCTTCCTGCCGCGCGCGAGCTTCCAGCAGCAGGAGGCGTGCCGCTCGATCGTCGAGAGCGAGGTGCTGCGGTTCGGCTATGGCGTGCGCGGCTGGCGCCAGGTGCCAGTGGACACCGCGGTCCTGGGCGAGAAGGCCGCCGCCACCCGCCCGGAGATCGAGCAGATCATCATCGGCAACCCGAACGGCCGCGAGGAGGACCGCTTCGAGCTCGACCTCTACCTGATCCGCCGCCGGATCGAGCGCCAGGCGCTGGCCGAGAACATCACCGACTTCTACATCTGCTCGCTCAGCTGCCGCTCGGTGATCTACAAGGGTCTGTTCCTCGCCGAGGTGCTCGCGCAGTTCTATCCCGACCTACAGGACGAGCGCTTCGTCTCGAGCTTCGCGCTGTTCCACCAGCGCTACTCCACCAACACCATGCCGGCCTGGAAGCTGGCTCAGCCGTTCCGCACGCTCGCCCACAATGGTGAGATCAACACGCTGCGCGGCAACGTGAACTGGATGAAGAGCCACGAGACGCGGATGGTCGCCGCCGCGTTCGGCGAGCACAACGAGGACGTCAAGCCGATCATCCAGCCGGGCAGCTCCGACAGCGCCGCCCTCGACGGCGTGTGCGAGGCCCTGGTCCGCGCCGGCCGCCAGCTGCCGCTGGTCAAGACCATGCTGATCCCACCGGCTTGGTCCAACCGGATGGCGATCAAGCCCGAGCACCGCGACCTGTACAGCTACTGCAACTGCGTCATGGAGCCGTGGGACGGCCCGGCCGCGATCGTCGCCACCGATTCCCGCTGGGTGGTGGCCGGCCTCGACCGCAGCGGGCTGCGGCCGATGCGCTACTCGCGCACGAGCGACGGCCTGCTGGTGGTCGGCTCCGAGACCGGGATGGTGCCGCTCGTCGACACCGACGTCGTCGAGAAGGGCCGCGTCGGCCCGGGCGAGAACATCGCGGTCGACATGGTCACTGGCCAGTTCTACCGCGACCAGGAGCTCAAGGACCATCTGGCCGGGCTGAAACCCTACAGCCGCTGGATCGAGAACATCACCCATCTCGACGAGCTCGCGGCCGCGCGCTCGTTCGAGCCGGCCGCCTATGAGCGCGCCGAGCTGCGCCGCCGCCAGGCGCTCTACGGCCTGACCATCGAGGACATGGAGCTGATCCTGGCGCCGATGGTGCTCGACGCCAAGGAGGCGGTGGGGTCGATGGGCGACGACACGCCGCTCGCGGTGCTGTCGCGGAAATATCGCGGCCTGCACCATTTCTTCCGCCAGCAGTTCAGCCAGGTCACCAACCCGCCGATCGACCCGTTGCGCGAATGGCGGGTGATGAGCCTCAAGACCCGCTTCGGCAATCTCGGCAACGTCTATGACGAGGACCCGAGCCAGACCCGGATCCTGCAGCTCGAGAGCCCCGTTCTCACTGCCACCGAGGTCGCGGCGGTCGAGGAGTATTTCGCCGGCAACCAGCGCACGATCGACTGCACCTTCGAGGCCGGCAGCGACGGCCGCATCCGCTCCGCCCTCGAGCGCATCCGCCAGGAGGCCGAGGAGGCGGTGCGCGGCGGCTGCGAGGCCCTGATCCTGAGCGACGAGGCGGTCGGGCCCGAGCGCGCTCCGATCCCGATGATTCTCGCCGTCGGCGCGGTCCATGGCCATCTGGTCCGCCAGGGCCTGCGCAGCTTCAGCTACCTCGTCGTCAAGAGCGGCGAGTGCCTGGACGTCCACTATTTCGCGGTGCTGATCGGTGTCGGCGCCACCACGGTCAACGCCTACCTCGCCGAGGCTGCGATCGCCGACCGCCACGCCCGCGGCCTGTTCCCCGGGCTGGACCTGTCGACCTGCCTTTCCCGGTTCAAGGAGGCGATCAATCAGGGGCTGCTCAAGGTGATGTCCAAGATGGGCATCTCGATCATCAGCTCCTACCGCGGCGGCTACAATTTCGAGGCGGTCGGCCTGTCGCGCTCGCTCTGCCGTGAGTACTTCCCCGGGCTGACCACCCGCATCTCCGGCATCGGCCTGACCGGCATCAAGAAGAAGGTGCTGGAGCTGCACGGGCGCGCCTTCGCCGCGGCCGAGCCGCCGCTCGCGATCGGCGGCTTCTACCGCTACCGGCGCGGCGGCGAGACCCACACGCTCGAGGCCAAGGTGCTGCACCAGCTGCAGCACGCGGTCACCACCGACAGCTACCACGACTACAAGAAGTTCGTGGAGATGCTGCACGCCCAGGACCCGATCTCGATCCGGGACCTGCTCGACTTCAACCGCAAGCTGCCACCGGTGCCGCTCGACGAGGTCGAGAGCATCACCGAGATCAGGAAGCGCTTCGTCACCCCCGGCATGTCTTTGGGTGCGCTCTCGCCCGAGGCGCACGAGACCTTGACCATCGCCATGAACCGGATCGGCGCCCGCTCCGATTCCGGCGAGGGCGGCGAGGGCAAGGAGCGCTTCACGCCGCGGCCCAACGGCGACAACGCCAACTCGCCGATCAAGCAGGTGGCGTCGGGCCGCTTCGGCGTTACGGCCGAGTATCTCAACGCCGCCAAGGAGCTGGAGATCAAGGTCGCTCAGGGGGCCAAGCCCGGTGAGGGCGGCCAGCTCCCCGGCTTCAAGGTGACCGCCGAGATCGCGCGCCTGCGCCACGCCACCGAGGGTGTGTCGCTGATCTCGCCGCCGCCGCATCACGACATCTACTCGATCGAGGATCTGGCCCAGCTCATCTACGACCTGAAGCAGATCAACCCCGACGCCCGGGTGTGCGTGAAGCTGGTCTCCGAGGCCGGCATCGGCACGATCGCGGCCGGCGTCGCCAAGGCCAAGGCCGACGTGATCCTGGTCTCGGGCCATGTCGGCGGCACCGGCGCCAGCCCTCAGACCTCGATCAAGTATGCCGGCACGCCCTGGGAGATGGGCCTGTCCGAGGTCAACCAGATCCTGACCCTGAACCGGCTGCGCCACCGGGTCGTGCTGCGCACCGACGGCGGGATCAAGACCGGCCGCGACGTGGTCATCGCCGCCCTGCTCGGTGCCGAGGAATTCGGCATCGGCACGCTGTCGCTGGTGGCGGTGGGCTGCATCCTGGTCCGCCAGTGCCATTCGAACACCTGCCCGGTCGGCGTCTGCACCCAGCGCGAGGATCTGCGCCAGCGCTACACCGGCTCGCCCGAGAAGGTCATCAACCTGATGAGCTTCATCGCCGAGGAGGTGCGCGAGGTGCTGGCCTCGTTGGGCCTGCGCACCCTCGACGAGGCGGTCGGCCGCACCGACCTGCTGCGTCAGGTCAGCCGCGGCAACCCCGATCTCGACGACCTCGACCTCAACCCGCTGCTCGCCCAGATCGATCCCGGGCCGCACGGCCGGCGCTGCACGATCACCGGCCGCAACCCGGTGCCGGACACGCTGGACGCGCAGATGGTCAAGGACGCGCGGCCGATGCTCGAGGACGGCGAGAAGATGCAGCTCGCCTACAATGTCAGGAACGTCCACCGGGCGGTCGGCACCCGCCTCTCGGCCGAGATCACCCGCCGCTACGGCATGGACAAGCTCGCACCCGGCCACATCACCGTGCGCCTGCGCGGCTCGACCGGGCAGTCGCTCGGTGCCTTCGCCGTCCAGGGCCTCAAGCTCGAGGTGTTCGGCGACGCCAACGACTATGTCGGCAAGGGCCTGTCGGGCGGCACCATCGTGGTCCGCCCGCTGCCCTCCAGCCCGATCGTCTGGGCCGACAACGTCATCATCGGCAACACCTGCCTCTACGGTGCCACCGCCGGCAAGCTGTTCGCCGCCGGCCGCGCCGGCGAGCGGTTCGCCGTCCGCAACTCCGGTGCGTCCACCGTGGTCGAGGGCTGCGGCGACAATGGCTGCGAGTACATGACCGGCGGCGTCGCCGTCCTGCTGGGCTCGGTCGGCGACAATTTCGCCGCCGGCATGAGCGGCGGCATGGCCTATGTCTGGGACCCCAAGGCCAAGCTCGCCGAGCGCATCAACGCCGACATGGTGATCTTCCAGCGCCTGGAGGTGCCGCACTACATCCAGCAGCTCCGCGCGCTGCTGGCCG
>JBGAKU010000225.1:0-9043 GCA_044224255.1 Geminicoccaceae bacterium
CCAAGCACGGCCTGCGCGGCGGCCAGTTCGCCCTCCTTCCCGGTGATGACCGCGACGAGTTCGCGGCCCTGCACGCAGCGGTCACAAGCGACTGGGGCCCGCGCGACGCCTATGAGCGCCGATGGGTGATGGAGCTGGTGACCTGCCTGTGGCGCCAGGACCGCCTGCGCGCCCTGGAGCTGGCGGCGCTGACCGCGGCCGCCGCCGAGAGCCCACCCTCCGAGGCTACGGTCAAGAAGCTCGGCACCTTCGCCCGCTACGGCGCCCGGATCGACAAGGACATCGGCCGCGCGCTCCAGGCCCTGCGCGTCCTGCGCAACCGCCCCGATGTCTGGATAGACGAGCTGCAGAACGGCACATCCGAACCCAACGAGCCCGGGCCGCAGGCGCAAGAACGCACAAACGAATGGTCGCCGTGCACGCTCGAACCTGGGCCGACGACCGCAGGGGTCGAGCCGGCGACGCTCGAGCTGGATCCGATGCAGGAGGCGTCGTGCACGCCCGAACCCGAGCCCCGGCTCAATCGGCACCAGCGCCGGGCTCTGGCCGCCATGCAGCGCAGGCGGGCGGCCTGAGCCGAAGGCGCCCACCCTCCCCGGTCGCGGGCGCCCCGGAACGCGCCGATCGGCTGACCGCCGGCTGCCATGGCCGCCGCCGGAGCCGGCGCGGCGTTGACACGCGTCCCGCGACCGACGCATCGTCCGCGCGAGGCAATACAATTGTCGCGGGGGAAACCGATGCGCGAGCTGATCAATCGACGGTGGGGCCGTGTGGCTCGCAATGTCCTTCTCGCGGTCGGGGCCGGGCTGGCCGCCTGCTACGCCACGCCGGCCTTCGCGGTCACCACATACTTCGCCGTCATCCGCCAGGACGGGATCGTGGCGCGCTCCTCCGGGGCGGCGGTGGTCGAGAAGACGGGCAAGGGCACCTACCTTGTCACCTTCGGGCCCGTCTTGGATGTCAGCAAGTGCGCCTTCGTCGCCACGATCGGCACCGGCAACGAGTTTCAACCGCCGGCCGGCTTCATCACCGTCATGGAGCATCCGCTCGAGGACGTGGAGCCCAGGTTCAGGCGCTTCCTCTTCGTGCAGACGCGATCCGCGGCCAACAAGTTCGACGACCGCCCGTTCCACCTGATCATGACCTGCAACTGAGCGACGGCGGTGTCGCGCCGGCAAAGGGCTCAAGCGGCGCCGTGCTCCGCCATCCGCACCACCGCCCGGATCAGCACGCTGTCGGGCCGGCGCAGCTCGTCCAGGATCGTGAAGTGGTTCGCCCGCACGATCGGCACGAGCTCGCCCGGCAGGTGCGCTGCCGCCCGGTAGGCGTGGAAGTCGCGGCTGCTCGCGATCATCGCCGGCAGCTCGGCCGTGCCGTAGGCGATCGAGAGCGGCTTGGGGGTGCCCGGGCGACGCATCGGCGACAGGGTCTCGATCTCGGTCTCGGTCAGCTTCACCTGGTCGTTGACGTGCGGCGAGTCGCGCAAGGGCGCCAGCTCGTACACGCCCGAGATCGCGAGCCCGGCCGCCACCCTGGGGTGGTCGAGCATCAACGCGGTCAGATGCCCGCCGGCCGACCAGCCGGTGACGATCACCGGCCCCGCGATGCCGTGCCCGGCCGCCTCGGCCGCCAGCCAGTCGAACGCCGCCCGTAGCTCCTCGGTGATCCGGGTCAGGCTCGCCTCGGGAGCGAGCGTGTAGCCCGGCAGCGCCGCCGCCCAGCCCCGCGCCAGCGCCCCCTCGGCGAGGCAGGCGAAGTCCTCCCGGCTGCCGCGCTGCCAGTAGCCGCCGTGGATGTGGACGAAGCACGGTGCAGCCGGGTCGGCCGCCGGATAGAGGTCCCACTTCGTCCGCCCGCCCGGCGCATAGGCCAGATCCAGATGCCCCGGCCGTCGCGCACGCAGCGCCTGCGAGGCCGCAATCCACGCCTCGCGCTTCGCCTGCACCACCTCGGCCCCGACATGCGCCACATTGTTGAAGGCCAGGTTGCGGGCCTGCAGCGACATGGTCATCCAGTCCATGGCACCCCTCACCGCCGCATGCGCTCGCCGAGGATCCGTATCAGCGCCCCGTCGCGCGGCAGCCGGTCGGCCTTGCCCTGCTCGGTCAGCCAGTAGAACCGGCCAGGCGCCACGCTCGCCGGCAGCTCATAGTCCATGCCCTCCCACTCGTCCTCGCGGAAGGCATAGAACGCCCAGTGCCCGCCGCGCCCCTCGACCGCGTCCAGCAGGTCGGTGAGGTAGGCCCCGCAATCGGCCCAGCGGCGCATGCAGCCGAATTCCGCCATGACCACCCGCGTCGGCGGCAGCCCCTGCGCCGCAGCCCAGTCGAACGCGGTGCCGACATGGGCCGCTACCGCCGCCCGATCCCAGGTCTGCCGACCCCCGGCATAGTCCGTGGTGACGCCCGGATAGCCCAGCGGCGTCTCGCGCTTCATGTTCGAAGCACTGGTCGCCGCGTAGGGCTCGTACATGTGGAAGGCGTAGAGCACGCGCTCGTCGGCGAGGCGCTCGGGCCAGGCGGCGAGTGAGCGCGGGTTGGCGTAGTAGCCACCGTCCACCATGACCGGCGTCACCGGGTCCGCCTCACGGATCGCCCTGGTCAGCCGCTCGTAGAAGGCCGGCAGGTCGCGCGCCGTACCCGCCTGCGCCACCTGCCAGGCCCGCAGCTCGGCCAGCGGCCCGTTCTCGGCGAGGCCGGTCGTCCTCTCGGGTGCCGGCTCGTTCAGCAGGTTGTAGGCGGCGACGGCCGGATGATCTTTCAGCGCCCTGGCGACGTCTCGCCAGAAGCGCGCCGCCTGCTCGCCGTAGGCCGGGTCCGACCAGAGCCGGTCGTCGAGCCGGCCGCCATTTTGCTGCGTCCAGCGCGCACCGGGAAGGCTGAGCGGAACCACCACGACCTTCAGGCCCGCCGCATCCGCCGCGTCGAGCGCCCGCCGCAGCACCGCCAGATCGCCGGCCACGAGCCGCCGATAACCGTCGGCGTCGCCGAGCAGGAAATCGCGCCCCTGCCCGCGCCATTTGCTGAAGCTCAGCCGCACCCAGCTCGCGCCCGTAGCCGCGAGCGCCTCGAAATAGGCCTCCTCCGGCGGCGCCGCGTTGAAGCTGTTCGCCCCCTTCCGTGGCGTCGCCCAGAACCCCATCAGATCGGCGGCCTGGGCGGGCAGCGCCAGCGCCATGACCAGGATCAGTGCCACCGCCCGCAAGGATCGCCTCCTCCATTCCTGCCGCGGCTTGAACGCCCGCCCGCCACGCGGTGTCAACGCTCGGTGGTAACGGCGGGGCGAAACGACTAACTTCTCTCCCTGCACCGCAGCAGGACCGCCCGATGAGCTTCTTTCCCTCCGTCTGCCCCCACGACTGCCCCTCGGTCTGCGCGCTCGAGGTCGAGCGGCTGCCGGACGGGCGGCTCGGCAAGGTGCGCGGCTCGGAGCGCAACCCGTTCACAGCCGGCGTGGTCTGCGCCAAGGTCGCGCGCTATCATGAGCGCTACCACCACCCTGACCGGCTCGGTTTCCCGCTGCAGCGCACGGGTGCCAAGGGCTCGGGCGAGTTCCGCCGGATCTCCTGGGAGGCCGCCCTCGACGAGATCGCCGAGAGCTTCCTGCGGATCGAGGCGCGGCACGGCGCCGAGGCGATCTGGCCCTACTGGTATGCCGGCACCATGGGCTTCGTGCAGCGCGACGGCATCGAGCGGCTGACGCACGTCAAGAAGTACTCGCGCTTCAAGGCCACGATCTGCGTCATGCTCTCCGACACCGGCTTCAAGGCCGGCCATGGCAAGCGCTGGGGCGTGCCGGCGACCGAGATCGCCGAGCATTCGGACCTGGTCGTGGTCTGGGGCACCAACCCGGTCCACACCCACGTCAACCTGATGACCCACATCGCCCGCGCCCGGAAGGAGCGCGGTGCCAAGCTGGTCGTGGTCGACCCCTACCGCTCGGGGACGGCCGAGCTGGCCGATATGCATCTGGCGTTGCGACCGGGCACCGACGGGGCGCTCGCCTGTGGCGTGATGCACGTGCTGTTCAAGGAGGGGTTCGCCGACCGGGACTATCTCGCCCGCTACAGCGACGTGCCGGACGAGCTCG
Organism: Geminicoccaceae bacterium; assembly: GCA_044224255.1. Taxonomy (GTDB): domain Bacteria; phylum Pseudomonadota; class Alphaproteobacteria; order Geminicoccales; family Geminicoccaceae; genus Benzoatithermus. The sequence continues at coordinate 4,090 of JBGAKU010000225.1, forward strand.
AGCGGCATCTGCGCGCGCGCACGCCGGCCTGGGCTTCGGCGATCACCGGCCTTGCCGAGGCCGAGATCCTGGCCTTCGCCCGCCTCTATGGCGGCACCAAGCGCGCCTTCCTGCGCCTGGGCTACGGCTTCACCCGCTCGCGCAACGGCGCCGCCTCCATGCATGCCGCCTCCTGCCTGCCGGTGGTCACCGGCGCCTGGCAGCGCCAGGGCGGCGGGGCGCTCTACAACTTCGGCGAGCTCTACCACTGGGACAAGACGATGATCGAGGGCCTGGACGCCCGCGATCTCTCCGTGCGCCAGCTCGACCAGTCGCGCATCGGCCCGATCCTGGTCGGCGACCCGGGTGCCTTGGCCGGCGGCGGCCCGGTCCACGGCCTGCTCATCCAGAATACCAATCCGATGGCGATAGCACCGGACCTCGGCAAGGTGCATCGCGGCTTCGCGCGGCCGGACCTGTTCGTCGCGGTGCACGAACAGTTCATGACCGACACCGCTGCTGCGGCCGACATCGTCCTGCCGGCCACCATGTTCCTCGAGCATGCCGACATCTACCAGGCCGGCGCCCACCCGACGATCCAGGTCCACAAGCCGGTGCTCGATGCCTTCGCCGAGTGCCGCTCGAACCACTTTGTCATCGGCGAGCTCGCCCGGCGGCTGGGGGCCGAGCATCCCGGCTTCGGGATGAGCGAGTGGGAGCTGGTCGACGACGTGCTGCGCCGCTCCGGCTGGCCCGACGCCGAGACCGTGCACGCCGCCGGCGGCTGGAGCATTGAGCCGGACTTCCGCAAGGCGCACCATCTCGACGGCTTCCCCACGCCGGACGGCCGGTTCCGCTTCAAGCCCGATTGGGCGGCGCTCGGGCCGGGCGGGCATCTGATGCCCAAGCTGCCCGACCACATGCCGGCCGGGAACGAGCCCACACCCGCCAAGCCCTACCGACTGGTCGCCGCGCCCTCGCGCCAGTTCCTGAACTCGACCTTCACCGAGATGCCGACCTCGCTGAAGCGCGAGCAGCGCCCGACCGCCCTGCTCCACCCCGAGCTGATGGCGCAGCTCGGCCTCGCCGACGGCGATCTGGTCCGGCTCGGCAACGAGCGCGGCTCGGTCGTGGTCCATATCCGGGCCCGGCCCGGCCAGCACGAGACCACGATCGTGGTCGAGAGCATCTGGCCCAACCGCCACTGGCAGGAAGGCGTCGGCATCAATCTTCTGCTCAGCGCCGACCCCGCCCCGCCCAATGGCGGTGCGGCGATCCACGACACGGCGGTATGGCTGGAGCCGGTGGCGGCCGAGCTGCCCCGTCGCACGGGCGGGCGTGTCGGCCGAGTGAACGCTATCCGACCGGAGCCGCGCCGACCCTGATGCGCGCGAACTTCCGCCGGTAGCTGGCCGGCGTCACGCCGGCGACCCGCTTGAACAGCCGCCGGAAGGAGGCGGGGTCCTCGTAGCCTACGGCCTGGCCCACCGCATCGATCGCGAGCGGGTCCGTCTCCAGCATCTGCTTCGCCTCCTCGACCCGCAGCGCGTGGATGTAGTCCATCGGCCGGTAGCCGGTCGCGGCCTGAAACCGGCGAGCGATCGTGCGCGGGCTGAGGCGGAAGCGCTCGGCCAGGCGCGAGATCGGGTTGGCCTCGGCGTAGTGGTCGGCAAGCCAGGTCTGGCAGTCCCCGATCACCGCGTCGGTCCGCTGGGCGCGGCGATTCAGCACGGCGAAGGGCAGCTGGCCGTCGGTATGCGGCGCCAGGAGATGCACCTTCGCGGTGCGCGCCGCATGCTCGGGGCCGCAGAACCGGCTGATCAGGTAAAGCGCCAGGTCCTGCCACGCGGTGACGCCGCCCGCCGTCACCACGCTCTCCTGCTCGCCGCCCCGGGCCAGAACCGATTCCTCGCGCCAGCGCACGCGCGGGAAATGCCGGCGGGCGAGGTCGCGATAGGCCCAATGGCCCGTCGCCTCCACCCCGTCCAGCAGCCCCGATTCGGCCAGGATCAGCGAGCCCGAGCAGACCGACGCCACGACCGCACCGCCGCCGTGGATGCGCCGCAGCCACGCGACCTCGCCGGGCAGGCGGCCACCCGGCGGCCGGTCGATCGGCGTGTAGACGTCGCAGACGATCGCGACGTCTGGTGCCGGGACATCCGCGATGGCGGCATGCGGCTCGACCAGCACGCCGCCGAAGCAGCGGAACGGCTCGCGCGAGGCCGCGACAATCCGGACATCGAGCAGCGGCTGGCCGGGCTCGCCCGTGGTCATCTCGCCGTAGACCACGCCGGTCGAGGCCAGGACGTCGTACAGACCATAGAGCACCGCCGGGGACGTTTCGGGCGCGGCCAGCAGGCAGATGACGGGTCGCGCCCGTTCGGTGCCGGAACTTGGGCTTGGCATCGCCTCGTGTCGCATTTGGCTTGCTCGACGGGAATCTGCCTCTGATCGGAGTCCTTTGCACCGCCTATCGTCGCCGCTCCAAGTTCCGGCTGAGGAATTCGCCATGGACCGCCCATCGCACGAGCCACTGGACGTCACCGGCTTGCGCAGCGTGATCCAGGGCGAGGTCCTGACGGAAGCCGACGCGGGCTACGACGGGGCGCGTGCGGTCTGGAACGCGATGATCGACGCGCGGCCGGCCGCCATCGTCCGCTGCCGGGGGGTGGCAGACGTGATCGACGCCGTCGGCTTCGCGCGCGACCAAGGGCTGTCGGTCTCGATCCGTGCCGGCGGCCACAACGTCGCCGGCCACGCGGTCGGCGCCGGCAGCCTCATGCTCGACCTCTCGGCCATGCGCTCCGTCCGGGTCGATCCGGTCCGTCGCCGCGCCTGGGTCGAGGGCGGCGCCCTCTGGCGCGACGTCGACCGCGCCACCCAGACGTTTGGCCTCGCCACCCCCGGCGGCCTGATCTCGGACACCGGTGTCGCCGGCCTGACCCTGTCCGGCGGCATCGGCTGGCTGCGGGCACGGCACGGGCTCTGCATCGACAACCTGCTGGCCGCCGACGTGGTCACCGCCGACGGCCGCCTCGTGCAGGCGAGCGAGGCGGAGAATGCCGACCTGCACTGGGCGCTACGCGGCGGCGGCGGCAATTTCGGCGTGGTCACCGGCTTCGAGCTCGCCTTGCACCCGGTCGGCCCCGAGGTGATGTTCTGCGCGCCGATCTACCCGATCGAGGCGGGCGCCGGGCCGATCCGGTTTTGGCGCGACTTCCTGGCCGACCGGAACGACCGCGTCGGCTCGCTGGTCGAGTTCTCGACCATCCCGAACGATCCAGCCTATCCGGAGGCCGCCTGGGGCCGGCGGGTCTACACCATCGCCGCGGTCTGGAACGGCGAGGCCGCGGAAGGCGAGGTGGCACTCCAGCCGCTACGGGGGCTTGGCGAGCTGGTCGCCGACTTTTCCGCCAGGATGGCTTACTGCGACGTCCAGCGGCTGTTCGATACGGTGACCCCGTTCGGGCAGCATCGCTGCTACTGGAAATCCCACTATCTGCGCGGGCTCGACGACGGGCTGGTCGACACGCTCCTCGCGGCGAACGCGGCACCGCCGTCGCCGAGCACTCTGTCGTCGATCTGGAACTTCGGCGGCGCCACCGCCGCCGTGCCGGCGGAGGCGACCGCCTTCGGCAATCGCTCGATGCCCTTCATGTTCTCGATCGACGCGATCTGGACGACACCCGCGGACGACGACGCGAACATCGCCTGGGCGCGGGGTCTTTGGGAAGAGCTGCGGCCGCACTCCCACCAGGGCCGAGCGTATCTGAACTTCCCCGGCCACGGCGAGGATGGCGAGGCGCTCGTGCGCGCGACCTTCGGCGCCAACTATGGCCGACTGCGGGCAGTCAAGCGCAAGTACGACCCCGGCAACATGTTCCGCTTCAACCAGAACATCCCGCCGGCGGCCGCGCGCTAGCCGGGTGGCCGGACCTCCCTACCGCCGGCCACCCGCCCTCACCGGCTGTCAGCGATCGACCACCGTCGACATGTCGTCCAGACGCAGGGTCGTGCCGGCGAACGCCGATCGGGCCGTCACCGCCACCACGTTCGCACCCGCCCGGCAGCGGCCGACGACCTCCATGGATTGCGTAGCCAAGCCGTCATGGACACCGACCGTCGCATTGCCGGAGCAGAAGGCATCATCGCTGAGCGCCGGCGGGGCATTGGTCGGGGACAACACCACGCCGTTGAGCAGGATCTGGATCGTGCCCCATTGCGCGAGAGTCCCGCTATGCGAGCATTCCGCGCTGTAGGTGATCATCACCGGCGTTCCAGGAATGCAACCGGCAAAGGTCAAGGTGGTCCCGGCGAGCCCCGGTCCGTTGATGTCCACGGGTGCCGCGGCAAAGCCGAAGAACCCAGGCGTGGTGTTGGTGCCGAACGTGAGCAGCTCCGCCTGCGCCGATGGCGCAACCAGCGCGATCGCGGCGGCAGCTGCCACGCCTGCCAAGAGCGACTTGCTCGAGCCAAGTCGAGCGGGGTTGAAGTCGTTTCGCATGACCGTCTCCACTGATGCTAACATCGCCCAGGGCCGAGCGGGCACCCCGAATTCTGGCCCGATCGATACATTGTTGTGCCGTACCTGTAACTGGACTGTGTCGAGCCGTTCCCGGCCCAGACGCCCATCGGCTTGACGGGTACCGAGGCACACGAAAGCTGCACCGTCACACCTATGACAGTCGGCGCCTACCAACCAATCGCCGCGAACTCAGAATATAAGATCGCCTCATAAGGTTCTTGGAAGCGCGAACATCTATACCCGCGACCATCACTGCCGTTATTGGCGCTCTGTTGTCTCACTGATTCAACAGGAGACCTGACACTCGATGGCTGCTGGCACTGATCACATTAAATAATAGCCACCTTTGGATCGTGCAGTCCAGATTTTAGCCCCAGCTATCATTCACAGGTTTGTGATTATAATAAAGCGAATGAAGAGCACCTTCGGTTGCATCCGGCTCGCTGGCAC
>JBGAKU010000226.1:0-9043 GCA_044224255.1 Geminicoccaceae bacterium
ACGTGCTGGCGGTGGGCGGGTCGTGGTTGACCCCGCCCGAGGAGATCCGCGCCGGCAACTGGGGCAGCATCACCGAGCGCGCGCGCCGTACCATCGCTCGATTGAGCGCCTGAACGGACCTATCCTTCGAGTTCCGGGCACGAGGTGACGCCATGCTGGCCGCTGACCAACTGCAGCAGCTCTTCCCGCCCGAGGGCAATGTTCCCGCCGAGCACCGCCCGCTGGCGCCGATCCACCAGCGCCACTGGCTGCTCGACGGTGAGCTTGAGGCCTGGGACGGGCCATGCCAGACCGTCCGCTCCGCCATCTGCGTGCGCGGCGCCGACGGCCTGCTGACCCAGGTCGAGCTGGGCAGCTACCCCCAGGGTGGGGCGCCCGAGGCCGAGGCGGCGCTCGATGCCGCCGTCCGGGCCTATGACAATGGTCGCGGCGTCTGGCCGACCATGGCGGTAGCCGAGCGGATCGCCTGCATGCAGGACTTCGCGAAGCAGATGCAGGCGCGCCGCCAGGAGGTCGTCCGCCTGATCATGTGGGAGATCGGCAAGAGCCTGGCCGACAGCGAGAAGGAGTTCGACCGCACGGTCGACTACATCCGCGCCACCGTCGAGGCCCTGAAGGAGCAGGACAACAGCAACTCGCGCTTTCTCATCGTCGAGGGCACGATCGGCCAGATCCGCAGGACGCCTCTGGGAGTGGTCCTGTGCATGGGGCCTTACAACTATCCCCTGAACGAGACCTTTGCTACGCTGATCCCCGCCCTGATCATGGGCAACACCCTGGTGTTCAAGCCGCCGCGCCACGGCGTGCTGCTGTTCGAGCCGCTGCTCGAGGCGTTCCGCAGCGCCTTCCCCAAAGGCGTGATCAACACCGTCTACGGGCAGGGCTCGGTGGTCGTGCCCTTGCTCCTGGGCTCGGGCAAGGTCAACGCGCTGACGCTGATCGGGTCGAGCAAGGTCGCCGATCACCTCAAGAAGCTGCCGCCCAAGGCGCATCGCTTGCGGGCGATCCTGGGGCTCGACGCCAAGAACGCCGCCATCGTCCTGCCCGACGCCGATCTCGAGCTCGCGGTCAAGGAGTGCCTCCTGGGCGCGCTCTCGTTCAACGGCCAGCGTTGCACCGCGCTCAAGATGCTGCTCGTGCATCGGTCGATCGCCGAGCCGTTCCTGCGCCGCTTCACCGAGGAGCTCGGCAAGCTCAAGGTCGGCATGCCCTGGGAGAAGGGGGTGAGCATCACGCCTTTGCCCGAGCCCGGCAAGGTCGCCTACATGGCCGAGCTGGTCGAGGACGCCGTGGCCAAGGGCGCACGCGTCGTCAACGAGGGCGGCGGCACGGTCGCCGGCACGCTGTTCTACCCGGCGGTGGTGTACCCGGTCGGCGAAGGCATGAAGCTCTACCGCGAGGAGCAGTTCGGGCCGGTGGTGCCGGTGACGCCGTTCGAGGACATCGAGACCGCCCTGGACTACGTGATCAGCTCCGAGCACGGCCAGCAGGTGAGCGTCTTCAGCCGCAACCCGGACCGGATCGGCGCTTTGGTCGATCCCTTGGTCAACCAGGTCTGCCGGGTCAACATCAACTGCCAGTGCCAGCGTGGGCCCGACGTGTTCCCGTTCACCGGCCGCAAGGACTCGGCCGAGGGCACCTTGTCGGTGACCGACGCGCTGCGCTCGTTCTCGATCCGCTCGATGATCGCGACCAAGCAGACCGAGGCCAACGAGCAGCTGCTCGACGCCATCGTGCAGCAGCACACGTCCAACTTCATCAACACCCGCTTCATCTTCTGAGCGCGCCACCTTGCGACGACGGCCTTGATCTTCAGCACCGAGGCTCGAGCCCCTGCATGAATGAGATCATTCTGTTGCGCCACGCTAAATCGACCTGGGATCAGGAGAGCCGCATCACCGGCTGGGTCGACGTCGACCAGAAGGGCATGCAGGAGGCGCGGGCTGCCACCATCCGCTGCAGCAGGAGGGCTTCGCCCTCGACGTGGCGTTCACCTCGACGCTCAGGCGGGCGATCAAGACGCTATCGGTGGTGATCGAGGCGCTGGATCGGATGTGGATCCCAGTGCGCCACTCCTGGCACCTGAACGAGCACCACGATGGCGCGCGGTATCCAAGCAGGCGATCGCCGGGCCGAACTTCGCCGCCCGGCAGCGGATGGTCTCGTCGGAGACGACGATCCCGCGCTCGAGCAGCAGCTCGTCGACCAGCCGCAGGCTGAGCGGGAGACGGAAGTAGAGCCACACCGCGTGGGCGATGAGTTGGGCTGGGAAACGGTGCCGCTTGCAGGCGGCGGTCGAGGCCTCGATCGCCCCCTCCCCGATGACCCGATCGCGCCGATGATGAAACACCGCCAGCTTACCGTGACATCGCCCGTTGAGCAGTGGTCGCTCACGATCTTCGAGAAGCTGGTCAAGATCGGCGCCCAGATCGTGCGCCACGGGTGATACGCGGTCTTCCAGTTCGCCGAGGCAGAGCTGCTGCGGGCATTATTCGCCGGGATCCTGCGCAGAATCAACCGTTTGCGAGGACCGCTCATGGTAGCGGCCTGACCGGAGCGGCCAGTGTCGCGGGGAGGATCATGCGCCGAAGGTCGGGTAGAGCCCGCCGAAAGCCGGTTGGCAGGCCTGGGGCGAGGTCTCGCATCGCCTACGCCAGCCGTGGCCCCGCCTTCAGCGGGTCTCCGGTTGACGCACAACCCTAGGAGGGGCATCCTCCAACCCGAGGTCGCCTTAGAGGAGCATCGTCGAACCCGACATCGGAGGCTATCCGGGCGATGTCGGATAAAAATGATCGTGGTCGGATCCTTGCGGGGCAAAAAGAGGCGCGGCGGCTTCTGTACTTCGAATCTCGTGCGATGAGGGAGGTCACGAAGTCATGCGGCCGTCGCGACGGGAATTTCTGAGATGGACCGCGGCCGGCGGCATCGTGCTCAGCATGACCCGCGTCGCAGGAGCGCAGGCTTCGGATTTCAACGCGAAAGAGGCCTTTCCGGTTACGAGCACAGGCCGGATCGATGGCGTTGCCAAGGTGACCGGCGCCAAGCTCTACGTCTCCGACTTCCGCGCCCGCGACATGGAAGGTTGGCCGCCAGACACCTGCCATGGGCTGCTGGTGCGCACGCCGGACGCCACGCACGTCTATCGGGGCATCGACCTCGATGCGCTGGACGCAGCGTCCCGGCCCTCGGTCGTGGTGACGGCGGAGGACGTCGCCAAAGCGCGTGTTCAGGTGCCCCCCTTCTACGCTGGCGATCTGTTCTGCCCGGTCGGGCAGACCCCGGTCTATCTAGGCCAACCCGTGGCGCTGCTGCTCTTCGAGAGCTTCGACGCCTTCGACAGGGCGCGGATAGCATTCCGGGAAGGCAGCCTCCTGCGTTTCGGTGCCGAGACGGGACCGGTCAAGCAACCTAATTACACGGCGCTCCGCTTCACCCGGATTGCCGGCGCCACCTTGAGCGCTCCCGACATCTATTCCCCCCTTCAGGAAGGTTGGATCAGCCCCGGCTTCACCGAGAGCTCGGGCCGGCCGATCTGGGAGCCTCTCCCCAGTGCCGAGGGTGCGGACTATGCGAAGGGCGCGACCTACGGCGAGGAGATCCGCCGGTCTCTCGCCACGCCCGAGCCTGGCCTGCTCGTGCTCGACCGGACGTTCGAGACGCAGTCGGTCGACCCGATGTTCCTGGAGCCGGAATGCGGCCTTGCCTGGTACGAGCCCCAGGCGAAAACGCTCGAGATCGTCCTGGGCGTGCAGTCGCCCTACGAGGCGGCAAGCGCGCTTGCCCTCCTGCTGGGAGAGGCGCCGTCCGAACTCAAGCCCGCACGCATCAACACGCACTTCGCCTATCTCGGTGGCGGATTCGGCGGACGCGACCACACCCCGTTCCCGCTTTACGTGGCGCTTGCCGCGCTGTTCCTGCCCGGGCGGCCAATCCGCCTCGCCCATGACCGGTTCCAGCAATTCCAGGGCGGTATCAAGCGGCACGCGTTCCAGATTCGCTCCCAGATCGCCATCGATCGCGCGAGCGGCAGGATGGTTGCCTTTGCTGGCGACCATGTCCTCGATGGAGGCGGGCTCGCCAATTACTCGGCGAGCGTTGCGGTCGTCGGCGCCACGGCGGCAACGGGCATCTACGACATTCCCAAGGTCGACGTAACGACCGTCGCCGAGCACACGCGCGGCGTGACCGCCGGCTCGATGCGCGGCTACGGCACGTTGCAGACCCTGACAGCGCTCGAGACCCTGATCGACGAGGCTGCGAGCGAGCTCAAGGTCGATCCCATCGAGCTGAGGCGGCGCAACCTGCTGCAGACCGGCGGTCGCACCATGACCGGCAATCCATGGACGGTGTCGGTGCGCACCCCGGAAATCCTCGACAAGCTCGCCGCCCACCCGATATGGCGCGATCGCAACGGGCGGAAGGCATCGGCGAACGGGGTGCGGATCGGCACCGGGGTTGCCTGCTGCACGAAGGACTACGGCACCGGCGCCGACTGCTCGCTCGGCCGGGTGGAGCTCGCGCCGGATGGAGCAATCTCCATCCATGCCGACGCCGTCGAGATGGGCAACGGGATCGGCACGGCCGTTGCGAAGCGCGTGGCGGCGATCCTCGGCCGGATGGCGGATGCGGTGAGCGTCGCCCGGATCGACATGTTCGACGAGCTCGGCCTCGTCGCCTCCGGCGACCCTTATGCAATGTCACAGGCCGAGCAGGATGCGGCGGCCAAGAACCCGCGCTGGGTGCCGGAGATCTCCTCGGCGACCAGCGCCTCCATGGGCGCACATGTCGGCACCCAGGCGGCGGCACAGGCGGCGCGTATCGTCTTTCGGTTCGGCCTGTGGCCGGCCGCGCTGGAATTGTGGGGCATACCGGGCGGCGATCCGCGCGAGTTCCTGTTCGAGGAGGCATTCTGGCAGGGCAGCGAGCTCATCCTGTCGGGCCTGCCGCCGCTCGCCCAGGCCGACGTGGCGGCCAGGGCGCACGCGCGCGGAGGCGTGACGGGGGCAATGGCCCACGCTTTCTCGCGCTGGGCCTGGGCGCAAGCCGCGTTTCCGCTCGGCGGCATGAACTGGGCCGCGGACATCGATGCGCTGGCGGTGCGCCGGGGGCAGGGCCCGTTCAAGGTGCTCGATCGCAGCTTCGTCTTCTTTCCGCCAACGGATTACAACCGCATCGGCACCTCCTTCACCTCGTCCTGCGGCACCGCCGTGCGCATCGAGATCACGCCGGCAAGCGGGGCAATCCGCATCGCCGAGGCCTACAGCGTGTTCGAATGCGGCGAGGTGCTCGTGCCGGAGCTGGTGCAGGGGCAGGCGCAGGGCGGCTTCGCCATGGGCGTGGGTTATGCACTGCTCGAATCCCTGCCGCCCTTCGAGGACGGGCCCGGCAACGGAGGCTGGAATCTCGGCGACTATCTGATCGCCCGCGCCTCCGATCTGCCGCTCGATCGGCTCGAGATCGAGGTGCTGCCGCCGGTCTCGCCGAGGGAGCCGCCCAAGGGCATGGCCGAGGTCGTCATGATCCCCGTCGTGCCGGCGCTGCTGAACGCCATCTACGACGCGACCGGCCACCGCTTTCGGTCCCTGCCGGTTACGCCGGACATGTTGAAGAGGGTGCTGACGTGACCGCCCTTTCCCTCACCATCAATGGCCGTGCCCATGGCCCAATCGAAGTGCGCGACGACCTGTCCATGAACGACTTCCTGAGGGAGGTCCTCGGCATGACGGGCACCAAGTTCGGCTGTGGCGCCGCCCAGTGCCTCAGCTGCGTCGTCATCGTCGACGAGCCGGATGGTAGGAGCTACACCAATCCAACCTGCGTCGTCCCGGCGATCAATTTCAGCGGCAAGAGGATCCGCACGGTCGAGGGCCACGCCGAGGGCGGCACGCTGACGGCGCTGCAGAAAGCCTTCATCGAGCAATTCGCCTTCCAGTGCGGCTATTGCACTGCCGGCTTCCTCAACGAGGGGCAGGTGCTGCTGGAGCGGCTCGCGACCAAGCCGATCCCACGCGCCCAACTCGAGCAGACCATCCTCGAAGCGCTGGACGGCCATCTGTGCCGCTGCACCGGCTATGTGCGCTACCACCGGGCCGTTCGGGAGGTCATCCTCGCCGATCCCGGCCGCTACCTCACTTGAGGCAAACGGCGTTGACACGTCCCTCACGCTTTTCGGTACAGCTTGTGGCCGCCGCCGCGATGGGGCTGGCGGGCGCTCTCGTCACGGTCCATCTGGGGCACAGCGCGCCCTCCAACACGCTCACGTCCCCGGAGAGGTTCGCAGCCATCAGCGACACGGATGCACGCTCCGTGGCGATCTTCGGCGAGATCGGGAAGGTCCTCCTGAGCCCGCGCTGCACCAACTGCCATTCGGCCAATGATCGACCGCGCCAGGGCGACAGCCAGCGCCCGCACCAGCCTCCCGTGTTCCGCGGCGCCGACGGCATGGGGCTTCCCGCCCTGCGCTGCCCGGTCTGCCATCAGAAGGCGAATTTCGATGCCGCCCGCATGCCCGGCCATGACCCGTGGGCGATGGCGCCGAGCGAGATGGTCTGGGAAGGCAAGACGCTCGCGGAGATCTGCGTGCAGATGAAGGATCCCGCGCGCAACGGCGGACGCAGCGCCGCCGACCTCATCGAGCATATCGGGGACGACCCGCTGGTCGGGTGGGCGTGGCATCCCGGAATCGGGCGCACGCCGGCACCCGGCACGCAGCAGGAAGCCAAGGCGCTCGTCAAAGCCTGGGTAGAGACCGGGGCAGCCTGCCCGCACTGATCAAGGATGAAGGAAGAAGCGATGAGGTGCACCTCTGTCGGGCTTGCTGTGGCTGTGGCGGTGTCGCTCGCCGCGGCGCCGCTGTCGGGCGCTGCAGCCGTCGAGCTGCCGGACTATCTGAAGCCGATCTCCGGGCCGCCACAATCGCCGTCCGCACAGGATCTCGCGACCCGCAATGTCCTGCAGCTCAACGTCAGCATGTTCTCTCTCTACGAGAATGCGGGTGCCACCTTCCGCAGGAACATCCTCGGCAAGCATCCGGTCATCCTGGCACTGTTCTCGGGCGCGGGCGGGCGGATGATCCTCTACCGGCCCGGCCAATCGCCGACGGAAGCGCCTTCGGTCCCCATGGTCTATCAGGTGATGAAGTCGCTCGGGCACAGCACGATGGCGGTGTCAGAGGTGGTTCTCCCCTATGTCGACAGCCCGAACGACAAGACATGGGTTGCACCCATGACGGCCTATCTGGCCGAGATGAAGAGCGCCCTCGATGGGATCGGGGCGGCCGACATGCCGGAGGAGTGGCGGCCGAACTCGCGTTCGATCCTGGAGAACAACATCGCCTTCATGGAGGCGTGCCTTGCCAAAGGCGTGATCAGTCTCGACGCGGTGCAGGAGTTCTCCAAGACGCAAGCGCCGTTCCTGCGGCATGCCATCGCCTGGGCGGCGGAGACGCAGGTGAAGCATTGGATGGGCGTGCTGGATGGCTGGAAGCAGGAGCTGGGTGGCAGCTTCGACCAGGCTTACGGGGCCAGCAACACGATCTATGTGGCGCGTCAGAACAATGTCCTGTTCAGTGTTCTTGCGCAGTATTTTGGCCCGGATGCGATCAATGACCGGCTGGTGCTGATCGAGACAATCTCATTCACCACCACTCCCGACGACATGCTCACCTCGCTGGTGCGCATCATCTCCGATCGCTCAGTCGGAGGTCTGTTCTTCAACAACTACCACCTCATGGACTACGAGCTCATGGGGGGCGACGGCCGCAAGACCATCGTGTCGGAAATGAAGAAGCGCGGGAAGGAGCCCTTCCTGCCGCCGGCCGTCGCGTTCGGCTCCAAACAGTGGCCGACGCTGATCACCGGCGGCCCCGGCCCCGCGTCCCTCGACGATCTTCATTGATCCGCGGAGCCGCGGGCGAAAGGTCGCTCGCGGCACTCGGGACAGACAGCGGGCTTGCGACATGCACGCACGAGCATTCGTGGTTCTGGCCGCTCTTCTGTTGGCACATGCACCCGCCAAGGCGCAGTCCGGCACGGACTGGATCACGGGCCTCCCGCGCCAGGACATCACGGTCGCGTCGTGGCCAGGCGGCAAGAAGGTCGCCGTCGCCTTCGTCCTCTACGTGGAGGTATGGGGGCACGGGCAGGGGCCGAATTTCCGCCCCGACATGACGGGCCGCACGCCGGACCTCGTCGACGAAGCATTCCGGCAGTACGCGATCAATTTCGGCCTGCCACGTGCCGCCCGGCTGTTCAGGGAGATGGGAGTTCCTCTCAGCCTCGCGCTGAATGCAGAGTTTCCGCAAGCACAGCCCGCGGTTTGGCAGACGCTCCGCGCGATCGTTCCCGATGCGCCGATCGTGGCGCATGGGCTGAACAATTCCACCAACCTGTTGCCGCTCTCCGAGGGGCCTGCCGCGCAGCGCGCCTATATCCGCAAGACGCTCGACATGATCGAGGCGAGCACAGGGGTCCGCAGCACCGGCTGGTCGAGCCCGAGCGTCTATCCCGACGCGGCGACGTTTGCTGCGAGCGCGGCGGAAGGCATCCGGTACTCGCTCGACGGCATGGATTCGGATGTGCTGTCGCAGCTCGACACCAAGCCCGCGCCGCTCATGCTGGTGCCCTATCCGCCGAGCGTCGTCGACATGGGCCAGTATCTCTCCCGCTTCAAGGAGGCGAGCGACCTCGAGCGGCTATGGATCGACTATGTCGGCGAACTCGCGCGCGAGGCTGCTGCCGATCCCGGCCGGCCGGCGACAGTCGTTGCCCTTGGCATCCATCCTTTCGTCGTCGGCACCCCCGCAGGTGCTGCGGCCATGCGGCGCGTCCTGCAGGACCTGAAAGCCCACGATCTCGTCTGGCTGACCGATGTGGAGGCGGTTCTACGCGCCGTCGGCCAGCCGGGCTAGCTGTCGTTGCTATGGAGGTTGTCGCCGGGCAAGCGGGAAAGAGGCGGTTTGCCGCCCAAGGCCGAGTGGGGTCGCCAGCGGTTGTAGCCATGCAGCCAGGGGCGCATGGCTTCGGTCCGCTCGGCCGAGCTGGCG
>JBGAKU010000227.1:0-8914 GCA_044224255.1 Geminicoccaceae bacterium
GCACGTCACCGCCACCGAATACCGAGCCGCACGCACCAGGGCCTTCGAGCTTTGGGCCGAGATCACCGGTGTCGCCGCTGCCGCATAGGATCGGCCGCATTCCACCCTTCCCGATCTTCGGTCAGCAAGTTGACGGCGCCGGCCCACTGAGACCTCGATCTTTCCGGTCCAAGGCCGGCGCTGCCATCCGCCCCAGTAGCTCTACAGTGACGACAGAAATAGTACAAGGTCTCGTTGCTCCTCCGCGGTCAGGCCAATCGCGAAGCGCCCTCGGTAAAAGTCGACAACAGCATTCAGGTCCTTAGCAGAACCATCGTGGAAATAGGGCGCACGTGCGGCGAGGCCACGCAGCTGCGGGACGGTGAACTTGCCGATGTCGGCACATCTGCCGGTGATGAGCGCAAGGCCTGGATCGTTCACGACCAGGATCGAGACGCCATGGAAACCGAGCGAGACACCCGGCGTGCAGGTCAGCGTGAACTTGGGCAGATCGCTTGCTGCGTCCGATCCGCCGAACAGATCGCTACTGCCGCCGACGCCAATGTTGCGCTGAGCAAATGGCAGGAAATCCGCGCCGGAGTTTGCTAGATTGTGGCAGGTGCTGCAGGTGGTGGCGATGCTCGGATTGCCGACGTCGGGGAGGTCGTTGAAGCCGTCGACGTTGCTGGCCGTGAAGATGCGGGTGTTGAACAGCGCCTGACCGCGTGCGATCGAGGCCGCAGCGCCGCTGCTCTGGCTCCAGCCATTGTACTCGTCGAACGCGATGCCGGCGCTGGGTGCGGGAATGCGTCGCTGCAGATTGATCGGTCCGCCGAGGCCGCCGAGCTGGTCCAGCCTGCCGACATCATTGTGAACGAGCTGTGCGGCGAAGAATTTGCTCTGAAAGTCGACGATCTGCGCGAGCTGCTCGGGCGTCGGATCCAGGGTACCCTGGGCGTGGCCGCGAACGGCATTGATCGCCTGCTGCTCCAGTGACGGCTCGCGGCCGTCCCACATCAGGCTACCTTGCAGGATCGGGCCGGAGCCGGCAGCGCGCAGCGTCTTGAAGTTCATCTGCGCCACCGTCGGCGGGCGGCGATAGACCGAGGCGCGTCCGGAGGCCAGGCCGTGGACCGGATCGAGGTTGCAGCCGGGCCGGTCGTCGCCGGGAGCTATTTGGAGCGTGAACTCGACCGGCTTGACCGTGCCGTCGGCATTGCGCGGCGGCCATGGCAGCGGCATGCGGATCGTGCCGCGGGCGAGCAGGAGGGAGTAGGCCTTGCGCATCGGCCCGCTCAGTTCCTCCCACGGGCTCGCCGCCGTCCGCGCCGGCACAGCCGTCGGGCAGTTGGCGCCGTCGATCGGCGCAAACAGCGGATCCGTGGCCTGGGTCGCGGCGAAGCGCGAACGGATATTGCGCACGCTCAGCCCGAGAGCGCTCGGCGGCTGGTGGCAGGTGGCGCAGGAGCGGCCATTCGTGCCCAGGGCCTGGAAGAAGGGATGGGTGGCGGTGTCGATCGGGCCGGTCGCCAGGAACGTCCCCAGGCGGCCCGACGGGTTCCAAAACCTTTCCGTCTGTCGCACGACCGGGGGAAACCCGCCTTGGCGATAGATCTCCCCCGGGGGGACGGCGCCGGCAGGCGAGGTGCCGGCCAGCAGCGCCGCCAAGCCGAGCGCGACCTGAATGCCGGCTCGAGCCCGCACGATCATCGGCGTCATCGGCGCACCTGGACTCCGGCAACGAAGCGGCCGGGGAAGACGGATCTTCCCATGTCGGCGGACAGGCTCTCGCAGTTCAGAATGCTCAGCATGTCGCCAGGATGGCGTTCCCATGGAAGCCGAGCAAGGGTGCGCTACGTCGCATGCCGGCAACGGAGAGCATCCGTTGCCGGCATGCCGGGCATTCGATCACGACAGTTGCGATCGGATCGCCCTGTGGCTCAGTTCACGTAGCCGAGGCCGCGCAGGCGCTCGAGCGTGTCGGGATCGATGATCCGGTTGCCGCCTTCGCCTTCGGTGATCTTGCGCCACGTCGCCATGTTGGCCTCGCGCAGATCGCCCAGGATCCCGCGATGCGTGAAGCGGACCAGCAGGTCGGGGAGGAAGGACCAAGCCTGCGACTCGCCCCGCGGCTTGTCGACCGCCAACACGCTGCTGGTCAGGAAGGCCTGCAGGTCGGGTGCGTAGAGATGGTCCCGCGGCCACATCCAGCTCGACGCCAGCAGGTGCCAGTCGCGGAACCAGACCGAGCCGCAATCGCAGGGATCACTCTTCAGCATGGCCGAGGGCTCCTCGGTCACGACCACCCGGTTCTGCCAGTAGTCGCGATCCTCGCCGTCGATCAGGCCGACGAGCGAGCGGCCCTGCAGCAGGAGGTCCGTCTTGTCGACCTCGGCGAGGTCGAGCACCGTCGGCAGCAGATCGATCAGCTGCACCGGCTCGCGAATCCGCTTCGGCTCGGGGAAGCGCTTGGGATAGACGAACATCATCGGGACATGCGTGCCGGCCATGTAGGTCGGCGGGCGGTGGTCCCACATCCGGTTGCCGAAGAAGCTGCGGTCGCCGAGGAACTCGCCGTGATCCGAGGTCATGATCACGAGCGTGTTTTCGCTCACGCCCATCTGGTCGAGCTGCCCGAAAAAATCCTTCACCACCGAATCGTTGTGCTCGATCTCGGCCTCGTAGAGCGCGCGTCGGCTCTCCACGGTCGGCCGCTCGACCCACGGCGCGTCGAACACCGGATTGCGGGCGACCGGGGTCCCGTCGGCCGGCACCTTGGCCATGTACTTGTCGCGGTAGGGCTGCGGCGGGTTGTAGGCTGCGTGCGGATCGATCGCGTGCAGATAGAGGAAGAAGTTGCGGTCCTTGTTCTCCTCGAGGAACCGCATCACCCGCTCGCTGGTGAACGCCTCCTCGGTGGGCGAGTCCTGGCCGGACGCGTCGACCATCCGATCGAAGCCCTGCTGCAGGCCGGCGAACGGGCCGACATTGCCGTTCTGGGTGAACGCCACCGTCAAGAAGCCCTGCGCGCGCAGGATCTCGGCCCAGGTCAGGTGCCGATCGCTGAGCACGTCGGAGAAGTACCACAGCCCGGTCGTGGTCGGGTACAGCCCGGTCATGTAGGCGCCGGCCGAGGGCCGGGTCTTCTCGGCATTCGAAACGGCATGCTCGAACAGGACGCCCCGCTCGGCCATGAGCTGGGTCTTGAACGGCGTCGTCTCCGCCGGATGGCCGTACACCGACAGGTAATCGGCCCGCTCGGCGTCCTCGATCATCATGATGACGTTGAATGGCTTTTCCGGCGCGGCGGACACGATCGGGCTGCCCCAGAACGCGACATTGCCGGGATCGCCCGTGGTGCGGAGCGCGATCTTCACCTCCTGGCCCGCCCAGGCCGAGAGGTCGACCCGCGTGTCCCGCCAGCGGTCGATGTCAGCGATGGTCTCCTCGTGGAGAGGCACGCGCGCACCGTCCGCGCCGGTCAGGGCGACTTCGAGCTTCAGCGGCTTGTCCTCGAGCAGCACACCCATCCCGAAGTCGAGGCGCGGCTGGCGCTCCGGCACCTTGAGCGAATACTCGAGCTCCTGGTCCGGGCGCATGAACATGGCATGCCGCGTCTCGCCGGCGAGCGTCTCGTAACCCGAGCCATGCGCCGAGGCGGCGTAGCGCGAAGCCTTGGAGATGAACCGGATGTAGTCGATCTCGACCTTGGCACCCGAGATGTCGGACGGCCGGATGTAGAGGCGGGCGAGATTCTCGCCCCGGCCCAGCCCGCGGCGCATGACGTCGCGGGCGTTGATCACATAGGTATGGAAGTCCTTGGTGTCGTTGAACCGGACATCGAGCTTGGCCCGCCAGATCTTGCCATCCGCCGGCCCCTCCGCGTTGGTCCAGGCGAGCCGCATGAAGGTGCCCTTGTCCGCCTTCATCCGGATCACGAGATCGCCGATCTCGTCGCGTGGCACGGCGAGCTCGACGGCGTTCTCCAGATAGTCGTCCGGATCGCTCGTGACCTCGAGCACGCCGTCGCGGATGCCGGTCGCAAGGCTGCCTTGTGCCGCCTTCAGGTCCGGCTTGCCGGGATCGTCGAACTCGAGCGCGCCGACCACCGCGCGCTCGGCCGCCATCTCGGGCGGCGCCTGCTTCACCACCGCGCGGTCGAGCATGTCGTCGAGGCGGAAGAACGGCCCGTTCATCGGATTGGCGGGCAAGGTGGCGAGGGCGAGCTCCTGATATTCCGGCTTCGCCTTCTCGCTCAGCGCGCGGGCATTGGTGAGGATCGGCTCGACATTGGCCTCGAGAGCACCGACGTCGAGGCGGACATAGTTGTAGACGTGAAGCGCCGCCACGACCGCAATCACCACGCCGCCACCGGCCAGGATCCGCTTGGTAAGCTTGCTCGCCATCTTCGCCTTTCGGTTACGGTCGGCCCACAGGGCCGCGCGGCCCCCGCGCGCGCCATGCAGCGCGCGTCAATGCAGGCGCCAGTGAAATTTCAGAAAGAGTGAGAGAACCACGAGCACGATCAGGCTCGCTGGGATCCAGCCGCGGAGCCAGTCCGGCCCGAGCGGGATCACCGTCGGCTGCGGCAGGCCGATCTGAACGGCGGCGACGTCGCCCGGTTTCGGCAGATAGCCGCCGGGATTGCCGATCAGGCTGTTCCACCACTCGCGCTGGTGCACGGTAGCGACCGGTGCCGCGGTCGGCAGCGTCAGGAGCGTGCTGCCGTCGGAATCGACCAGCCGGATCGACTGGCCCTCGGCTGGCCAGGTCACGTCCCATGTGCCGGGCGCGGTCTCGTGCGCCTTGGCATCGCCCTCCCAGCTCACGGGCGGCAGCGGATGGCCGGACGCCGCCGTCAGCGTGACGGGAACGACGGTGCCCGGGGCGGGCATGCGCGCGTCGAACGCGTTGGACATCCAGGCGAGAATGAACAGGACCGGCAGGGACGCAATCATCGCCGGGACAAAGGTCAGCCAGAGCTGCCGGCCGGCCAAGCCGAGATTGCGCTTGAGGATCGGCCACAGCTCGGAGAACTCGCCGTCGAAGCCCTGCAGCTCGGTCCGGGTCGCGGCGACCTTCTCCTTGATCTCGGCAATCGCCTGCTGACCGGAGGTCAGGCGGTAGATGCCCATGGAGAGGAACGACGCAAAGGCGGCCCACAACAGGATGCGGACCCAGGGTGGGAGCCAGCCGAGCAGGCTGTTGTCGACGGCCGAGAGTGCTGGGGCGGCGAAGTCGAGCCAGCCCCGGCTCGGCGCCAGCTCGGCCGTGACGCCGGGCTCGACCCCGCCCATCGAGGCGCGGATCACCTTGGGCAGCTCCTGGATCGAGGCCACCGGCTGATCGAGCGCGAAGGAGGTGAACAGGATGCCCGGGACCTTGGACGGCTCGATGCAGTGATCGCCGCTCCACCGCCGGTCATTGGGGACTACGAGCTTCTCGGGCACCCCGCCGAGCGCGGTCTGCCAGGATGCCCGATAGCCCGGGGCGTAGCCGACCACGAGGTCGGGCGCGTCGCCCATCATCTTGCCGGCATAGATCTCGTCGGCATCGTACACGGTCAGCATGAACGGCTCGCCGGTCGCCGGATCCTTGGCACCGGCGAGCTTGGCGATGATCTCCTGCTTGACCTGCTTGATCTCGTCCTCGCGGACGACGCCCAGGGCCTCGCGGCCACGCCGGTTGAGATAGATTCCGTTGAGGCCGATGGCGTAGGCCTGGGTCTTCGGCCAGTTGACGTTGGCGAACAGCTGCTCGGAGTTCGGCTGCCCCGGTTTCGTGGCCATGAAGCCGTTGTCGACCAGCCAGCGATTGAGGTTGATGCCCCAGCGCCAGGGCGCGAAGCCGTGGTCGCTGAGCACGATCAGCCGATCGTCCGGCCGCATCTCGGCCATCGTCCTGCCCAGGATGCGATCGGCCTCGCCGTAGATCCAGCGGACCGCCCCCTTGCCCCGCTCGCTGGTCTGGTTGTGCAGCGGATGCTGCTCGTCGATGCCCCGCCAGAACATGTGGCTGGTGCGATCGGTCTGGACGAAGACCTGCACGATCAGCTTGCTGTCGTTCTGCGCGAGCGTGTCGAAGAACATCTTCTCGCGCTCTTGGAGGATGGTCGCCTCCATGTCGAGCCAGCCATCGTCGGTCATCTGGCCCTCGTTCAGGGCCCAGGTCTCCTCGGGCATGCCGATGGTGTGGAACAGGCCGATGCGCGAGGCGAGATCGGCCGAATAGTCGGCCGGAGAGGAGATCGGCACGACCGGCGCGCGCGGATCGATCTGGATCGGCGAGACGTAGAGCTTCAGGTTCGGGAAGCCCTCGACCAGGTACAGGCGCACGATACCGCGTACGTGCATGAAGCCGCCGAAGGTGAACTTCACGCTCACCCAGTCGCTCCACGCGCCACGGTCGAGCTCGACCGGCGTGCCGTCGAAATCGACCTTCACCTTGCCGCCGTCACCCTGCTCGATGACGACCGGGACCGACATCGGCGTGGGCTCGACCCAGAATGGATCGGGCGGGCCGTCGAAGCTTACCTCAACCCGGCCGTCGACCGGCTTGACCTGGATCTGGCGCCCGCCCGTGGTCTCGGGTGCCACCTCGTTGGTGGTGTAGATCGTGAAGGTGCCTTGGGTGCCGAGCAGGTCCGGCACGCCCATGCCCGAGAGCATCCGGCTGATCGGGTCGGGCGGATAGGTCACCGGCACGCGCAGGACGGAGGTCGGATGGCCCTCGCGCTCGGCGCTGACCCAGAACGGCGTCCCGACCCGCTTGTTGGTGATCGAGCCCGAGTCCAGCGGGATCTGCAGGCCGAACATCTGGAGCTGCTTGGCCGGGGTCACCGACGCGATCGAGTAGTCGGGGCCGTAGGTCTGGGCGTTCCGGCTGAGGAAGTCGAAGATGCCGTGAGCGCCGGGATTGAGCCCGGTCGCGAACGAGGCCCAGGCGACGGGGGACTGCGCCGGGTTCGTGGTCGCCATGGGCTGGTAGTGGCCCTGCTGCCGGAGCTTGGCGAAATTGGGCAGGAAGCCCTCGTTCATCCAGGCCTCGGTCAGGCCCGGATCCATGCCATCGAAGCCGATCACGATGGTCCGGCCGACCGGCGTCTGCGCCTTGGCGGGTGCGTTCGCGGGTGGCGTCGAGAAGATGCCGATGACGGCAAGGGTGACGAGCACAGCCGGGACGGCGCCGAGAAGGTAGCGCCAGACGCGCCGCGGCCTTGCGGCCTGCTTGGTCGAGACGTTCACGTGGAGGGGTGCCCTTTGGTCGCAAGGTCCGCCGGCTAGTAGCGGACCGGCCGAGATGCTCGCAAGAGCAACCGGGTAACACTCAGGTGTGTGCGAGAGTGAACACTAGTCAATCGAAACGAGGGCCTGATCGAGGGTCTTGGGCAGCTCCTTGCCCTCGTCGATCCATGCTTGCACCTTCTCCCAGGCCCGATCGTCGTCCCAGGCCGCCGCGAAATGGATCTGCTGCGCGGGTTGCGCGGCGGTCGGGTCCTGCACGGCAGAACGGACGCCGACGGTGATGGTCCACAGGCTGCGCCGACGCAGGAGCCAGGAGCGGACCCGCCAGATCTGGCAGCGACAGCTCATCACCGAGGTGCTGCTGCGCGCGGTGATCGTGTAGCCGCCGGGTTCCGTGGCGGTGCCGAGATACTCGACCAGATCGACGGTGAGCCCGGCACGTCGCCACCGATCGGCAAGCTCCTTGGCACGGACGCGCGCTTTGCCGTCGACGTCGAAGGGTCGGAGCTGGGATCGCGTGACCCGCATCGAGCACACCAGATGGGCAGGGCATGGCTGGCCGGAGCCCTAGCACGTGGTCGGCCTCGGCATCCAGCGCGGAGCGCCCTCGATGGCGGTCAGGCGTGAGCCGAGACGGTATCCAGGAGCGTTTCGGGCGCGGCTGGCGCCTCGCGCCGGGGGCGCCGATAGACGAAGGGCGGCGGCTCGGCCGCGGATTCGGTCCGCGCAACGCTGAACATCCGCGCGTGCAGCGGCGACAGCTCGCAAGCGGGATCGGTGGCCGTGGCATCGCCTGTCAGCGCCAGCGCCTGGCAGCGGCAGCCACCGAAGTCAACCTCCTTCAAGGCACAGGAGCGGCAAGGCTCGGGCAGCCAATCCGTGCCGCGAAAACGCTGGAAGGCCGGGCTTTCCTGCCAGATCCAGCGCAATGGGCGGTCGCGGACCGAGGTGAACTCGAGCCCGGGAATCGAGGCCGCGGCGTGGCAGGGCATCACCTTGCCCTGCGGGGTGACGTTGAGGATCGTGCTGCCCCAGCCGCCCATGCAGGGCTTGGGCCGTTTCGCCCAATAATCGGGGATCACATAGTCGATGGCGAGCCGCCCGCGCAGCTCGCGGCGCGCCCGCTCGACGATCGCCGTCGCCGCCTCGAGCTGCTCGCGGGCCGGCATCAGGGCGGCACGGTTGAGAAGAGCCCAGCCGTAATACTGGACGTGCGCGACCTCGAGCCGGTGCGCGTCGAGGTCGACCGCGAGATCGACCATCGCCTGGAGCTGGTCGAGGTTCTGGCGATGGACGACGGCGTTGACGGTGAGCGGCAGGCCGGCGGCCCGAATCGCACGGGCTACGACCAGCTTCTTGCGATGCCCCTCGCGGTACCCTCCGACCCGGTCGGCGACCAGCGGCTCCGCACCCTGGAAGCTGAGCTGGACATGCTCCAGACCCGCACCGCGCAGGCTCGCGATCCGCGCTGCGTCGAGCAGCACGCCGGCCGTGATCAGGTTGGTGTAGAGACCGAGGCCGCGCGCATGTGCGACGATCTGCTCGAGGTCGTTGCGTGCGGTCGGCTCGCCGCCCGAGAGATGGACCTGCAGCACGCCCAGATCCGCCGCCTCGTCGAGCACGCGGCACCATTCCCAGGTGTCGAGCTCACCGGCCGCGCGCTAGAGCTCGAGCGGATTGGAGCAGTTGGG
>JBGAKU010000228.1:0-8973 GCA_044224255.1 Geminicoccaceae bacterium
GGTCGAGACCCACATCATGCACAAGGACGAGGCGCACGCCGGTGACCCGGTGGCGGTGACGATCCAGATGCTGGCCGCCGACGCGAAGCGGATGCACATCTTCCAGACCGCGACCCGCGAGGCGGACGGGGTGGTGGTGGCCACCGGCGAGCAGATGCTGCTGCACGTCGACACCAAGGCGGGGCGGGCCTGCCCGACAGAGGGCGAGATGCAGGATCGTCTGCTGCAGATCGCCGCGGCGCAGGCGGGGCTGCCGCGGCCGCCCGAGATCGGCCGCCATGTCGGGGCGAAGCGCGCATGAGCCAGCGGGTCCTGATCACCGCCGGGGCCACGGGCATCGGCTGCGCCACCGCACTCGCCTTCGCCGCACGCGGCGACCGGGTGCATGTCTGCGACGTCGACGAGGCTGCGCTCACGACGTTCGCGGCGGCGCATCCGGAGATCGGCACGAGCTTGTGCGACGTCGCCGAGGAGGCGCAGGTCGCAGCCCTGTTCGAGGACGCGCTGGCGCGGCTCGGCGGGCTCGACTTCCTGGTCAACAATGCCGGCATCGCCGGGCCGACGGCACCGGTCGAGGCGGTCGACTATGCCGACTGGCGCCGCTGCCTGCTGGTCAATCTCGACGGTGCGTTCCTGTGCGCGCGGGCGGCGGCACCGGTGCTCAAGGCGCAGGGCAGCGGGGCGATCGTCAACCTGTCCTCCACCGCCGGGCTCTACGGCTTTCGCAACCGCACGCCCTACTGCGCCGCCAAATGGGGCGTGATCGGGCTGACCAAGACGCTCGCCACCGAGCTCGGCCCGTTCGGTGTGCGGGTCAACGCGATCTGCCCCGGCTCGGTCGAGGGCGAGCGGATGGACCGCGTGGTGGCAGCTGCTGCGGCCGCGACCGGCGCCACGTCGGAGGCCGTGCGGGCCGAGTTCGTCGCCTCGACCGCGATGGGCTGCTTCGTCCGCGCCGAGGACATCGCGGCGACCATTCTGTTCCTGTGCTCGCCCGCCGGCGCGCGCATCTCCGGCCAGGCGATCCCGGTCGACGGCCACACCATCTCGGCGGCTTGAAATCATGAACTTCGCCCTGACGCCCGAGCAGGAGATGGTCGTCTCGACCGTCCGCGCCTTCGTCGAGAACGAGCTCTACCCGCTCGAGGCGGAGGTCGAGCGGACCGGCGAGGTGCCGGCCGAGGTCGGGCGGGAGATCATGCGGAAGGTGCAGGCGCTGGGGTTCTATGCGCCGAACATTCCCGAGGAATTTGGTGGCGGCGGGCTCGATCACCTGACCTTCACCCTGCTCGAGCGCGAGCTGGGGCGGGCGTCCTATGGGCTGTCGGTGTTCTGGGGGCGGCCGTCCAACATCCTGTGCGGCTGCAACGCGGAGCAGCGGGAACGCTATCTGCTGCCGGCCGTGCGTGGCGAGAAGATCGACTGCCTCGCCATGACGGAGCCCGAGGCTGGCTCCGACGTGCGCTCGATGAGGACCACCGCCCGGCGCGACCGCGGCGACTGGGTGATCGACGGCACCAAGCATTTCATCAGTCATGCCGATCTCGCCGACTTCGCGATCGTGTTCGTGGCGACCGGCAGCGAGGAGACCAGGGCCGGCCCCAAGCAGCGCATCACCTGCTTCCTGGTCGACCGGGGCACACCGGGCTTCGAGATCCGGCCGGGCTACAGGAGCGTGTCCCACCGCGGCTATCACAACTGCATCCTCAACTTCGACGGCTGCCGGGTGCCCGACGCGCAGATCCTGGGCGAGGAGGGCGGGGGCTTCGAGCTGATGAACACCTGGCTCTACGCCACGCGCCTCACGGTCGCCGCCACCAGCGTCGGCCGGGCGCGCCGCGTGTTCGACCTCGCGGCGGAGTGGGCGGCGAGCAGAAAGCAGTTCGGCCAGTCGATCGGCAAGTTCCAGGGCACCTCGTTCAAGCTGGCCGACATGGCGACCGAGATCGACGCCGCCGACCTGCTCACGCTCAACGGCGCCTGGCTGCTCGACCAGGGCATGGACGCCAACCGGATGATCGCGCAGGCCAAGGTCTTTGCCACGGAAATGCTGGCGCGCGCGACGGACAACGCGATCCAGATCTTCGGCGGCATGGGGCTGATGGAGGAGACCGGGATCGAGCGGTTCTGGCGGGATGCGCGGGTCGAGCGGATCTGGGATGGGACGAGCGAGATCCAGCGGCACATCATCAGCCGGGACATCCTGCGGAAGCTGGGGGCGTGAGGAAGGCCCCCACCCCGACCCTCCCCCGCCAGAGGCGGGAGAGGGAGGATTGCACGGCTGCGAGTTCCCTCCCTCTCCCGCGCAGCGGGGGAGGGCCGGGGTGGGGGTGCTCGCTTGCCTGACCTCTCCCGCCTGCTGCGGCCGCGCTCGATCGCGATATTCGGCGGCTGGCAGGCCGAGGGCGTGGCGCGACGCTGCGCCGAGATGGGGTTCGCCGGGCCGGTCTGGCAGGTGCATCCGACCCGGGCGGGGGCGTTCCGCAGCGCCGCCGAGCTGCCCGAGGCGCCGGATGCCGCCTTCGTCGCGGTCAACCGCGAGGCCACGGTCGGGATCGTGGGCGAGCTTGCAGCCATGGGCGCGGGTGGGGCGGTCTGCCATGCGGCAGGCTTCCGCGAGGCCGGTGAGCGGGGTGCCGAGCTGCAGGAGGCACTGATCGCGGCCGCGGGCGGAATGCCGGTCCTCGGCCCCAACTGCTACGGCATGATCAACTATCTGGACGGGGCGCTGCTCTGGTTCGACCAGCATGGCGGCAAGCGCTGCGACCGCGGCGTCGCGATCCTGACCCAGTCGGGCAATATCGGCCTCAACCTGACCATGCAGCGGCGCGGTCTGCCGATCGGGCATCTGCTGACGCTGGGTAACCAGGCCTGCGTCGGGCTGTCGGACTGCCTCGCCGCCCTGGTCGACGACCCGCGCGTGAGCGCCATCGGCCTGCACATCGAGGCGATCGATGATGCGCGCAAGTTCGACGCCGCGGCCCGCAAGGCGCTGGCGGCGAAAAAACCCGTGGTCGCGGTCAAGGCCGGGCGGTCCGAGCACGGTGCGGCGCTGACGCTCAGCCACACCGCCTCGCTCGCCGGGGCCGATGCCGCAATGGACGCGCTCTTGCGCCGGGTGGGCGTGGCGCGGGTCGCCTCGCTGCCGGTGCTGCTCGAGACGCTGAAGCTGCTGCACACGGTGGGGCCGCTGCCGGGGTGCGATCTGGTCACGCTGAGCTGCTCGGGCGGCGAGGCGGCGCTGATCGCCGATGCCGGCGCGTCGCGGCGGGTCCGCTTCCGCCCGTTCACGCCCGAGCAGGGTGAGACCGTGCGCGCGACGCTCAGCGATCTGGTCACCATCTCCAACCCGCTCGACTATCACATCTTCATCTGGAACCAGCCCGCGCGGCTGCGCGCGACGTACACCGCGGTCATGGCCTGCGGCTGGGACCTCGCCTGCCTCGTGCTCGACTTCCCCCGCACGGACGGCTGCAGCGACGCCGACTGGCAGGTCTCGCTCCGCGCCTGGGAGGAGGCTCGCGACGCTACGAACGGCCGGGCCGCCGTGCTCGCGACCCTGCCCGACTGCCTGCCGGAGAGCGTGGCGGAGAGCCTGATCGGCGCTGGCATCGTGCCGCTGCTGGGCATCGACGAGGCGCTGGCCGCCGCCGAGGCCGCGGCCGACATCGGTGCGGCGCAGGCAGCGCCGGCCCCTGCGCCGCTGCTGCCCGCCCGCGAGGTGCGCGGCGACACGGTCACCCTCGACGAGTGGCTGGGCAAGCTGCTCCTGGCCGAGCATGGGCTGCCGCATCCCGGTGGCCGCCTGGTCGCCAGCCCCGCCGAGGCGGCGGCCGCTGCAGCCGCACTCGGTCATCCAGTCGTGGTCAAGGCGGTCGGCGCCGCGCTCGCCCACAAGAGCGAGCTGGGTGCGGTCGCCCTGAACCTGCGCGACGCGGCGGCGGTTGCGGGTGCGGCCGCACGCATGGTTGGGCTCGGCGAGGCGCTCCTGATCGAGCCGATGATCGCCGACGGCGTCGCCGAGCTGATCCTCGGCATCGTCCGCGACCCGCAGGTGGGACCGTGCCTCGTCCTCGGCTCTGGCGGCGTGCTGGTCGAGCTGCTGGCTGACCGCGCGCTCCTGCTCCTGCCGACGACCGAGGCGGAGGTCCGCACGGCCCTGCTCGGCCTCAGATCCGCAGCGCTGCTTCGGGGCTTCCGCGGCCGACCGCCCGGCGATCTCGACGCCGCGGTGGCTGCGGCCCTGGCGGTGGCCCGGTTCGCGGAGGCGCACGCCGACCGCCTGGTCGAGCTGGACGTCAATCCTCTGATCGTGCGGCCGGCCGGCATGGGTGCCGTGGCGGCCGATGTCCTGATCCGACTTGCAGCCGATGGAGCGAGCGCATGAGCGAGGCAGTCCGGACCACCGCGGCCGACGGCGTCCTGGAGGTCGTGCTCGACCGGCCGAAGGCCAACGCGATCGACAGCGCCACCAGCCGCGAGCTCGGCCGGACCTTCGCCGCCTTCCGCGACGATCCGGCCCTGCGGGTCGCGATCGTCACCGGCGGTGGCGAGAAGTTCTTCAGCGCCGGCTGGGACCTCAAGGCCGTGGCGGAAGGCAGCGAGCGGCCGGACAGCGACTATGGCGTCGGCGGCTTCGGCGGGCTGCAGGAGCTGCCCGACCTCAACAAGCCGGTGATCGCGGCCCTCAACGGCATGGCGGTTGGCGGCGGCTTCGAGCTGGCGCTGTCCTGCGACCTGATCCTCGCGGCCGAGCATGTCCGCTTCGGCCTGCCCGAGATCAAGGCCGGCACGCTGGCCGACGCCGCCACGATCAAGCTGCCGCGCCGCATCCCCCACCACATCGCCATGGATCTGCTGCTCACCGGCCGCTGGATGGACGCGGCCGAGGCCAAGCACTGGGGGCTGGTCAACGAGATCCTCCCCGCCGAGCAGCTCATGCCCCGCGCCCGTGAGATTGCCCGGCTGCTCGTCGACGGCCCGCCTCTGGTGTTCGCCGCGATCAAGGAGACGCTGCGCCGGACCGAGGACCTGCCCTTCCAGGCGGCCATGGACCTCGTGACGCAGAAGCGGCTGCCGACCGTCAAGCAGCTCTACGAGAGCGACGACCAGCTCGAGGGGGCGCGGGCCTTCGCCGAGAAGCGCGAGCCGGTGTGGCGGGGCTATTGATCCCGGAAGGTCTTTACTTGGCGATAACTTCCGATGGCTTTGGTGGACCGGTTCTCAGTGCAGCGACGCGGGCGTAGTGCTCGCGATTGAAGTACTCGACCAGCTCGCGATATTCCGCAGTGGCGATCTGCTCGATGCCGTTGCGCGGCCGTACCGGCAGATATTCCTTGATACGGCGGTCGACCTCGTCGCGATCCGAGAAATGCATGCCGGCCAGGGCGAGGTCGTCCGCGATCGATTCGTTGGGCTGGAAGGCCGTGTAGAGCGCGTCGAAGGCTGGGCTCGGCGCCGGCAGGCGGATCAGGATGATCCGCGCGGCGGACGGCTCGGGTTCGGGGGTGACCACGGCGGCGCCGCACAGCATGCCGGCGAGCACCGTGGCCGGCGGCGCTGGCCCGAACAGCGCCATGTAGATGCGCATGTCGCCGGCGACCGTCTGGTGCAGGGCGATCTGCATGCCCCGCCCGTTGAAGGTGATGTCGCCGGAGAATCGGGTCGGCAAGGGCGGCATGTTGTGGCTGTAGGCCACCGAGCCCTGGCCATGGCCCGGCCCGATGATCATCGAGCTGCGAATGAGCCAGCCTGGGAAGTAGGGCGTGAACGCGTAGGAGTAGCACGCATAGGCGCCCTCGACGAAGCCGGCTCCGGTGCTGGTGGGTCGGGATGCCGGCTGCCGGCGCGCGCCATGCGGAAAGTCTCTGGCCCGCTCGAGTAGAAGATTGGGCGCCACGCCATCGCGCTTGGTCAGTATCGCCAGGAGTTCGTCGGCGGAGCAGCTCGCCAGCCACTCGAAGGTATGGTCGAGGGCGAGCAGCTTGCTCCAGTCGCGATAGACGTCGGACCCGCGCGGCAGCGCCTTGCCGCTCAGCCACTTGTCGGCGCGCTCGACATCGAACGTGGTGGCGGGATTCACGCCACGGAAGGCCGCGGCCAGATCCTTGCGGGTCGTGCACCCCAGCACCACCGCAGCCAGGCGCAACTTCACGGCGAAATCGCGAAACAATTCGCCACCTCCCCTTATCGTTCGTCTGGAGAATGAGCCAAAGTCGGCATGATTTCCAGAAAAAGCCGGAAAAGCGGTTGGAATTCCGGTCACGTCCAATTGCGCCGACCGGGCGAGTGGCCGAAGGAATTCGGCCTGCATTCCTCGCCCGGATCAGGCAAATTCTTGCTTTCGGGCCTGAACATGCTGCGACCGCGCGTCTCGTAGAGGGGCGGCAAGCAAAATAAGGAACACAATGGCCCGCCAACTAGTATCTATTACTTTGGTAGTGTCGGCCGTACCAAGAAGAGCGACCATCCTAACCTTGCGAGCGGTGTGGGCGATATTGCTGGTTGGTCTGCTATCGGGCACAGCGCTGCTCAGCGCGACAACGGCGATCGCGTCGCCGGATCCTGCGCCTGGCTCCGCGCTCAGGCCGATCGACCAGGCCACGCTGCAGGCTCTGCTCGCCAAGACCGCCCGAGAGCTGCACGTTCCCGGCGCGGTGATTCTGCTACGCACACCGCAGGGCGAGTTCACCGCCGGTTACGGCACCACGGTGTTACACTCGCGGATCCGGCCGCGCCCGCAGACCCATTTCCGGATCGCCTCGATCACCAAGACGATGACGTCGGCGGTGGTCCTGCAGCTGGCGCAGGAAGGCAAGCTGCGGCTCGGCGACCGGATCTCGAAATACGTTCCCGGCGTGCCGAACGGTGACAACATCACCCTGGCCGAGCTGCTCGAGATGCGCAGCGGCCTGTACGACTACACCAGCGCCCCCGAGATGGCGCGGTTCTTCGACCACCAGCCGACGAAAGCCTGGACCCCGCAGCAAGTGCTGGCGATCGCATTCGCGCGCCCACCCAACTTCGCGCCGGGTACGGCCTACGAATACAGCAACACCAACTACGCGCTGCTCGGTCTCGTCGTCGAGAAGGTCGACCGCCGGTCGCTGGCCAAGGCGATGAAGGAGCGGTTGTTCCGGCCGCTCGGCATGAAGAACACCCTGCTTCCCGCCAGGACCTCCAACGCCATTCCCGAGCCGTATGCGCACGGCTATCTGTACGGCAGCTCCTCGGTCATCACCACCGGCATCCCGAACCCGCCCTACGATGCGAAGTTCCGAGCCGCGGTCGAGGCCGGCAAGATCCAGCCCAAAGACTACACGAGTGTGAACCACTCCTTCGCCACCGCGGCCGGCGGCGTCATCTCCACCGCCGACGATCTCGACACCTGGATCCGGGCGCTGGTCGGGGGCCGGGTGCTCAACGCCAAATACCAGCGCATCTGGCGCGACAGCCTGAAGCCGGCCGACAACGGCCTCGACTATGGCTACGGCATCAATCGACTTAGCTGGAAGCACAACTCCTTCTATCTCCACGGCGGCGAGACTGTCGGCTACAACTCCGAGGCGGGCCATGATCCGGTCAACAAGCTGACGCTGGTGTTGTGGACCAATCTTACCGTGTCGCCGACCGACAAGTTGACGGCCAACGTCCTCATGCTGAAGGTGCTGGATCGGATCTACAAGCAGTCACCTTTGGATCCGTAGCGCGGATCATTCGGAGAAGCACAGTGACGATGATGCAATCGCTACGGATGTCTGCGCTCGCCGCGACAGCATTGCTGACGCTCGGGGCGCCGACGACGGCACGGGCAACGGAGCATAAGCCAGCGGGGTGCGAGGACCGCACGCCGCACGATATCCGCAAGGTGCAGGTTGCCCCCGGAGTCGAGCTGGAGATCCTCGACTGGGGCGGCTCGGGCAAGGCGATGGTGATGCTATCGGGCGGCGGCGACAACGCGCACGTCTATGATCAATTCGCGTTCCAATTCACCGATTATTTTCATGTGATCGGGATCACCCGCCGCGGCTATCTGCCATCGAGCCAGCCGCCGAGCGGCTACGACATCCCGACCAGGGCAGCGGACGACATCGCGGTCCTCGATGCCCTCGGCATCGAGGAGGCGGTGTTTGTCGGGCATTCGGCCGCCGGTGCGGAACTGAGCAGGCTCGGGCAATCCTACAGGTCCCGCGTCGACAAGCTGGTCTATCTGGACGCTGCCGACCTGTCGGAACGTTTCCTGCCGTCACGCCGCGAGCCGCCTGGACCGGATTATACCGACGCCGATCTGAAGTCGCTGTGGGCTTATCAAGCTGCGACGGCGCGCTTGCAGGCGCTGCGTGCGCCAAGCCCAGCAGTCTGCTTCGGTGTGCGTTTCGATGCGAACGGGGCAATCGTGGATTCTACGACGCCGGACTGGATCACCGACAAGATCAATGCCGGCGTCAGAGCCATCCCGCCAACCAATTGGGCCAGCATCAAGGTGCCGCGACTGGGTATCTTCGCTCTGTTCACGATCCAGGCACGGCAAGCCTGGTACTGGTATCTGAACCCGGCCGAGAAAGTAGAATTCGACGACGCGTGGGCGCCGATCGTGACCTGGCATCGCAAGACGATTCGGAGATTCACCGACGGCAATTCTACAAATACTTTCCTCCTGCCTGGCGCACCGCACTATGTCTATATCAACAAC
This sequence comes from Geminicoccaceae bacterium, assembly GCA_044224255.1. GTDB lineage: Bacteria > Pseudomonadota > Alphaproteobacteria > Geminicoccales > Geminicoccaceae > Benzoatithermus. Next base: position 8,693 of record JBGAKU010000228.1, read on the forward strand.
GAGGCGCAGGTGGTCCGGTGGATGCGGAAGTTCCTGGGCATACCGCCCAGGGCAAGCTGACCAACCCGATTGGCAATTTCCTCAGCGCCGCACGTTCCGCAGCGGTGCGTTCCAGGTCCAGGCAAGGCGGCCCAGCGCCTTCACGCCCATGCCGATGGCGCCGATGCCGTAGAGGACTCCCAGCGGAATCGGCCATGCGACCTTCCAGCCGCCACTCGCGGCCACGCCCCATTCGACGAACACCTGGTAGCCGAAGAACAGCGAGATCCCGCCGAACAGCG
>JBGAKU010000229.1:0-8900 GCA_044224255.1 Geminicoccaceae bacterium
CCTGGGCGGCGGAGACGAGCGCCGCGCGCTCGAAGCTGGACAGCAGCAGCTGCGGGCCGTCGTCAGGCCAATGCCGCCGCAGATGGTCGGCGACGACCTCGCCCGTCGCCGCAGCGTGACCGGTCGCCGGCTTGACCTCGACATTGGCGCTGAGGCCCAATGCCAGGAGCAGGTCGACGGCCTCCGCGAGGGTCGGCACCCACTCGCCCGCGAACCCGGGCGCGAACCAGGCACCCGCGTCGAGCGAGCGGATCTCGGCCGCGGTGTGGCGCGCAACCTCGCCACGACCGTCCGTCGTCCGCTCAAGCGTCTCGTCGTGGATCAGTACCGGCACGCCGTCGGCGGTCAGCATGACATCGAACTCGACCCACCTGGCTCCGAGCGCATGCGCCTTGCGCAGGCCGACCAGCGTGTTCTCCGGCGCTCGCGCGGCAGCGCCGCGGTGTCCGATCACCGGTTCCAGGCCCGGCAGCAGAGCCCGGGCGCCCCGCCGCCACGCCTGCCAGCCGTCCTGCCACATCGCCGCCTCCGTGTGTGAGCGTGGCGCTCTTTCCACGGCCGGCGTGATCCGGCAAGACTGCGCCCGCACCATGCACAGCGACCGCCTGAGCGACGTTGCGGGGCCCGGCGAGCGTGAGCCCGCCGTCCTTTCCGGCGTGGTCGAGCGCGTCCTGTTCGAACGGCCGGAGACCGGCTACCGGGTGCTCCTGGTCGCACCGGTCGGCGGCAGCCGCTCGGCCGTGGTGGTCGGCACCCTGCCCGAGGCCGGCCCCGGCGAGCTGATCCGTGCCGAGGGCGGGTGGTACGACGACAAGAGCTGGGGCCGCCAGTTCCGTGCCGTGCGTGCCAGCGTCGAGGCGCCGGCCACCGAGGCCGGCCTCGTCGCCTACCTGTCCTCCGGCCGCATCAAGGGCGTGGGCGAGGAGCTGGCGAAGCGGCTGGTGGCGCAGTTCGGCCTGCGGCTCGGCGAAGTCATTGAGCGCGAGCCCTTGCGCCTGCGCGAGATCGAGGGCGTCGGTCCCCGCCTCGCCGCCCGCCTCCAGGAGGCCTGGCAGGGTCAGCGTCGCGCGCGCGACACCCTCGTCTTCCTGGCCGAGCACGGCTTCAGCGCGGCCCGCGCGAACCGGATCGTCGAGGCCTACGGGCTCGACGCGATCCAGACCATCCGCAAGGACCCTTACGCGCTCGCCCGCGACATCCGCGGCATCGGCTTTGCGACTGCCGACCAGGTGGCGCTGCGCCTGGGCATCGCGCCGGACTCGGTGCAGCGCATCGGCGCCGCCATGGCCGAGGTCCTGCGCCAGGCGGCCGACGGCGGCGACACGGCACTGCCGCGCGAGGAGGCCGAGGCCGAGCTTGGCCGCCTCCTGTCCGCATCGCTTGATCAGGTAGCAGGTGCGGTCGACCGCGAATGCGCGGCCGGGCGTCTCGCCCTGCATCCGACCGCCGGCGGGCCACTGCTCATGCTCGCCGAGCTGGACCGTGCCGAGCGTCTGATCGCCGACCGCGTCCGCGGCTTCGGGAGTGCCCCCCCGCCCTGGACCGTGCCGCCGACCGACGCGGCCCTGGCGCTCAGCGAGCGCGCGCTCGGGGTCGAGCTGGCGCCGACCCAGCGCGAGGCCATCGCCCTCGCCATCCGCAGCCGGCTCCTGATCATCACCGGCGGCCCCGGGACCGGCAAGACCACCCTCGTCCGGGGCATCCTCGCCGCGCTCGGTGCCAGCGAGCCCCGGGTTGTGCTCGCCGCCCCCACCGGCCGGGCGGCGCGACGGCTGGGCGAGAGCACCGGCCGCGACGCGCGCACCCTGCACCGCCTGCTCGAGGCGGACCCCGAGCGCGGCTTCCGCCGCAACCACGGCCGCCCGCTCGAGACGGACCTGGTCGTGGTCGACGAGGCGTCGATGCTCGACACCCAGCTCATGGCGGCGCTTTTGGACGCGATGCCTGCCGATGCTGCCCTGCTCCTGGTCGGCGACGTCGACCAGCTCCCCTCGATCGGGCCCGGTCAGGTGCTCGCCGACCTGATCGGCTCGGGTGCGGTGCCGGTGGTGCGGCTGAGCGAGATCTTCCGCCAGGCCGCCGAGAGCGGGATCGTGCGCAACGCCCATCGGATCAATCACGGCGAGCTCCCGGCCTTCGCCCGCGCCGAGGACGGGCCGGCCGACTGCTACGGCATCCGCGTGACCTCGCCCGAGGACGCTGAAGCCAAGCTGCTTGACCTCGTGCTGCGCCGCATCCCCGAGCGTTTCGGCCTCGACCCGTTGAGCGAGGTGCAGGTCCTGACGCCGGTGAATCGCGGTCGCTTGGGCACGCTGGCGCTCAACGAGCTGCTTCAGGCTGAGCTCAACCCGGATCCGCCGCTCGCCCTGCCGCATGGGCAGGGTCGGCTCGCCTTAGGCGACCGGGTCATGCAGCTCGAGAACGACCACGAGCGCGAGGTCTACAACGGCGATGTCGGCCGCGTCACCGGCATGGACCCCAAGGCCCGCACGGTCGAGGTGACCATCGACGGGCGCGCCCTGAGCTACGCCGCCGACGAGCTGGACCGTCTCGCCCTCGCCTATGCGGTCACCGTCCACAAGGCACAGGGCTCCGAATATCCCGCCGTCGTGCTCCCGCTGCTGCGCCAGCACGGTCGCATGTTGCGCCGCAACCTGCTGTATACCGCTCTGACGCGCGCGCAGCGGCTGGTCGTGCTGCTCACCGAGCCCGACGCGCTGGAGCGTGCCGTCCGCGACACCAGCGACCTGCGCCGCCGGACGCTGCTCCGTCAACGCCTCACGAGTCCCGAGCCGCACCCATGACCCCTGCCGACCTCGACGCCCAGCTCGCCGCCGCCGTGCCGATCGTCCGCGACGCCGGCCAGCTCGCCCTGCGCTATTTCCGCGAGCGCGACAGCCTGACCATCGAGCACAAGGGCCACCAGGATCTGGTCAGCATCGCCGACCGCTCGGTCGAGGACTTCCTACGCGAGCGCCTCGCCGAGGTCTTCCCGGGCGACGCTGTGCTGGGCGAGGAAGGCGGTGGCAGCGATGCAGCCGCGCGCACCTGGGTGCTCGATCCGATCGACGGCACCTTCAACTTTCTCAAGGGCATCCCGTGCTGGGCCGTGGTCGCGGCACTGGTGGTCGATGGCGAGATCGTCATCGGCCTGACCTACGACCCGGTCCATGACGAGATGTTCACCGCCCGGCGCGGCGGCGGCGCTCACCGCAACGGGGTGCCGATCCGGGTGTCCGACAATGAGGGCGTCGACACCTCCTGCCTCGCGCTGGCCTACACCTTCAAGTATTCGCGCGAGGACTATGTCGCGATAGTGGAGGCCGCCCTCCGCCTCGGCTTCGAGCACCGCCGCTGCGGCTCGACCGCGATCCAGCTCTGCTGGGTGGCCGATGGCCGCTGCGATGCCTTCATCACCCGCTACTGCGCGTCCTGGGACTGTCTTGCCGGCCTGATCCTGGTCGAGGAGGCCGGCGGCCGCGTCAGCGATTTCGTCGCCGATCACGGGTTGCTGGGCAAGGGTGGCGTGGCCGCCAGCGCGCCGGGGCTCGCGCAAGACGTCGAAGCTCTGGCCGGGATGTCGCTGCGTGAATGTTGAGTGCCTCTAGCGCTTGGGTTGATCATCGCGCGGAGACTTCCTACTTGATCTTTACTTCGCGTTGCGGATATTTACCTTCAACTAATGATGTATCTCGGCTCTCCGCAGCAACTCAGTCGGAGAAATATTACATGGCTACAGTTCGCCTCGGGCCTGGCAACAACAACTACACGGACAACAATCAGGGCAACAGCATCTACGGCGAGGATGGCAACGACACCATTTATGGCCGTGGTGGCAACGACCGCCTCCTTGGCGACTACGGCAACGACAAGTTGTATGGCGAGGATGGTGACGACAAATTGTATGGTGGCGTCGGCAGTGACCTCCTCAATGGTGGCAAAGGTAATGATGAGCTGATCGGCGGATTCGGCAACGACACCTATGTCGGCGGCGCGGGAAGGGACATCTTCACCTCTGTCTCTCTTTACACGAACGTTCCAGGATACGACACGATCCAGGACTTCGTGAAGGGGCAGGACAAGATCCGTATCGCCGGCCAGGTGAGTTGGTCGCAGGATCTCGACACCAACCACAACGGCCGCCTGGACAGCGGCGACGCCTATGTCTCCGCGTCCGGCAACACGACCATCATCGACATGGCGGCCGCCGCCGGGTTTCACGATGAGCTCGACGTGCTGACGATCAAGAGCAACGGCGCTCTGACCCAGTCCGACTTCATCTACTGAGCCGGCAGGCCCGACCCGGCCGCGTGCGGCCGGGTCGTCCTCGGCCGGTTGCGATTGACCCGACGCCTGTTCGGGCGCATGGTCCGGCCGACGTCGGTTTCCGCGAGGAAGCAACAGGGAACGCGGTGTGACCCCTGCGGGTCGAGACCGCGGCTGCCCCCGCAACTGTGAGCGGCGAGCGTCCGGCACGATAGAAGCCACTGGCGGGAGCCGGGAAGGCAGGGCCGGAGTGCTGCGACCCGCGAGCCAGGAGACCTGCCGCCGTCACGTATCCGAAGGTCGGGCGGGGTGTCCCGGCGGGTGCGGCAGGCAGGTCGGGCGCGTGGCGCCGGCCTCGCGGGCCGATCTCGCTCCTCCCCCGGTTCCGGCCGGTACCAGGGGATTCTGGAACGCATGACCCGCACCGGTGTGATGATCTGCGGCCATGGCAGCCGCGACGACGAGGCCTGCGCCGAGTTCGCCAACGTCGTGCACCAGATCGCGCATGCGCTGCCGGACTATCCGGTGGCGATGGGCTATCTGGAGTTCGCGCGGCCGATCATCCGCGAGGGTCTGGACCGCCTGCGCGCGCAGGGTGTCGATCATGTGCTGGCCGTGCCGGGGATGCTGTTCGCGGCCGGTCACGTGAAGAACGACGTGCCGTCCGTGCTCAACGCCTATGCCGCGGAGCACGGCATCCGGCTGCAGATGGGTCGCGACCTCGGCATCGACTCGAAGCTGCTCGCGGCGTCGCGCGACCGCATCGCCGCAGCGCTGGAGAGCGGCGAGAGCACGGTCGGTCTGGACGAGACCTGCCTGCTCGTGATCGGGCGCGGCACCTCCGACAGCGACGCCAACGGCAACGTCGCCAAGGTGGCACGGATGCTGTGGGAAGGCATCGGTTTCGCCCATGCCGAGATCGGCTATTCCGGGGTCGCCCATCCGCGGACCGAGGTGGCGCTGGAGCGCGCCGTTCGGCTCGGCTTCCGCCGCATCATCGTCTTTCCCTACTTCCTGTTCACCGGGATCCTGGTGCGCCGCATCTACGACGCCACCGACTCCGTCGCGGCGCGCCACCCGGAGGTCGAGATCGTCAAGGCACGCTATCTCGACGACCATCCGCTGGTGGTCGACACCTTCGTCGAGCGCATCCGCGGCATCGCCGCCGGCGACATCAACATGAACTGCTCCTTGTGCAAGTACCGCACGCAGGTGATCGGCTTCGAGCGCGACCTCGGCGCGCCGCAGGAGAGCCATCACCATCACGTCGAGGGCATCGGCACGGACGGCGGCCATCATCACCATCACCATTCCCACGACCATCACCATTCGCACGACCACCATCACCACGCGCACCACCACCATCCGCGTTCCGGCAACGGTGCGGGCTGAGGCCGGTCGGTGACGGCATGGCGGACCACCTTCGCGATCCCGGGGCCATCTATGCCCGCTCCTTCGCGCTGATCCGCGCCGAGGTCCCGCTCGACCGCTTTCCGCCTTCACTGCACGGCACGGTGCTGCGCTTGGTCCACGCTTGCGGCATGCCCGACATCGCCGACGACCTCGTCTGGCATGGCGATCCTGCGGCGGCGGGGCGCGCGGCGCTGCAGGCGGGCGGGCCGGTGATCGTCGACGCCCGGATGGTCGCCGCGGGCATCATGGCCGATCGCCTGCCGCGCGGAGCCGAGATCCTGCTCACGCTCGACGATCCGCGCGTCCGTGGGCTGGCCGGGGCGCTCGCGACCACCCGCTCGGCCGCCGCGGTCGAGCTGTGGCGGCCGCGGCTCGCGGGTGCCGTGGTCGCGATCGGCAACGCGCCGACCGCCCTGTTCCATCTGCTAGACCGGTTGCGCGACTGGCCCGAGCGCCCGGCCGCGATCCTCGCCTTTCCGGTCGGGTTCGTGGGTGCCGCCGAGAGCAAGGATGCGCTGATCGCCGCGGGGCTCGAGATCCCGTGGCTCACCCTGCGCGGCCGGCGCGGCGGCAGTGCTTTGGCCGCAGCCGCGGTCAACGCGACCATGGTCGATCCCACATGACTTGGCTCAGCCTGATCGGCATCGGTGCCGATGGCCTCGACGGGCTGAGCGCACGGGCCCGGCGGGTCCTTGCCGCCGCAGAGGTGCTGGTCGGCGGCACACGCCACCTCGCCCTGCTGCCCGACGACCCCCGCCCGCGCCTATCTTGGCGCAGCCCGCTCGCGGCCACGCTGCCGGAGATCCTCGCGCTGCGCCCGCGGCAGGTCGCCGTCCTCGCCACCGGCGATCCGCTCTGGTACGGTATCGGCCGTCTGCTCCTGCAACATCTCAGCCCCGCCGAGGTCGCGATCGTGCCGCATGTCTCGGCCTTCCAGGAGGCGTGCAGCCGGCTCGGCTGGACGCTCGAGGAGGCCTTTCCCCTCACCGCCCACGGCCGCCCCGTCGCCAGCCTGCGCCGCCACTTCCAGCCCGGCCGGCGCCTGCTCGTCCTGACCTCGGACGGCGCCGGCCCCGCCGCCATCGGCCGCTGCCTGGTCGCCGACGGCTATGGCGACAGTCGTGTGACCGTGCTCGAGGCGATGGGCGACGAGGCCGAGCGTCGCACGGATGCCCCGGCCGCCGCTCTGCAGGAGCGGTTCGGCGAGCTCAACCTCGTCGCGGTCGAGCTGTGCGCCACGGCGCAGCCGCGCCCATCCGTCCCGGGGCTGCCCGACGAGGCCTACGAGCATGACGGCCAGCTCACCAAGGCGGAGATCCGTGCTGTCACCCTCGCCGCGCTCGCTCCCTGCGATGGCGAGCTGCTCTGGGACGTCGGCGCCGGCGCCGGCAGCGTGGCGATCGAATGGCTTCGCGCCGGGCGCGGCATGCGCGCCGTCGCCGTCGAGCGCGACCCTACCCGCGCCGCCCGGATAGCGGCCAATGCCGAGCGGCTCGGCGTGCCCGAGCTGATCGTCCACACCGGCGCTGCCCCTGACGCGCTCGCCGAGCTGCCGGGCCCGCAGGCGATCTTCGTTGGCGGTGCGGTCGCCGCACCCGGCCTGCTCGGCCTGTGCTGGAGGCGGCTCGCCTCGGGCGGCCGTCTGGTCGCCAACGCCGTCTCCGTCGCCGGCGAGGCGGCTGTCCTCGCCTTCCACGCCGCGCAAGGCGGCCGGCTCCTGCGTCTGCAGATCACACGCGCGGAACCGATCGGCGCGCAGCTCGCCTGGCGGCCGGCCATGCCCGTCACCCAGCTCGTGGCGAGGAAGTGATGCGCCACGGCCGACTGATCGGGCTCGGCGTCGGGCCGGGCGATCCGGAGCTGATGACCGTCAAGGGTGCCAAGGCGCTGGAAGGCGCCCACGCCATCGCCTTCATCGCCGCCGCCGGGCGCGCCAGCCGCTCGCGCGAGATCGCCGCCGGCTACATCCGGCCCGGCACGCGCGAGCTGATCGCGGTCATGCCGATGACCCAGGACACCGAGGCTACCGGCCGCGCCTACAGCCAGCTCGTCACCGGCATCGTCAGCGAGCTCGGCCAGGGCCACGACGTCGTGTTCCTGTGCGAGGGCGACCCGCTCCTCTACGGCTCGTTCGCCCACCTGCTGCCCCGACTCGGCAACCGGTTCGAGTGCGTGGTGATCCCGGGCATCACCTCGATCACCGCCGCGGCCGCCACCGCCCAGGTCCCGCTCGGCCTCTACGACGAGCCGATCGCGCTGATCCCGGCCACGGTCGGGCCCAAGCGCATGACGGCGCTGCTGCAGCAGGCCGACCGGGCGGTGATCATGAAGGTCGGCCGGCATCTGGGCCCGGTGCGGCAGGCGCTCGCCGATGCGCGGATGAGCGAGGGTGCCGTCCTGGTCGAGAACGCCACCCTGCAGGGCCAGCGCGTGCGGCCGCTCTCCGCCGTGACCGAGGCCCAGGTCCCCTATTTCTCGCTGATCCTGGCCGGGCGGGCCCGTCGCCGCGAATGACCCAAGGCCCCGCGATCGTCACCCTGGGGCCGCGCAGCGCCGCCCTCGCCGCGCGCCTGCGCCAGCTCCTGCCCGACAGCGAGATCCACGCGCCGGCCTGCGCCGCCTGCGCGGCCGATCACCGTTTCGCCAAGGCCGTGGACCATGTCGGCGAGCTGTTCGCCGCCGGCCGCGCGGTGGTCGGGCTGTGCGCAAGCGGCATCCTGATCCGCGCCGTCGCCCCCCGCCTCGGCGACAAGCATGCCGAGCCGCCGCTGGTCGCGGTCGCGGAGGACGGCTCGGCCGTGGTGCCGCTGCTCGGCGGCCATCACGGCGCCAACGCGCTCGCGCGCACGATCGCCGCCGCCCTCGACATCGCACCTTCCGTGACCACCGCTGGCGACAACCGTCTGGGCCTTGCTCTAGACGCGCCGCCGACGGGCTGGACTCTCGCCAACCCCGCCGATGCCAAGACGATGATGGCCGGGCTGCTCGAAGGCCGGCCGGTGCGGCTGACCGTCGAGGATGGCACCGCGGCCTGGCTGTGCGACGCGCCGCTGCCGATCGATGACACGGCAGCACACGAGATCCTGGTCACCCGGCGCGCGGTCGCCGGCGCTGCAGGCCGGCTCACCTTTCACCCGCCGGTCCTGGCACTGGGGGTGGGTGCGGAGCGCGACGCCACACCCGCGGCGCTGAGCGAGCTCGCCCGTGCGGCGCTGGCCGAG
>JBGAKU010000230.1:0-8805 GCA_044224255.1 Geminicoccaceae bacterium
GACCGGGAGATGAGCCGAGCGGAGGGGTGCTGTCAAACGCGCGCCACGACATTGCCGCCAATCGGCGCGAATGGTAGAGATGACCAATCGGATGACCAACGGATAGCAAGATGACCGAGGTGAGCGTGGCCGAGGCCAAGGCACATCTGAGTGCCTTGCTCGATCGGGTCGAGCAGGGCGAGGAGATCGTGATCACCCGCCGCGGCAGACCGGTGGCGAAGGTGAGCGGCGTGAGGCGCAAGCTCGAGCCGATCGACTTCGCGGCAATCCGGGCGGTCCGCGAATCGATGCCGATGCAATCGGAGGGCGCTGGTGACTTCATGCGCCGTATCCGCGACGAGGAGCGCTATTGATCCGTTATGTCGACACCAGCGTGTTCGTGCCGTTCTTCGTGCGCGAACCGGTGTCGGCGTCGGTGGAGCTGTGGTTCGAGCGGACCGGTGTCGATGGCTTGGCGCTCAGCAGCTGGACCGTCACCGAATTCGTCAGCGCCATCGGCAGCAAGGTACGCGCACGCGCGCTGAGTGGCACCAAGGGTACCGCCGTCGTCCGACAATTTCACGTGCTCGCCCGCCAGAGCCTGACGCTGATCGCGCCGACGCCTGAGGACTTCGATTCGGCGGCGCGGTTGATGGAGCGGTTCGATCTCGGCCTGCGGGCAGGCGATGCGTTGCACGCTGCGATCGCGCGGAACGCGGACGCGGCGCTGCTCGTTACCCTCGACAAGGTTCTGGCGGGTGCTGCCGGCAAGATCGGCCTGGATTGCGAGGTTCCCGCCTAGCCGGTTTGGCTTCACCTCGGTCATCGTCACCGCTAGGCTCGGCCAACAGCAGGGCCTAAGGGGAGGCAGCGAGATGGCCACCGTCCGTCTCACCATGGCGCAGGCGCTGGTGCGCTGGCTGATGGCGCAGCGCACCGAGATCGACGGGGCCGAGGTGCCGCTGTTCCCCGGCGTGTTCGCGATCTTCGGCCATGGCAACGTCACCTGCCTGAGCGAGGCCCTGGAGGCGGTCAAGGACGAGCTGCCGACCTGGCGCGGGCAGAACGAGCAGTCGATGGCGCTGGCCGCGATCGGCTTCGCCAAGGCCAAGGCGCGCCGCCAGATCATGGTGGCGGCGAGCTCGATCGGGCCGGGGGCGACCAACATGGTGACCGCCGCCGGGGTGGCGCACACCAACCGGCTGCCGGTCCTGCTGCTGTCCGGCGACTACTATGTCTCGCGCCTGCCCGATCCGGTCCTGCAGCAGGTCGAGCACTGGGGCGACCCGACCATCAGCGTCAACGACGCCTTCAAGCCGGTGACCCGCTACTGGGACCGGATCACCCGGCCCGAGCAGCTGATCCAGTCGCTGCCGCAGGCGCTGGGCGTGCTGCTCGATCCCGCCGACTGCGGGCCGGCCTTCATCGGCCTGTGCCAGGACGTGCAGGCCGAGGCGTTCGACTATCCGGCGCGGTTCTTCGACAAGCGCATGCACGACATCCCGCGACCGCGGCCGGACGAGCGGCAGGTCGAGCAGGCGGCGGAGCTGCTGCGGACGGCGAAGAAGCCGCTGGTGATTGCCGGTGGTGGCGTGCGCTACAGCGGTGCCGAGGCGGCGCTTGCCGAGTTCGCGGCCAGGCATCGCGTGCCGGTGGTCGAGACCATCGCCGGGCGGACCGTGCTCGTGCACGACCACCCGATGAACGCGGGCCCGATCGGCGGGCTGGGGTCCAGCTCGGCCAACCATCTGGCGGCCGAGGCCGACGTGGTGCTCGCGGTGGGCACGCGGCTGCAGGACTTCACCACCGGCTCCTGGGCACTGTTCGCCGACGATGCGCGATTCATCGGCCTGAACGCCGCCCGCTTCGACGCGCGCAAGCACATGGCGCTGCCGGTGGTGGGCGACGCGCAGGCGGGCTTGAAGGAGCTGGGGGAGGCGCTGCATGGCTGGCAGGCGCCCGAGCCCTGGCTCGGCGATGCGCGCCGGGTCTATGGCGAGTGGAACAGCTTCGTCGACCAGCGCAGCGGCCCGACCAACGCCGAGCTGCCGACCTACGCCCATGTGGTGGGGGCGGTGAACCGGCTGGCCGATCCGCGCGACCTGGCGCTGACCGCGGCCGGCGGCATGCCGGGCGAGCTGTGCATGTGCTGGCGCGCCAGGGAAACCTCGACCTTCGACTGCGAGTTCGGCTTCTCCTGCATGGGCTACGAGATCGCCGGCGGCTGGGGGGCGAAGCTGGCCGACCCGTCGCGCGACGTGATCGTCATGGTCGGCGACGGCAGCTACCTGATGATGAACAGCGACATCTACAGCTCGGTGCTGACCGGCCTGAAGCTGATCGTCGTGGTCTGCGACAATGGCGGCTTCGCGGTGATCGACCGGCTGCAGCGGGCCAAGGGCATCCCGTCCTTCAACAACCAGCTGGCCGACACGCGCCATGTCGGCGAGCTGGCCCGGGTCGACTTCGCCAAGCATGCCGAGGCGCTGGGGGCGATCGGGATCAACGTCTCGGGCATCGGCGAGCTCGAGGATGCGTTCCGTCGTGCCAAGGCGGCCGACCGGACCACGGTGATCCACATCGACATCCACCCGACCGATTGGACCGAGGGCAACGGCTCCTGGTGGGAGTGCGGCACGCCCGAGGTGTCCGAGCGCGAGTCGGTCCGCGCGGCGCGCAAGGAGCACGAGGCCGGCAAGACGAGGCAGCGGGTCGGGGTGTGACCGGGCGCCTGCTCGCCATCGCCCGCCGCGCCCGGCCCAAGGCGCCGATGGAGGAGCTGGGCGAGGTGGAGCTGTCGCCCGAATTCGGCGTGAAAGGCGATTTCCGCGGCCGGCCCGGGCGACGCCAGCTCGTCATCCTGTCCGCCGAGGACTGGGCCGACGCCCAGGCCGAGCTGGGCGGCGAGCCCTCGCCCTGGACCGTCCGGCGCGCCAACCTGCTGGTCGCGGGGATGACGCTGTCGCGCGGGCCGGCGGCGCGGCTGCGCATCGGCGAGATCCTGGTCGAGCTGACGGGCGAATGCGATCCCTGCGAGGTCATGGACCGCCAGCGGCCGGGTCTGCGCGCGGCGCTGGAGCCGGGCTGGCGCGGCGGGCGGACGGCACGGGTGATCGAGGGTGGCCGGCTGCGGGTGGGAGACGCGGTGGCCGAGGCGGAGGACGCATGACCACGATGTCGATGGCGCTGCGCAGCATCCCGGGCACAGGGGCGGCCACGGGCTGGGCCGGCGGCTCGGGACTGGGCTTCAACGGCGGCGAGCTGCTGGCGCTCACGATCGGCGGCTGCATGTGCAACGACCTGCACTATGTCGCCGACGCCGCAGGCGTGCGGCTGACCGCGGTGGCGGTCGGGGTGACATTGACCCTCGACGGTGACCCCTTGCTCGCAACCGGGGCCGAGATGGTCGTGGCAGCGCAGGCCGAGGATCCGAGCGTGGACGTCGCAGCCCTAATCGAACGGGCGGCGCTGACCTCGACCGTCAGCAATTCGCTTACGCGTGGCGTGCCGGTACGGGTGAACGCTCAGAATGAGCGCGGCAGGTCCAGCACTTTCTCGGCGACGTAGCTCAGGATCAGGTTGGTCGAGATCGAGGCCACCTGGTAGAGGCTGGTCTCGCGGAGCTTGCGCTCGACGTCGTACTCGACCGCGAAGCCGTAGCCGCCGTGGGTCTGCAGGCAGACGTTGGCGGCCTCCCAAGAGGCGTCAGCGGCGAGCAGCTTGGCCATGTTGGCCTGCTCGCCGCAGGGCAGGCCGGCGTCGAAACAGCGGCAGGCCTCGAAGCGCATCAGGCTCGCCGCCTCGACGTTGAGTGGGCGCGGGCGATCGGGAACTGCACGCCCTGGTTCCGGCCGATCGGGCGGCCGAAGACGCGGCGCCCGCGGGCGTGGGCGTGGGCTGACGAGACAGCGGCCATCGCCGACGCGCTCGGCGGCGATCAGAGTGCGCTCGGCGTCGAGGCAGACCCCCACCCCGGCCCTGCCCCGCTCACGCGGGAGAGGGAGGAATGTGGACGGTTATGCCGCGTCGAGGGCGAGACCGCCGGCGCTGGCGATGAAGCCGATGACCTCGGCCGTGCCGATCCCGCCGCGCAGGTTGGCCATGACGTAGGGGCGGTCGGCGCGCATGCGGCGGGTGTCGGATTCCATCACGGCGAGGTCGGCGCCGACCAAGGGGGCGAGGTCGGTCTTGTTGATGACCAGCAGGTCGGAGCGGGTGATGCCGGGGCCGCCCTTGCGCGGGATCTTCTCGCCGCCGGCGACGTCGATGACGTAGATGGTGAGGTCGGCGAGCTCGGGGCTGAAGGTGGCGGCGAGATTGTCGCCGCCGGATTCGATCAGCAGCAGCTCGAGGCCGGGGAAGCGGCGGGTCATGTCGCGCACGGCGGCGAGGTTGATCGAGGCGTCCTCGCGGATCGCGGTGTGCGGGCAGCCGCCGGTCTCCACGCCCATGATCCGCTCGGGCGGCAAGGCGCCGGCGACGGTGAGCAGGCGCTGGTCCTCCTTGGTGTAGATGTCGTTGGTGATCACGGCCATGTTCCAACGGTCGCGCATGGCCTTGCACAACACCTCGCACAGCATGGTCTTGCCGGAGCCGACCGGGCCGCCGATGCCGACGCGGAGCGGGCCGTGAGATGGGGTCATGAGCGGAACAGCCTCGTGTACTGGGTCTCGTGGCGCATCGAGCAGAGATCAACCATGAGGGCAGAGGTGCCAAGCTCGTCGAGCGGGCAGTCGCGCGCGGCCAGAGCCACCTCGGCCACGACCGGCTCCAGGGCCGCGAGCGCCCGCTGGCCGTCGGTCTGGCCGAGCGGGACCGCGCGGACCGCGGCGGAGACGAGGTTGGCGGCGAAGGCCTGGAGATAGGCGGGCAGAACGAGCGGCAAGGGAACGCCGTGCGCCGCAGAGACGGCACCGACGGCGAGCGGATAGGTGAGCCCTGGCCCGTCGTCGACGAGGAGGGCGAGGCGACCGGATGGGTCCGGCCAGGAGGCGAGGCTGGCCACCGCGAAAGCCTCGCCCTGCGCGCGGGTCTCCAGCGCAAGCTCGGCGGTCGGCACCCACGCCTGCGCGGTGGCGCGCAGCTCGCGCCAGAGGGCGTCGTCACCACCGGCCACGGCACGATGCGCGTGGGCCAGAAGCACTGCGTCCTGCCAGCCGCCGCCCGAGCGCAGCACGGTGGCGAGCCAGTCCACCAGGCCGGCGCGGTCGCGGACCAGCCCGGCCTCGACCGCCCATTCCAGGCCGTGGCTGTAGGTATACGCGCCGACCGGGTAGGCCGGCGAGAGCCAGGCGAGGAGGCGGTAGAGGGCGGCTTCAGTGCTCATGCCCGTGGCCATGGCCGTAGGCGCCACCTTCGGGGTCGAAGGGTGCGGTGGTCGCGGTGACGGCGGCACCCAGATGGTCGGTCAGGAGGTGCTCGAGGACGTGGTCGGCGCGGATGCGCAAGTGCCCGGGCAGGATCTGGGTGGGCGTGTGGCGGTTGCCGAGGTGCCAAGCGATCCGGGCCAGTGCCAGGGGATCGGGGGCGGAGACGTCGAGGACGGATTCGGTGGCGGCGCGGACCAGGACCAGGGCGCCGTCGTCGAGGGCGAGGAGGTCGCCGTCGCGCAGGGCGCGGGCCTCGGCAAGGTCGAGGAGGAAGGGGCGGCCGGCGTCGGTGACCAAACGCAGGCGGCGGCGGTGGCGGTCGTCGTAGGCGAGGGTGACGGTGGCGGCGGGGGTGCCCTCCGTGACGACGGAGGTGGCGCGGGGCAAGGAGACGCCCCCACCCCGACCCTCCCCCGCCTGCGGCGAGGGAGGGAGCGATTCGGACTCCCTCCACCGCGCAGCGGGGGAGGGTCGGGGTGGGGGCGTCTCCTTGCCCCGCGCCACCTCCGTCGTCACGGAGGGCACCCCCGCCGCCACCGTCACCCTCGCCTACGACGACCGCCACCGAGGGAGCCCGAATCGCTCCCTCCCTCGCCAGAGGCGCGGGAGGGTCGGGGTGGGGGCTCCGGCAACAACTCCGCAATGCGCTGGGCGACGCCGTCCAGATTCTCGAGCACCTCGTTGTTCCAGAACCGCAGCACCTGCCAGCCATGGCGCGTCAGGTAGGTGTCGCGGGCGGTGTCGGCGCCGTCGGCGTGCTGGCCGCCGTCGACCTCGACGACGAGCCGGGCCGCGACGCAGGCGAAGTCGGCGACATAGGGCGGGATCGGGTGCTGGCGGCGGAAATGGGCGCCGTGGAGCTGGCGGCCGCACAGGATCGCCCAGAGGCGGTTCTCGGCCTCGGTCGGCTCGCGCCGGAGCTGGCGGGCGCGGTCGCGAAGAACGGTGTCGGTATGCGGCAAGGTTGCCCCCAACCCGGCCCTCCCTCGCTCGCGCGACGGAGGGAGGGAAATCAGAACAGGAAGTAGCGTTGGGCCATCGGCAGCACGGTCGACGGCTCGCAGGTGAGCAGCTCGCCGTCGGCGCGAACCCGGTAGGTCTCGGGGTCGACCTCGATCACCGGCATGGCCGAATTGTGGATCATGGCCGCCTTGCCGATGCCGCCGCGCGTGTTGCGGACCGCGCAAAGCTCGCGCTGCAGACCGAAACCGTGGTGGATGGCGTTGTTCACCGCAGCCGCCGAGACGAAATGGACCGCGCTGGCGGTCGCCGAGCGGCCGTAGCTGCCGAACATCGGGCGGTAGTGCACCGGCTGCGGGGTCGGGATCGAGGCGTTGGGGTCACCCATGGGGGCGGCGGCGATGGTGCCACCCTTGATCACCAGCTCGGGCTTTACGCCGAAGAAGGCGGGATTCCAGAGCACGAGGTCGGCGAGCTTGCCGGGCTCGACCGAGCCGACGAGATGGGACACACCCTGCGCGATCGCGGGGTTGATCGTGTACTTGGCGACGTAGCGCCTGGCGCGGAGATTGTCGTTGTCGCCGGTCTCCTCGGGCAGCCGGCCGCGCTGGAGCTTCATCTTGTGGGCAGTCTGCCAAGTGCGCAGGATCACCTCGCCGACCCGGCCCATCGCCTGGCTGTCGGAGGACATCATCGAGATGGCGCCGAGATCGTGCAGGATGTCCTCGGCGGCGATGGTCTCCTTCCGGATCCGGCTCTCGGCGAAGGCCACGTCCTCGGGGATGGACGGGTCGAGGTGGTGGCAGACCATGAGCATGTCGAGATGCTCGTCGACCGTGTTGACCGTGTAGGGTCGCGTCGGGTTGGTCGAGGAGGGCAGGACGTTGGGCAACGCCGCCACCTTGATGATGTCTGGCGCGTGCCCGCCGCCGGCCCCCTCGGTGTGGAAGGCGTGGACGGTGCGGCCCTTGAAGGCGGCCATGGTCGATTCGAGATAGCCGGACTCGTTGAGCGTGTCGGTGTGAATCGCGACCTGGACGTCCATCTCGTCGGCGACGGCGAGACAGCAGTCGATCGCCGCGGGCGTGGTGCCCCAGTCCTCGTGCAGCTTGAGCCCGCAGGCGCCGGCCGCCACCTGCTCGCGCAACGCCTCGGGCAGGCTGGCATTGCCCTTGCCGAAGAGGCCGACATTGATCGGCCACGCTTCCATCGCCTGCAGCATGCGCCCGATGTGCCAGGGACCCGGCGTGCAGGTGGTGGCCGCGGTGCCGGCCGCCGGGCCGGTGCCACCGCCGAACAGGCTGGTGAGCCCCGACATCAGGGCCTCGTCGAGGATCTGCGGGCAGATGAAGTGGATGTGGGCGTCGATGCCGCCGGCAGTGACGATCCGGCCCTCGCCGGCGATCGCCTCGGTGCCGGGGCCGATGACGATGTCGACGCCGGGCTGGGTCTCGGGGTTGCCGGCCTTGCCGATCGCGGCGATGCGCCCGTCCCTCAGGCCGATGTCGGCCTTCACGATCCCCCAATGATCGAGGATCAAGGCGTTGGTGATCACCGTATCGACGGCACCGGCCGCACGGGACTCCTGCCCCTGCCCCATGCCGTCACGGATCACCTTGCCACCGCCGAACTTGACCTCCTCGCCGTAGACGGTGCGGTCCTCCTCGACCTCGATGACGAGGTCGGTGTCGGCGAGGCGCACCTTGTCGCCGACCGTCGGCCCGAACATGTGGGCGTAGGCCGAGCGCGGCATGCGGAAGGCCATCAGAGCGCCCCCATGATCTTCTGATTGAAGCCGTAGACCTTGCGGCTGCCGCCATAGGCCACGAGTGTGACCTCGCGCGACTGGCCGGGCTCGAAACGGACCGCCGTGCCGGCGGGGATATTCAGGCGCAT
Source organism: Geminicoccaceae bacterium (assembly GCA_044224255.1). GTDB lineage: Bacteria > Pseudomonadota > Alphaproteobacteria > Geminicoccales > Geminicoccaceae > Benzoatithermus. The sequence continues at coordinate 8,205 of JBGAKU010000230.1, forward strand.
GCCGCGGGCCAGGCTGCGGTCGAAGTCCAGCGCCTCGTTGGTCTCGAAGAAGTGGTAGTGTGAGCCGACCTGGATCGGCCGGTCGCCGGTATTGGCGACGGTGAGCGTGACGGTCGGGCGGCCGGCGTTGAGCTCGATCTCGCCGGCGGCGGGGATGATCTCACCTGGGATCATTTGGGCCTTTCCTCCACAACGAGAGTCTTCATCGCATCCGCGAAATCATCTATTCTCAAACTTAGTGCTTCAACTTCCTTGGTCCTATCTGTAACGATCGCAAAACTGTGAAAGAGAATTCGACCGTCCCGGTCACCTACTTGTATGGCAACCAGCGCGCTATGCAGCAAACGATCACAGATCACCTTCAGCGATAGCCGCTTAGGGGCTGACATCGCTAGTTCATAGGCAACCTCGGTTCCTTTACGCTTGCTATTATATGGGTATACCTCAACCGGTAAATTATATTTATCCAGTGCCAATACCACAAAATCATGTAATCTTCGCAAATGGCAAGCGCACAGCAGTAGCCATTCTTCCACATCGATTGTCTTCAGCAAGTCGCTGTAGGTTGAGCTTGCGTCTGTCAGCTTCGCAGCTAAACTGC
>JBGAKU010000231.1:0-8747 GCA_044224255.1 Geminicoccaceae bacterium
GATGTCCTCCACCCGCTCCTTGAAGAGGAATTGGCACTGGTTGATGTCGCACCAGGTGTTGACGATCGCGATCACCGGCTTGCCGGCATAGTCCTCCGGGCCGTAGCCCATCTGCTTGATCCGCGACCGATGTCCGAAGGCGCGCAGGTCGTGCACGCCGAACCAACGATGCGAGCGCAGCTGTTCCGGTCTCTTCCTGGTCATCTCAGTGCCACCCCGTGCGAAGCTCAACCCTCGATGGTGATGTTCGCGTCCTTGATCACCGTGGCCCACTTCTCGCGCTCGGCCGTGATGAACTGCGCGAATTCTTCCGGCGTGCTCCCGATCGGCTTGGCCCCCATGCCCTGGAACTTGGCCTGCATCTCGGGCTCGTGCATGATCTTCTGGATCTCGGCGCTCAGCTTGTTGACGATCTCGGGCGGCGTTCCGGCCGGCGCGAACAGGCCGTGCCAGGACGTGGCCTCGAAACCAGGGATGTAGTCGGCCATCGGCGGCACGTCGGGCAGCAGCGGTGCCCGCTCCAGGCTGGTCACCGCGAGCGCCTTGACCTTGCCCGCGCTCGCCTGCTGGGCGACGGTCGGGATGTTGTCGAAGGCCATGTCGACATGGCCGGCCACCACGTCGAGCATCACCTGGCCGCTGCTCTTGTAGGGGACGTGGCTCATCTTGGTGCCGGTCTTGGCCATGAACAGCTCGCCGGCAAGATGAGTCGAGGTGCCCACACCCGAGGAGGCGAAGGTGTACTTGTCGGGATTGGCCTTGAGCAGCTCGATCAGCTCGGGGACCGTGTTCGCCTCGATGCTCGGATTGACAGCCAGCACGTTCGGCAGCGTCACGAACAGCGAGATCGGCGCGAAGGCGGTCGTCGGATCGTAGGGCAGGTTCTTGTAGAGCGTCGGATTGATCGCGTGGGTGCTGACCGTGCCCATGCCGAGCGTGTAGCCGTCGGGCTCGGCGCGCGCGAGCTGGCCGACGCCGAGATTGCCGCCCGCACCCGCCTTGTTGTCGACGAGGAAGCGCTGGCCCATCGCCGTATCCAGCTTCTCGCCGACCAGCCGCGCGAAGGCGTCGGTGTTGCCGCCCGCGGCGAACGGCACGATGATCGTGACCGGCTTGTCGGGATAGCTTGCGGCGTCCTGGGCCCAGCTCAGCCGCGCCGCGAGCGGCAGTGCCGCTGCCGTCAGGGGCAGGACCCGAAGCAACGTCCTTCTACGCATGGCCTCTCACTCCTTTCCGTTGTGATGCGGACGCAGGTCGAGCATCCGCTAGCGACTTGCCCTCGCCTTGGGCACGTAAGGGCCGTTCAGATCGAACGAGTAGGCGGTCTTGACCGTCGTGTAGAATTCCTGGGCGTAGCGCCCCTGCTCACGCGAGCCGTAGCTCGAGCCCTTGCGCCCGCCGAACGGCACGTGGAAGTCGACCCCGGCGGTCGGCAGGTTGACCATCACCATCCCCGCCTCCGCGTTGCGCCGGAAATGGCCGGCATGCTTGAGGCTGGTGGTGCAGATGCCGGCGGTGAGCCCGAACTCGGTGTCGTTGGCGAGCTCCAGCGCCTCGTCATAGTCCTTCGCCCGGATCACGCCGGCGACCGGGCCGAAGATCTCCTCGCGCGCGATCCGCATCCGCGGCGCTACGTCCACGAACAACGCTGGTGAGAGATAGAAGCCCGGCGTGCCCCGCTCGAGCCGCTCGCCACCCGCGGCAAGCTTCGCCCCCTCCTCCTTGCCGATGGCGATGTAGCGCAGATCCTGGTCGAGCTGGCTTTGATCCACCACAGGGCCGATGTCGGTGCCGGCTGTCAGCGCGTCGCCGATGCTGAGCGACTTCAGCCGCTCGACGCAGGCCGCGACGAAGCGGTCGTGGATCCCCTCGGTGACGATCAGGCGCGACGAGGCGGTGCAACGCTGGCCGGTCGAGAAGAAGGCGCCGTTGACCGCGCATTCCACGGCATTGGCGAGGTCGGCGTCGTCCAGCACCACGAGCGGGTTCTTGCCACCCATCTCGAGCTGCACCTTCTTCATCGGACCGGAGGCGACGCAGGCCGCGGCCACGCGCCGCCCGGTCGGGACCGAACCGGTGAACGAGATGGCGGCGACACCCGGATGCTCGATCATGGCCTGCCCGACCACCGAGCCGCGGCCGATCACCAGGTTGAACACACCCGGCGGCAGACCGGCGCGGGCGATGATCTCGGCCAGTGCGGTGGCCGTCGCCGGCACCAGCTCGGCCGGCTTGAGCACGACGCAGTTGCCATAGGCCAGTGCCGGGGCCGTCTTCCAGGCCGGGATCGCGATCGGGAAGTTCCAGGGGCAGATCAGCCCGATCACGCCCAAGGGCTCGCGGGTGATGTCGACCTCGATCCCCGGTCGCACCGAGGCCAGCTTCTCGCCGGCCATGCGCAGCGCCTCGCCGGCGAAGAACAGGAAGATCTGGGCGGCGCGCACGGTCTCGCCGATGCCCTCGCCCAGCGTCTTGCCCTCCTCGCGTGCGAGGAGCGTGCCGATCTCCTCCTTGCGCGCCAGGAGCTCGTCGCCGATCCGCTTCAGTGCATCGTGGCGCAGCTGTGGCGTGCTGCGCGACCAAGCGGGAAAGGCCTCCTGCGCGGCCGCGATCGCCTGCTGGGCGTCCTCGGCGCTCGCCTGCGGATAGTGGCCGAGCACGTCATTGGTGTTGGACGGATTGAGGTCGGGCGAGGTGGCCGCTGCCGGCACCCACTCCCCGGCGATGTAGTTGCGCTGCTCGCTCATCGCCCGTTCGCCTTACGCCAGGCGGCGAAGTCGGCGTTGGTCTGCTCCTGCGTCGCCGGGTAGAGGCCGATGATCGAGCGCCCGGCCAGCACCTGCTCGGTCACAAAATCCTCGAACGCCGTCATCCCCACCGCCTCGTCGGCCAGCTCGTCGGCGAGATGCGCCGGCAGCACGACGACCCCATCGGTGTCGCCGACGATCACGTCGCCAGGGAACACCGGCGCGTCGCCGCAGCCGATCGGCACGTTGATGTCGATCGCCTGATGCAGGGTGAGGTTGGTGGGGGCCGAGGGCCGGTTGTGGTAGGTCGGGATCGCGAGCTTGGCGATCTCGCCCGCATCGCGAAAGCCGCCGTCGGTCACCACGCCTGCAACCCCGCGCACCATCAGCCGCGAGATCAGGATCGAGCCTGCCGACGCGGCGCGCGGGTCCTTGCGGCTGTCCATGACGAACACCGCCCCCGGCGGGCACTGCTCGACCGCCTTGCGCTGCGGGTGCTCCGGATTCCGGAACACCGTCATCGGGTTCAGATCCTCGCGCGCCGGCATGTAGCGCAGGGTGAAGGCCTCGCCGACCATGGTCCCGGCGGCGGGATTCAGCGGCCGGACGTCCTGGATGAACTGGTTGCGCAAACCGCGCTTGAACAGGCAGCTCGTCAGCGTGGCGGTGCTGATGCCTTTCAGCTTCTCGCGCGTCGTCGGCGACAATCCGCTCATCTGACCGGTCTCCGATCCAAGGGGGTGAAGTCCTGGGTGACGAAGCCGCCGCCCTGATAGCGCTGCGCGACGGCGTCCAGCGGGTTCGGCCGGCTCAGCACCTCCGCCGCATAGTCCTCGGCGTTCTGCGTCGGCCGGTAGCCGAGCCGCGCGGCGCCGCTATTGTCCCAGTAGCTGCGCGTGTTGGCCGAGACGCCCCACACGGTGAGGTAGCCGATGTCCGGCGCCTCGATGCAGCGCAGGACGAGTTGCAGCAGATCCTCGTGGCCGAGCCAGGTGCTGAGATGGCGCGGCTCGGTCGGGCGCGGCAGGGCGCTGCCGATGCGGATGCAGATGCCCTCGATGCCGTGCTTGTCCCAATACATGCGGGCGATGCCCTCGCCCCACATCTTGCTGAGACCGTAGAACCCGTCGGGGCGGAACGCGCAGTCCAGCCCGAGCCTCTCCTCCACACCATGCATACCGATGGCGTGGTTCGAGCTGGCGAACACGATCCGCCGCACGCCATGCCGACGGGCACCTTCATAGACCGCGTGCAATCCCACCAGATTGTTCGCGATGATCTCCGGCAGTGGGCGCTCGACGCTGGTGCCGGCCAGATGGATCAGCACGTCGACGCCCGCGAGCAGACGGTCGACGACCGCCGGATCGCACAGATCGCCGTGCATGGCGTCCTCGCCCGCCCGCAGCGGCGCGAGCGGATCAAAGCCCGCCGAGCGCAGGTCCATACCCTGCTCGAGCAGGGCCGGGCGAAGGAACCGGCCGACATTGCCGCCGGCACCCGAGAGCGCAACCTTGGTCATCGTCCTCTCCCCTCGCCTCAGTGATGGCCGAACAGGTGCGGCAGGGTGAGGCTGAACGCCGGCACATAGGTGACGAGCAGCAGGGCGGTGATCAGCGCGGCGTAGAAGGGCAGGATCGAGCGCATCACTTCGCCGACCGAAATGCCGCCGATGGCACAGCCGATGAACTGGGTAGTGCCCACCGGCGGCGTATTGAGACCGAGCGCGCAGTTGATCAGCATCACCATGCCGAACTGAACGGGATCCATGCCGTGCGCCATGGCGATCGGCAGGAAGATCGGCGTGCAGATCAGGATCGTGCTCGCCATGTCCATGAAGGTGCCGAGGATGAACAGGATCAGGTTGATCAGAAAAAAGATCACCCATGGATTGGTCGAGACATGGGCCATGGCCTCGCCGGCGAGGTCGGCGACCGAATAGAGGCCCATCAGGTACTGGAACATCGTCGAGACGCCGATGAGCAGCAGCACCACCCCCGTCGTCTTGGCCGCCTTGGCGGCCGCCTTGAGGAAGTTCTCCCAGGTCATCGTGCGGTAGAGGAAGAAGGTGAGCAGGATCGAGTAGATGACCGCGACCGAGGCGGACTCGGTGGCGGTGAAGATGCCGGAGACGATGCCGCCGAGGATGATCACCAGCACGAGCAGGCCGGGCACCGCCGCCCCGATCGCGCGCCACATCGCCTCGCTGGTGGCCGCCTGCAAGGCGGGGTAGCCGCGCTTGACCGCGACGAAGTAGGCGGCGGCCAGGTTGCACAGCGACAGGAGCAGCGCCGGCACGATCCCGGCCAGGATCAAGGCGCCGATCGACGCCTTGCCGCTCGCCGCCAGCGCATAGATGATGATGTTGTGGCTGGTCGGCATCAGCGCGCCGACGAGTGCGGCGTGCGTGGTGACGTTGACCGCGTAGTCGGCGTGGTAGCCCTCGCGCTTCATCATCGGGATCATCACCGCACCCATGGCCGAGACGTCGGCGACCGGGGAGCCGGCGACGCCGCCGAACAGGGTGCAGGCGACGACGTTGGACATGCCGAGGCCGCCGCGGATGTGGCCGACCATGGTGCGGGCGGCGGCGACGATCTTGTCGGCGATCCCGCCATGGAGCATCAGCTCGCCGCTGAAGACGAAGAACGGGATGGCGAGGAACGAGAAGATGTTCATCCCCGACATCATCTGCTGGAAGATGACGGCGACCGGCAGGCCCTCGTAGAGGATGGTGCACAAAGCCGAGAGGCCGATCGCGAACGCGACGGGGACGCCAAGGATCAGGAAGCCGAAGAACGAGACCGCGAGGATGGTCAGTGCCATGACGGTTCGACCTCCTCGCCGCGCAGCAGCGCCAGGATGTGCTCGATCGAGAACAGGACGATCAGGATGCCGGACAGCGCGAGGGGGACGTAGCGCACGGCCTCGCTGAGGCCGAGATTGGCGATGTGATAGTGCATCACCGACTTGCCGAGGATCCAGCCATTATAGGCCATCGCCAGGCCGAAGATCAGGATGCAGACGTGGATGACGAGCTCGACCCGGTCGCGGAGCCTGTCAGGCAGGAGCACCAGGAGGGACTCCATGCCGATGTGCCCCGCGTCGCGCACGCCGACCGCGGCGGCGATGAGAGTGACATAGAGGATCAGGACGAGCGCTAGGTTCTCGGCCCAGGTCGGCGAGCTGTTCAGCACATATCGCCCGAACACTTGATAGAAAACGATCGCGACGATTACTAGTAGGCCGACCACCGAGAAATACATGCCATAGCGGGCGACCGTCGCGTTGAACCGCGTGAGCGGTCCGGTCATCTTCGGTGCGGCGGCGAGCTGCTGGTTGACGATGTCCTCGACGTGCGGATCCAGGTTGCTTTCGAGAGTCATGCTGCCCCCTGCGCTCGACGCGCTTCTCGTTCATGGCGGGGGCCGGGGCGGCGGCACACGCCACCCCGGCAGGGTCGGCCCTACTGGGTGGCCTGAACCTTCTGCACCAGATCCTGCAGCTCGGGGGTGGCGGCGAATTTCGCGTAGACCGGCTGCATGGCGTCCGCCCAGGCCTGCCGGTCCTCGAGCGGAATGATCTCCGTGCCGGCGGCGGTGACGGTTTCCTTGGCCTTGGCCTCGCGCTCGTCCCACAGCTTGCGCATGTGCGGCACCGACTCCTTGGCCGCCTTGCGGATCATCGCCTGCTGCTCGGGCTCGAGGGTGTCCCAGATGACCTTGGAGAAGACCAGCACCTCGGGTGCCATCGAGTGCTCGGTCAGGGTGTAATACTTGGCCGCCTCGAAGTGGCGCGAGGATTCGTAGGACGGGAAGTTGTTCTCGGCCGCATCGACGATGCCGGTCTTGAGCGCGGTGTAGACCTCGCCGTAGGGCATCGGCGTCGGGTTGGCGCCAAGGGCCTCGACCATGGCCACGAACAGGTCGGACTGCTGGACGCGGATCTTCATCCCGTGCACGTCGGCCAGCGCCTTGACCGGCTTCTCCGCGGTGTAGAGCGAGCGGGCGCCGCTGTCGTAGAAGGCGAGACCGATCATCCCCTGCTCTTCCATCGCGGCCAGAATCTGGTCGCCGATCGGGCCGTCGAGCACCGCGTGCATATGCTCCTCGGAGCGGAACAGGAACGGCAGCGCCGGCACGATCGTCTCCGGCACGATGTTGTTCAGCGGTGCTACGTTGATGCGCATCATGTCGAGCCCGCCGATCTTGAGCTGCTCGATCGTGTCGCGCTCGCTGCCCAGGGCACCGTTGGGGTAGACCTTGACGCCCAGCTCGCCGCCGCTCTGCGCGGCAAGCTGCTCGCCCATGAACTTCACCGCCATGACGGTCGGGTAGTCCGCCGGATGAACATCCGCCGAGCGGAACTCGCGCGCCGTGACCGGTGCCGCGAGTGCTATGACGGCGCAAAGCGCCAGTGATGCGACAGCAGCTCTCATCGTGACTTCACCTCCCATTTGCGCCAAGCATGTCGGTCGACTGCTGACATATCAATTGCCGATTAGCGCGTCAACCGCTAGATTCGGCGCTAGCGAGCCCAAGGAAGGAGCCCAGGCCGATGGTCCGAGCATGGTCGGGCAGATGAACAGCGCGACGCTGGCACTGCCGGCGGAGACGCTGGCCGAAAGCGCCTATCGGGCGATCGAGGAGATGATCGTCACGCGGCAGCTGCCGCCAGGGGCGATGGTCTCGGAGAACCAGCTCAGCGAGCAGCTCGGCTGCGGCCGTACGCCGATCCGCGAGGCGCTGCAGCGCCTGCGGTTCCAGGGCTATGTCGACATCCATCCCCGGCGCGGGGCGCAGGTCTCCTCGATCGACATCCTCAAGCAGCTCGAGCTGCTCGAGGTGCGCCGGCCGCTGGAGGTTCTGGTCTCCGAGCTGGCCGCGCGCCGCGCCCAGGACCAGGAGCGAAGCACGATGCGCGCGCTCGCGGTCGAGATCCGCAGCGCGGCCGCCACCTCCGATCCCGTCCGCTATCTCCAGGCGACCCGCGCCATCCACGAGGCCGAGGTCGCCGCGGCGCGCAACTCGGTGCTCGCAGCCACGATCGGCGTGATCCACAGCCAGTCGCGCCGCTTCTGGTTCGCGCAGACCCAGGCCTCGGGCACCTTTACGGAGGGCTCCGCTATCCATGCCGAGAAGCTCGACGCGATCGTCGGCGGCGACGCGGCGGCGGCCGCCGAGAGCGCACACCGCCTGCTCGACTATCTCGAGCGGCTGACCCGAGGCGCCCTGGACCTGGGTAGCACACGCTGAGCCGCTGGAATCTCCTTGCCGATCGGGCGAATCGGGCGCGGATTGGTGCTCATGCCGGCGATACTCCGCTCACCAACGGGAAGCGTGCCATGCCCGACATCACCGAGACCGCCCGCGACTTCTTCAACGCCGTGGAGACCGGCAAGGGATGGGAGGGTTGCCGCGCCTGGTGCACGCCCGATGCCGGCTTCAGCGCGCAGGCCGAGCCCTTGGCCGAGATCCGGACGCTGGCGGACTATGCGGAGTGGATGAAGGGCCTGCTCGTCTTCATTCCCGACGGCCACTACACGCTTCATGCGTTCGCCACCGACGCGGCGTGCGATACGGTCGTGGCCTACGCCGTATTCAGCGGCACCCATTCGGGCGAGGGCGGCCCCTGCCCGCCGACCGGCCGGAGCACCAACACCGACTATGTCTATGTCATGCGATTCGACGGCGGAAAGATCAGCCACATGACCAAGATCTGGAACGCCGGCTGGGCGATTCGCGAGCTCGGTTGGGCCTGACCGCAGGCCCAACCATCCGTCCGCGGCCGCTGCTGCCCGTCAGCGAGCAGTCTCGCCCTCGCCGGCGAGGACGGAGCCGGAGACCTGGTCGAGGCGGAGCGAGGGGTCGAGGCACAGGATCCAGCCCAGAGGCCCGGCCTGGCCGCAATTGATCCAGTGGCGCGGCTTGTAGACGTGCAGGAACTGGGCACCCGCGATCTGCGACAGGCCGATCGTGGTGACGTAGCAGGTGTCGCGCCCGA
>JBGAKU010000232.1:0-8727 GCA_044224255.1 Geminicoccaceae bacterium
GGGCTCGCCCTTGGCGTGATGAAGGATTCGGCGCTGGTCTACATCGTCCAGGTGACCGAGCTTTTGAAGGCGACCCAGATCCTCATCACCCGCCTGCAGGAGCCGCTGATCCTGCTGGCGATCTGCGGCCTGTTCTACTTCGTCATCAGCTTCCCCCTCGCCCGCCTCGGCGGCTACCTTGAGAAGCGGTGGTCCCATGATTGAGATCGAGAAGGTCCACAAATCCTTTGGCCAGCTGGAGGTCCTCAAGGGGATCGATCTCACGGTGGCCAAGGGCGAGGTGCTCACCATCATCGGTGGCTCGGGTTCGGGCAAGTCGACGCTCCTGACCTGCATCAACGGCCTCGAGCCGATCAATTCCGGGCGGATCGTCGTCGACGGCACGGAGGTCCATGCCAAGTCGACCGATCTCAACCGGCTCCGCCGGAAGATCGGGATCGTCTTCCAGCAATGGAATGCCTTCCCGCACCTGACGGTGCTGGAGAACGTCATGCTGGCACCGCGCAAGGTGCTCGGCCAGCCGAAGGCTGAGGCCGAGGCGATGGCGGTCAAGCAGCTGGCCCATGTCGGCCTGGCCGAGAAGCTCAAGGTCTATCCCTCGCGCCTCTCGGGCGGCCAGCAGCAGCGCATGGCGATCGCCCGCGCGCTCGCCATGTCGCCGGACTACATGCTGTTCGACGAGGTCACTTCGGCACTCGACCCGCAGCTGGTGGGCGAGGTGCTCGACACGCTGCGCATGCTGGCCTCGGAAGGGATGACGATGATCTGCGTCACCCACGAGATGAAGTTCGCTCGTGAGGTGTCCGACCGTGTCGCCTTCTTCCACAAAGGCGTGATGGCCGAGATCGCGCCGCCGGACGAGCTGTTCCGCGCACCGAAGAACCCCGAGACGGCCGCCTTCGTTCAGCTTGCCCAGTCCTAGGCGAAGGGAACCAGCCGATGCGTTCCTCCAGGATCGTGCACGTCGTGACCTGCCATGCGGAAGGCGAGGTGGGTGACGTCATTGTCGGCGGCGTGGCCCCGCCGCCCGGCGACACCATCTGGGAGCAATCCCGCTGGATCGCGCAAGACGAGACCTTGAGGAACTTCGTGCTGAACGAGCCCCGGGGCGGGGTCTTCCGGCACGTCAACCTCCTCGTGCCGCCGAAGGACCCGCGGGCGCAGATGGGCTGGATCATCATGGAGCCCGCGGACACCCCGCCGATGTCGGGCTCCAACTCGATCTGCGTTGCCACCGTCCTGCTCGACACCGGCATCGTCCCGATGAGCGAGCCCACGACGCGCCTGATCCTCGAGCCGCCCGGCGGCATCGTCGAGATCGAGGCGACCTGCCGCAACGGCAAGGCCGAGCGCATCACCGTGCGCAACGTTCCCTCGTTCGCCGACAGGCTCGGTGCCAAGCTGGAGGTCGAGGGGTTCGGCACACTGACGGTCGACACCGCCTATGGCGGCGACAGCTTCGTCCTGGTCGACGCCGCGTCCGTCGGGCTTGCCATCCGTCCCGACCATGCGCGCGCGCTGGCGCAGACCGGCATGCGGATCACCAAGGCGGCCAACGAGCAGCTCGGCTTCAAGCACCCGTTGAACGGCTGGGACCACATCTCCTTCTGCCAGTTCACCGATCCGGTCGCGGTCGAGAACGGCGCACTCATCGGCAAGAACGCGGTGGCCATCCGGCCGGGCAAGATCGACCGCTCCCCGACCGGCACTGGCTGCTCCGCGCGCATGGCGGTCCTGCGGGCCAAAGGCGAGCTTAACATCGGCGACCGGTTCATCGGCAGGTCGATCATCGACACGGAGTTTCACTGCCGAATCGACCGGGAGCTGGAGATCGGAGGAAGGCCCGGCATCAGCCCGATCATCTCCGGCCGGGCCTGGGTGGTCGGAACCCAGCAGCTCATGGTCGATCCGGACGATCCGTTCCAGGCGGGCTATCGCCTCTCCGACACCTGGCCGACCGATCTCTGAGCGGCCCTGATGCGTCGAAATCTTGAGGCTCGCCGGATGATAGGAGCCGATCCCCTGGCGGAACGTGCCAAGAAGGCGGAGGTGAGCATGAGCGCGCAGCCGGGGGTGCCATCGGCCGAGCGCAAGCGCGGCGAGGGGAGCAAGCATGTCTACAGCATCCTGCGCGACGACATCTTGAACCTCGTCCTCCTGCCCGGCAGCTCCATCGACGAGATCCAGCTCGCCGAGCGGTTCGCGATGTCCCGCACCCCGATCCGCGAGGCGCTGGTCCGGCTGGCGAGCGAGGGGCTGGTGAAGACCCTGCCGAACCGCTCGACCGTGGTCGCGAACATCGACTTCCTGAACCTGCCCAGCTTCTTCGACGCGCTGACGCTCATGTATCGCGTGACGACGCGGCTGGCGGCGGAGCATCGCACAACGGCGGACCTTGGACGAATCCGCGCCCTCCAGGCCGATTTCGTCCGTTCCGTCGAGGCCCGGGACGCGCTCGGGATGATCGCCTCGAACCGCGATTTCCACGCGGCGATCGCCGAGGCCGGCCGCAATCCCTACTATATCGACCTGTCCGGCCGGCTGCTCGACGAGGGCCGCCGGCTGCTGCGGATCTACTACTCCTCCCACGACGACCGGTTGCCCAGGCAATATGTGATCGAGCACGAGGAGCTGATCACCGCCATCGAAGCGCGCGACGTCGCGGCCGCCGATCGGTTGGCCAGCGCCCATGCCGACCAGATCGTCCAGCAGATCCAGCAGATGATCACGCGCGACCGCCGCCAGCACGTCGCCTTGTAGCGCAGACCGCGCGTTGCGACAAAGAGCCAGGCCGCTCGGGGGCCCTCGCAGGAAGGGCACCGTTCTCTTATGGCGGGGTGGTGAAACGCCGGCGAGCGTTCCGCGTCAGGCCGCCCGAACCGAGACCGACTTGGCGGTCGGGATCATGCGGCCCTGCGCCTCGACGGCCAAGGCAGCTTCATCTTGTTGACCGGGTAGCGTATGGGCGCGCTGCCGCGCGTCGATGCGGCAATCGGTGCGGCGGCCGAGACCGCACCCACCCAGCACGACCGCCACATCCAGGCGATCAAAGCGAGAGGCCGGATGGTTTGGCAGCGCGACAGCGGCTACGATCTTCGGGCGCGCGTGGAGAGCCAGATCGGACGTTGGAAGCGCGTCATCGGCGACAGAACAAGAGCTTCTTTGGCACCGTCAAGTTGCTGGCCGTTGGGCTTGCGGTGGCTGAGCGGGCCGGGTAGCCGAGCGGCATGACGACGCCTGCTCGCTCCCCCTACGCCGGCCACCGCTTTCCGGCCGAGATCATCAGCCACGCGATCTGGCTATATTTCCGATTTCCGCTCGGCCTGCGCATGGTCGAGGAGCTGCTGGCGGCCCGCGGCATTCTCGTGAGCCACGAGACCGTGCGGCAGTGGGCCCGGAAGTTCGGCCAAGCGTTCGCCAACCAAATCCGCCGCCGGCTGCCCGGCGCTGGCGACAAATGGCACCTCGATGAGGTCGTGATTGTCATCGCCGGAGTGAAGCACTGGCTGTGGCGCGCGGTCGATCAGACCGGGTTCGTCCTTGATGCCCTGGTGCAGAGCCGACGTGACAAGCGGGCAGCCAAGCGCCTGCTGCGTAAGCTGCTGAAGCGGCAGGGCCGGGCGCCACGGGTGATGATCACGGACAAGCTCGCGAGCTACGGCGCCGCGAAGCGCGAGGTGATGCCGGGTGTCGAACATCGCCGGCATAAGGGCCTCAACAATCGAGCCGAGAATTCGCATCAGCCGACCCGACGGCGGGAACGTCAGATGAAAAGGTTCAAATCGGCCGGCCAGGCGCAGCGCTTCCTCTCGGCTCACGCCACGATCGACAACCTCTTTCATCTCCGCCGTGGCCACGTTACCGCCGTCCAATATCGAGCCGCCCGAGCCCAGGCCTTCACGACCTGGGCCGAGGTCACCGGTGGCAAGGTTGCGGCGTAGCCTCGGCTCCCTACAATCCAGCGCAACACTCCACCGGCCCAGCCATCAAGTTGACGGTCCCCGTAGTACGGCGCGCACGCGCTCTCGGCGAAGCCGTCGAACCCGGCCTCGACCAGGATCGCCCGCAGCCGATCGTAGAAGGCGTGCCCCGGCGAGCGCGGCAGCTCCGCCCAGCCCACCATCAGCTCGCCTTGTCGCTCCTTCTGCCGGCCCAGCACCATGCCCGCCCCCGCGCCATCACAGCCCGAGCGAATCAGCCGAACCCACGTTCGTCAACGGACTGTTATGAATAGTCCTGACATCGCGCAACCCTATCGTATTGAATTAGCTTGAAATCCCGAGATGCTGCGTCGAGTATATCGTTAGGCAAGTAGTAGACGATGCCAGCGGCGAGGCCGCTGGCTCGTGGGAGAAATCGTGCCCTGCCTCAGAGCTCGCCGTAGTGGTGCGCCTCGGCCGCCACGGCGGGGATCATCGGCCGCCGGCCCCAATGGACGCGCACGCCATAGGCCAGCACGAGCAGGCCGAGGCTGGCGATGCCGAGGATCAGCGGCGTGCGCTGCTCGGGAATGAAGGCCATCGCCACGACGATTGCGATCATGCCGGCGATCGCCAGGTAGGTCAGGTAGGGATAGGCCCACATCCTCACGGTCAGCCGCTCCGGAGCCTCCTGCTCGAGCCTGGCGCGCAGGCGCAGCTGGGAGACTGCGATCAGGATGTAGACGAAGATCGCCACCGTTCCGTACGAGTTCACCAGGAATGCGAACACCGTATCCGGCGATACGTACGACATGATGACGGAGACGTAGCCGAAAGCCGTCCCGACGAGGATGGCCCGGACCGGCACGCCCCGGCGGTTGAGCTTGTCCAGCCCCCGCGGGGCGTCACCCCGCTTGGTCAGGGCGAACAGCATGCGCGAGGATGCGTAGAGGCCACAGTTGAGGGCCGAGAGCACGGCGGTGAGGATGACCACGTTCATGATCTGCGCCGCAGCCGGAATGCCCATGGTCGCGAGCGCGCTGACATAGGGGGTGGCGATGCTCGCGGAGTTCCATGGGATGATCGCGACGACCAGAAAGATCGAGCCGACGTAGAACAAGAGCACCCGCGTGACGACCGAATTGGTGGCCCGGGCCACGGCCCGCTCCGGCTCCGCCGATTCGGCCGCCGCGATCGTGACGATCTCGGCGCCGAAATAAAATCCCGTCGCCGCGACGGCACCGGTGAGGATCGGTGCGATGCCGTTGGGCGCGAAGCCGCCATGCGCGGTCAGGTTGCCGAGGTCGAACGACGCGCCCGGCCACATGCCCAGCACGTAAAGGGTGCCGAGGAACAGAAAGACGGTGATCGCCGCCACCTTGATCGAGGCGAACCAGAACTCGAACTCGCCGTACGAGCGGACCGAGATCATGTTGGTCAAGGTCAGGGAGACGAGGATGACCAGGGTTATCGTCCACGACGGCACGTCGGGCAGCCAGAACTGGATCAGCTTCGCCCCGGCCACGGCCTCGAGCGCGACGACGATCACCCAGAAGTACCAGTACATCCAGCCGGTCAAAAAGCCGGCCAGCTCGCCCAGCTCCACCCGGTCCCCCCAGGCGAGACGGGCATATTCGTAGAAGGAGCCGACCGCCGGCATGGCGACGGCCAGCTCGCCCAGCATGCGCATCACGAGGATCACGAGCACGCCGGTGATCAGGAACGAGAAGATCGCTGCCGGGCCGGCGGACTGGATGACCACGCTGCTGCCGACGAACAGGCCGGCGCCGATCACCCCGCCCAGGGCGATCATCGTCATGTGCCGTTGCTTCAGGCTATGCTGCAGCCCGCTTTTCGGTTGGTGATCGTGGGTGGGCTGCATGTTTCCTCTCCTGTCGAAGCTGTGGCAGCGGCGCCGGGTTCGCCGGTGGCTGGGGCGGAACCGGCTTCTGGCCGTGATGTCGTGAGCAGATGATCGGTTCGACCGGCGCCGAGCACGCCGCGGCGCGGCGGCCATCGGCTTGGCTCGTCAGCGTCGCTGCCCGGGGCCTTCCTGCGCCTGGACCACCGTGACCGCGATCAGTCGAAAGACGTCCTCGGCGCTGCAGCCGCGCGAGAGGTCGTTGGCGGGCCGGGCCAGGCCCTGCAGGATCGGCCCGATCGCCTTGGCCTTGCTCAGGCGCTCGACCAGCTTGTAGCCGATGTTGCCGGCCTCGAGATTGGGGAAGACCAGCACGTTGGCGCGGCCCGCCACCGCCGAGCCCGGCGCCTTCATGGCCCCGATCTCGGGCACGATGCTGGCATCGAGCTGCACGTCGCCCTCGATCAGGAGCTCGGGCCGGCGCTCGCGCACCAGCCTGGTGGCAGCGGTCACCTTGTCGACCAAGGGATGGCGGGCACTGCCGCCGGTGGAGAAGGAGAGCATGGCGACGCGCGGCTCCAGGCCGAGCAGGCTGCGCGCGCTGTCGGCCGAGGCCATGGCGATCTCGGCCATCTCCTCGGCGCTCGGTTCGACGATCAGGCCGCAATCGGCGAACACCATGGCACCCTTGAGGCTGTCATGGTGCGGCTCGCACAGGAGCATGAGGAAGAAGCTCGACACCAGCCGGTAGCGTGGGTCCGGGCCGATCGCCTGGAGCGCTGCGCGCACCGTGTCGGCGGTGGTGTGGACGGCACCCGCCACCGAGCCCTCGGCCCGGCCGAGGCGGACCAGCATCGCCGCGTGCAGGAGCGGCTCGGCCACGGCACGGCGTGCGGTCTCCGGGTCGACACCCTTGTGCCGGCGCAGCGCGTGGTAGGCGGCGGCAAGCTCCTCGCGCTCGGGTGCCGCCGCCGGATCGACGATCGCGATCGGCGCACCCGCGAGGCCGCGCGCCGCGAGCAGCCCCGCTACCACCGGCACGCGGCCGAGCAGCGTGATCCGCGCCAGGCCCTCCTGCCAGGCGCGGACGGCACCGTCGACCACGCGCGGGTCCTCGCCTTCGGCCAGGACGATGTGGCGCGGGTCGCGCCTGGCGCGCGCCAGAAGATCGTCGAACGGCTGCATTGCGTCATCTCTCGCTGCGACGCCCCGGCCCCGGTGCGCTGAGCGCTCGCGGGCGGCCGGGGCGGTCGCTCCCTGATCTCAAAGGCGATGATGCCGGCGGCCCGGCCGTCCCGGTAGAGCCAGATGGCGCCCAACGATGGGTCAAGGCCGCATCAGGACTTGCCGTAATGCGCCACCAGATAAGCCAGGATGGTGCTGGCATCGGCGGGCTCGATCGGCGCGCCGTAGGTGCCGATCATCTTCTTGACCGTCGCCTCCCACTTCGCCTGGTCGAGGATCGGCGAGTTCATCACGATATAGTCCAGGCTGTGGCAGGCGGCACAGTTCTGCTCGACCACCTCCCTGCCCTGGCCTTCCTTGAGGACGATCAGATCCTCGTCGGCGCGTGCCGGCTGGACGAGCACGAGGCAGGCCAGGCCGGCGAGCCCGGCCAGGAGGAGCGGCTTGCGCATGGCGGTCTCCCTCAGGCGGCGGTGACGCGGACGCGCGGCACGACATTGTGCTGGTAGCCCGGCGGGTTGAAGATCGCGGTCTCGACCTGGGTCTGGCCGGCGGCGTTGGTGGCGCGGGCCAGGAGCGTGCTCTCGCCCTTGGCCGGCACGAACTCCAGGCGCCAGGGCCGGAACGAGAAGCGGCCGAGATCCTGGCCCAGCTCCGCCGGGCGCCAGCTCGCCCCGCCATCGGTCGAGACGTCGACCCGCGCGATGCCGTAGCCGCCGTCCCAGGCGAGGCCCTTGACCTCGGCCGGGCGGCCCGCCGCCAGCGTGGCCCCGGTGCCTGGGCCGGTGATGATGGAGTTGACCGCGATCTCGGTGATCGGCGTGCTGGCCTCGCCCTCCTGGGTGCGGAAGCGCTGCACGCTGGGGAACAGGGCGGCGGGCACACGGTAGGCGGTCTTGGTCCAGTAGCCCGCGAAGGGCTGCAGCAGCGCCTCGATCGAGGTGACGTGCTTGAGCCAGTAGGTGGCGGTCCAGCCCGGCACCACGATCCGGGCCGGAAAGCCGTTCCAGTGTGGCAAAGGCGCGCCGTTCATCTCGTAGGCGATCAGCGTGTGCTCGTCGGTGGCCTTCCAGACCGGCAGGCTCTTCTGGAAATCGGGCGTCTGCTCCAGCGGTGGTGCGTCGGCACCGGCGAAGGCGATCTCGACCGCCTCGGGCTTGAGGCCGGCGCGCGCCAGCACGTCCTTGAGCCTCGCCCCCTTCCAGCGGGCATTGCCCATGGCCCCCAGGCCCCACTGGATGCCCTGGACATGCGGCTGGGACAGGCCGCGCCGATTGCCGGAGCACTGGCAGACCGCCACCACCTCCACGGGCTCGAACTCCTGCCTGAGCTGGTCGAGGCTGAGCGCGAAGGGCTGGCCGGCGGCGGCCCCGCCTATGCTGAGGCGCCAGGTGGCGGGATCGACCTCGGGGATGTCGGCCAGGTGGTAGCGGACGAAGAAGGCATCGTTGGGGGTGATCACGCTGTCGAAATACTCGACCGGCGTCTCGTAGTTCGGCGGCCGGTAGGTGAGCTTGATCAGAGGCCGCTTGCCGGGCAGGGCCTCCAGCCGGGCGATGTCAGCGACACCGGCCGGCAGGCCCTCGGTGAGCGGTGCCGGGGTAGGCGGCGGCTCGGCCGCCAGCAGGTGGAGCGGCCGGTGGGCCAGGGCGAGGCCGGCACCGGCAGCACCGGCGAGCAGGTTGCGGCGCGCGAGCATGGGCATCTCCTTCCCAAAACGGCGGCACCTCGCCGGGAGCGGCGAGGTGCGCGAGGAACCAT
>JBGAKU010000233.1:0-8690 GCA_044224255.1 Geminicoccaceae bacterium
AAGCTGATCGAGTTCGGCCCGACCGACCAGATGTTCACCAAGCCGCGCGAGCAGATGACCCAGGACTATATCACCGGCCGCTTCGGCTGAGGAGCATCCGATGGCAGACATCGAGACTCGCAAGCACACGGTCCGGGCTTTCGACGAGGATCTGGCCGATCTTTCGGGCAGGATCATGGCCATGGGCGGCATCGTCGAGCGTCAGCTCGCCAACGCCGTCCATGCGCTGGTCCAGCGCGACTCGGAGGGCGCCGAGCGCGTGATCCGCGACGATCTCGAGGTCGACCGGATCGAGGAGCAGGTCGACGAGCTCGCGGTCCGGGTGCTCGCCACCCGCCAGCCGATGGCGGTCGACCTGCGCACCGTGGTGATGGCGCTCAAGATCTCCAACGATCTCGAGCGGATCGGCGACTACGCCACCAACATCGCCAAGCGCGTCAAGCGCATCAATGTGCACGATCCGATCAAGCCGTTCATCACCATCCCGCTCATGGCCGAGATCTGCCGGGCCATGGTCAAGGACGTGCTCGACGCCTATGTCGAGCGCGACGCGCAGAAGGCGCTCAAGGTCTGGTCGCGCGATCCCGAGGTCGACGAGTATTACGACCAGCTGTTCCGCGAGCTGGTGACCTACATCCTCGAGGATCCCAAGCTCACCGGCGCCTGCGTCGACCTGATGTTCGTGGCGAAGAACCTGGAGCGGATCGGCGATCACGCCACCAACATCGCGGAGAAGGTCTATTACATGGTGCACGGCGACCAGCTCAGCCGCGCGCGGAGCACGGCGCCTTGAAGCCGCTGATCCTGGTCGTCGAGGACGAGCCGCCGCTGCAGAAGCTGCTCGCCTACAATCTCGAGGCAGCGGGGTTCGCGGTCGCCCAGGCCTATGACGGCGAGGAGGCGATGACCCTGATCGAGGAGCGCCTCCCCGATCTCGTTCTGCTCGACTGGATGCTGCCGCAGCTCTCCGGGCTGGAGGTCTGTCGGCGCCTGCGCCGCCGGGCCGACACGTCGCATCTGCCGATCATCATGCTCACCGCTCGCGGCGAGGAGCCCGATCGCCTGCGTGGCCTGGACACGGGTGCCGACGACTTCATCAGCAAGCCGTTCTCGCCGGCCGAGCTGATCGCCCGCGTCCGCGCCGTGCTGCGGCGGGTCCGCCCCGCCTTCGCCGAGCAGCTCCTGAGCTTCCACGACCTGCGCCTCGACCTCGCCGCCCATCGCGTCTTCCGCGGCGAGCGCGAGATCCATCTCAGCCCGACCGAGTTCCGGCTGCTCCGCTACTTCCTGGAGAACCCCGGCCGCGTGTTCAGCCGGGCACAGCTCCTCGACCGGGTCTGGGGCTCGGACCTGGAGATCGAGCTGCGCACCGTCGACGCCACCATCCGCCGCCTGCGCCGTGCGCTCAACGCCGGTGGCGAGGGCGATCTGCTACGCACGGTGCGGGCGGAGGGCTACTCGCTCGACCACAAGCTCGAGGACGCGGCCTTCAGCGCGGGCTGAAAGTGGGGGCCAGCGCGGTCGGCGCCTGCGCGAGCGTCAGCAGCGTGCGCAGCTGCGCCGAAAGCGGCGACAGCGAGCGCAGGAAGGCGCGCACGGGGTTGGTCTCGACCGGGCGCACGGCGATCGCCAGCGACGCGTCCTCGGGCAGCTTGAGCGAGCGGCGGACCGCCGCGAGCGCCACGTCGACGCCGCCGATCTCGTCGACCAGGCCGAGCTGGGCGGCCGTCGCGCCGGACCAGACCCGGCCGCGCGCGATCTCCTCGACCCGCTCCTTGGGCAGGTCGCGCGCCTCGGCGACCAAGCTCGTGAACCGGTCATAGAGCCAGCCGATCAGCGCGTCGATGCGAGCACGGGCCGAGTCTGAGAACGGCTGGTTGATCGACCACTCGCCGGCATGGGCGCCGCGTGTGATCGTCGCCCAGTTCACGCCCAGCTTGCGCCACGTCTCCTCGAGCACCGGCTTGCCGCCGATGACCCCGATCGAGCCGGTCAGCGTCGCCGGCTGTGCGACGATCCGGTCGGCACCCATGGCGATCCAGTAGCCGCCCGACGCGGCGGCATTGCCCATCGACACGATCACGGGCTTGCCCGCCGCCCGCAGCTCAAGCAGGGCGCGGCGGATCGATTCCGACGCCACCGCCGAGCCGCCGCCGGTATCGAGCCGCAGCAGCACTGCGGCGAGGCCCGGGTCGTGGGCGATGTCCTCGAGCGTCTCGATCAGGTCGTCGGCGGCGATCTCCGCGCCGAGCGCCCCATCGCCGCGCCGGATCAGGCCGGCGGCGCGGACGAGCGCGACCTGGGCCGCGGCCTGCCCGGGGGCCGACATGCCATCGGCGAGATAGGTTTCCAGATCGATCGGCGTGGCGCCCTGCGCCCGGCCCAGCGCCGCCGTCATGGTCTGGTCGTGATAGTAGAGCATGTCGACCAGCTTCGACTCCTTGGCCTCGTCGGCGGACAAGGGGCCACGGTCGATCAATGCCTGCACCTGCTCGGGAGTCAGCCTGCGTTGCTCGGCGATCCCTGTGACGAGCTGACCATTCAGGGAATCGAGCAGCGCCTCGAGCTGCTCGCGGTTCGGGCCGGACAGCGCTCCGTCGGTCAGGCTCTCGAACGCCGACTTGAACTCGGCCCGCCGCAGCACATCCATGCGGATGCCCAGGCTGGCCAAGAGGTCGCGCGCGAACGGGATTTGGACCGCGATGCCGGTGAGGCCGACTAGCCCGCCCGGCTGCAGCGCGATCGATTCGAACGCCGTGGCGATGTAGTAGCCCTCATTGCCGGAGCCGAGCTCGCCGAAGGTGTCGGCCTCGGCGATCGCGAACTTGCCGGCGGCGCGAAAGCGCAGCACCGCCTCGCGCAGCTCCTGCGCCACGGCGAAGCCGTGCTCGGTCTCGGCGAGCCGCACGACCAGCCCGCGGACGCGCGGATCCTTGGCCGCGGCGTCGAGCGCCAGCACCGTGTCGGTGACGGTCGGCGGCGGCTGGAGCTGCAGGTCCAGGAGGTCCGGCGGCCCCGCCGTCTCGCCGAGGCTGGAGCGCCAGTCGGCGGTGAGCAGGATGCGCTCCGGCAGCTCGTACCGCTCGGCCCTGAGCTGCCAGACGAAAAACGCCGCCGCCGCGACCGCCAGGAGCGCGAGCGTGCCGAGGGTGGCAAGCAGCCAGACCAGGATTCGCCCGACGAGGCGCACCGCTCAGGCCGCGCTGGCCAGCCGGCTGCGCTGGCGCCGGCTCTCGGTCCGGAGCTGACCGCAGGCGGCCAGGATGTCCCTGCCGCGTGGCGTGCGCACCGGCGAGGCGTGCCCGGCCGCCTCGACGATCCGCGCGAAGGCGTGGATGCGGTTGTTGGACGAGCAGGTGTAGGCCGAGCCGGGCCAGGGGTTGAACGGGATCAGGTTCACCTTGGCCGGGATGTCCCGCAGCAGCCGGACCAGCTCGCGCGCGTCGGCGTCGCTGTCGTTGACGCCGTGCAGCATGACATACTCGAACGTGATCGGCCGGCGCGAGGGGTAGGCGCGGCAGGCATCGAGCAGGGCAGCGATGTTCCACTTGCGATTCAGCGGCACCAGCTCGTCGCGCAGCTCGTCGCGGACCGCGTGCAGCGAGATGGCGAGCCCGACGCCGAGCTCCCGGCCGAGCTGCTCGATCCGCGGCACCACGCCCGAGGTCGACACGGTGATCCGCCGCCGCGACAGGTTGAGCCCGTGCTCGTCCATGGCGAGCCTGAGTGCTGCCGTCGTGGCATCGTAATTGAACAGGGGCTCGCCCATGCCCATCATGACGATGTTGGTGAACAGGCGCCCCTCGCGGCCGGTCGGCCACTCCTCCAGCGAGTCGCGCGCGACCAGCAGCTGCGCCACGATCTCGGGCGTGGTCAGGTTGCGCACCAGCGGCATGGTGCCGGTGTGGCAGAAGCTGCAGCTCAGCGTGCAGCCGACCTGGCTCGACACGCACAAGGCACCCCGGTCCTCTTCCGGGATGAACACCGTCTCGACCTCCTGCCCGTCGGCGAAGCGCAGGAGCCACTTGCGCGTGCCGTCGGACGAGCGCTGCTCGGCCGCGATCGCCGGCCGCGCCGCCGAGTAGCGCTCGGCCAGGGCGGTGCGCAGGCCCTTGGGCAGCGTGGTCATCGCCTCGAACGAGGCGGCGCCCCGGTGGTACAGCCAATGGAACAGCTGGCGCGCGCGCAGCCGCGTCTGCGGCCCGGCGTCCTCGAGCTCGCCCAGAACCCGCTCCAGCCCGGCGACGTCCAGCCCGATGAGGCTCGGCAGCCCGTCTGCGGCAAGCGGCTTCACGGCGACCCGCTCACGCCCGGCACGCCGCGCGCATCGCCTCGACCGCGGCGGTGAAGCCGCTCAGCGAGTAGGTGTCGAGCGAGAAGGTATTGCGGATCGAGGTGCCGCGCACCGTGATTGTCGCTCCGGCCTTCATCGCCTCGATCAGGGTGCGGTCCTCGTCGTTGGTGCGGGTCCAGGCATGCTCGCCGTCGGTGAACAGGCGGAACGTCCGGCTGCCCACCTTGGCCTCGACCACGCTGCCCTTCAGGAAGGAGTAGCCCGGCTGCACGCTGACCTGCTCGGGCGGCGGATCGCCCGGCAGGCGCGCCACCAGCAGGGCCGGCGGATCGCGGCGCGAATAGTTGCCCGACTGCTCCTTGGGCTCGCTCGCCGCGTAGCAGATCCGCCCCCGGCTGTCGGTCACCTCGTAGACCGACCAGTCCTTGTGGACGCTGATCTGCTTCGGCACCGAATCGCCCGTCTGGGCATGCGCGAGCGGCGGCACGACCGCCATGGCCAAGACGAGGCTGGCCCAACGCAGCGTCTGTCGCATTGGTCTCCTTGACGGTTCGGTCCTCGATGGAAGTGGCACTAACATAAGGTGTTGCGCGTGACAGTGAAAGCATCTCACTGTCACGTCACGATTCCTCGGGCCCGACGCGGGCGAAGCGGCGGATCGGCCCGTGGACATGGGCCGCGCGCGGCTCGGCCGGGCCGCCGGCATGCAGCGGCCGCGGCGCGAACCGCCCCATCGCCAGGAGCCGGTCGTACATGACGATCGCCCCGGCGGCGGCGAGATTGATGCAGAACCGGGTCGGGATGCGCACGACATGGTGGCAGCGGGCCAGCATCGCCGGCGACAGCGAGCTGCGCTCGGGCCCGAACACGTAGGCGGCGCTGGGCGGGTGGCAGAAGCTCGGCAGCTCGACCGCGTCGTCGACCAGCTCGCAGCCGACCAGGCGGCAACCGCGCGGCAGGCGCATCTCCTCGACCGAGGGGAAATCGTAGACCGGCAGCTGCTCCTGGGCGCGCGAGGTGTCCGAGGCCGCGGAGCGGACGCCGTACTCGGTCCGGACGAGGAAGACGAAGCTCGCCCCGAAGGCGTGCGCCGAGCGGATCAGGTTGCCGAGGTTCATGGGCTTGCTGATGCCCTCGGCACCGATGGCGAAAAAGCCACGCATGGCGGATTCCATGCCCGCTTCTAGTGCGGCCGCGGCTGCAAGGTCCAGCTTCTCAGACGCGCCGGCCTACTCTATGGCGGGGCGGCGTCATTGCGCGGAGGGATGCCATGCGTGCCGTCGTCTGCCGGGAGCTGCGTGGCCCCGACGCCTTGGAGGTCGCCGAGCTGCCTCTGCCGGAGCCCGGCGCCTGCGGCGTGCGGATCCGGGTGCGTGCCGCGGGGGTGAACTTCGCCGACGGCCTGATGCTGACCGGCCGCTACCAGGAGAAACCGCACCTGCCGTTCACGCCCGGGCTCGAGCTCGCCGGCGAGATCGTCGCGGTCGGTGCCGGTGCCGGCCAGCTCAGGGTCGGCCAGCGGGTCCTGGCGGTGGTCGGGCACGGTGCCTTCGCCGAGTATGCGGTGGCACGGGCGGAGGACGTGGTGCCCCTGCCGGACGACATCGACGACGTCACCGCCGCGGGGTTCGCGATCGCCTACGGCACCGCGCACGGCGCCCTGCGCTGGCGCGCCGAGCTGCATGTCGGCGAGGTGCTCCTGGTGCACGGCGCCGGCAGCGGCGTCGGCCTGACCGCGGTCGAGTGCGGCAAGGCCATCGGGGCGACCGTGATCGCCACCGCCCGCGGCGAGGCCAAGCTCGCCGTCGCCCGCGAGCACGGCGCCGACCATGCGCTGGACAGCGAGGACCCCGAGCTGCGCGAGCGGATCCGCGCGCTCACCGACGGGCGCGGCGCGGACGTGGTCTACGACCCGGTCGGCGGCGGCCTGTTCGACCTGTCCTTGCGCGCGATCGCCTGGGAGGGCCGGATCGTCGTGGTCGGCTTCGCCTCGGGCATCGTGCCGCAGATCCCGGCCAACCACCTGCTGGTCAAGAACGCCGCGGTGCTGGGCTTCTATTGGGGCAGCTACCGCAAGCACGATCCCGAGCGGCTGCGCGCCGGCTTCCGCGAGCTGTTCGTCTGGCATCGCGAGGGCCGGATCCGGCCGCTGGTGTCGCAGACGCTGCCGCTCGAGCGCGCGGCCGAGGCCATCCGCCTCTTGGGCGAGCGCAAGGTGCTCGGCAAGCTGGTGCTCACTGTGCCATGAATAGCAGGGCCGCATGCTTGCAACGGCACGCGGCGGGGGCCTAATTCTCGGCATGGACGAACTGACGCTCGTCATCGGCAACCGCAACTTATCGTCCTGGTCGCTGCGGCCCTGGCTGCTCCTACGGCATCTGGGCCTCCCGCACCGGGTCGTCACCATCCCCTTGCGCCAGCCGGACACGCCTTTGCGGATCCGCCGCCACTCGCCGTCCGGCAAGGTGCCCGTCCTGCGGGTGGGCGACTTGGCGATCTGGGACTCGCTGGCGATCGCCGAATGGCTCGCCGAGCGCCACCCCGAGCTGTGGCCCGTCGACCCGGCCCTGCGCGCGCTGGCGCGCTCGGTCTCCTGCGAGATGCATAGCGGCTTCTCCGCCCTGCGCACCTTCCTGCCCATGGATTTCACCGCCCGCTTCGGCCCGCCGGGCAAGCTGCTCGCCGAGGTCGAGGCGGACATCGAGCGGATCGTCGCGATCTGGGCGAGCTGCCGCCGGGCCGCCGGTGCCGGCCCGTTCCTGTTCGGCGGGTTCGGCATCGCCGACGCGATGTATGCACCCGTCTGCTCGCGGTTTACGACCTACGCCGTGCCGCTGGAGCGGGCCGCCCAGGCCTATGTCGACACGATCATGGCGCTGCCGGCGATGCAGGAATGGGGCCGGCTGGCCTATGCCGAGGTCGCGGGCCTGCCGCCCCCGGCCGAGGAGGAGGACCGCGCGACGGCACCGCGTCCCGCGCTGGCGCCGGCCACCCCGACGCCGCAATGGGTACCAGAGCCTGCGCCGCCGCCGCATCCGGCCATGGTCGTCGCGCCGCCCAAACCCGAGCCTGCACCGGTTCCGCCGCCCCGGATTGCGGCGCCTCTACCCATGCCGCCCCAGCCGAGCGTGCCGTCCCGGCCAAGCGAGCCTCCGCCCGCACCGGCGCCCCGGCTCCCCGAGCCGCGGCCGATTCTGCCGCCGATGCCGAGCCCATCGCCGCTAACGGCCCCGTCGCCACCCCTGGCGACGACGATCGAGCCGCCGGCCGAGCTGCGCCGCATCCCACGGCCGATCCCCTCGACCGTCATGGTCAAGCCCATAGGGGACGGAACTCGGCGACGACGCTGAGATAGACCCCACGCTTGAAGGGCACGATCAGCCCGGGCAGCTCGTCGGGCTCGACCCAGCGCCAGGTGCTGAACTCCGGGTGCGGGGTGTCGAGGCGGATGTCCGCGTCCGTGCCGGTGAACCGGAAGGCCAGCCATTTCTGGGTCTGGCCGAGATGGCGGCCGCGCCAGCGGCTCGCCGCCACCGGTGCGGGCAGGTCGTAGGAGCGCCAGCACCGGCTCTCGGCGAGGAGCTCGGCCCGGTCGGTGCCGATCTCCTCGAGCATCTCGCGCCGGCCCGCCTCAAGGGGCGTCTCGCCCCGGTCGACCCCGCCCTGCGGCATCTGCCAGGCCGGCTCGGCCATGTCGTGGCGCTGGCCGACGAAGACCCGGTTGTCGCGGCTGAGCAGGAACAGGCCGACGCAGGGCCGGTAGCCCGGGCGCGGCGCGGCGGTCTCGACGCAGTCCGGGATCACCGGCGCGCCACGGCCGGGGCCGCCTCGTCCAGCAGCAGCCGGCTCGGCGGGACCAGCTCGATACCCTGCGCCGGCAGGCCCGCGATCCAGGCGGCGAGCCGCTCGAGCCCCACCGGCAGCGGCCCCGCCGCGGCCAAGGCACGGCCGTCGCGCACCGCGGCGGCGGCAAGCCCGGCCAGGGCGCGGTCGATCGCCTCCGGCGTCGGCTCGCGATCGACCGGCACCGCGCCGGCATAGGCGAGACCCGCCGTGCGGGCAGGCCCGGAAAGCACGGTGTCGCCGATCTCGACCAGCGCCAGCCCCCGCGCCTGCAGCTCGCCGGCGATGGGCGCGAAGGCGTCCGTAGCCGCGGCGAAGGCACCGGCCTCGGCATCGAGCGCGACATAGCCGCTGCCCTGCACGAGCACGCGGCGCAGGGCGGTGATCGCGTCCGGCGCCGCCTGGCCCGCCGCCAAGGACAGCGGGCCGGCATCGTCGAGCGCGCGCGCCGGCTGCAGCGGCAGGCCGAGCAGCACCTCGTGGCCCGCCGCACGGGCCCGCGCCTGCCACCGCGCGGCGGCCGAGTA
The DNA here is from genome assembly GCA_044224255.1 of Geminicoccaceae bacterium. GTDB lineage: Bacteria > Pseudomonadota > Alphaproteobacteria > Geminicoccales > Geminicoccaceae > Benzoatithermus. Next base: position 8,665 of record JBGAKU010000233.1, read on the forward strand.
GGGCGAGAAGGACAAAGCGACGTCCG
>JBGAKU010000234.1:0-9471 GCA_044224255.1 Geminicoccaceae bacterium
GTCCTCGCGCCGGACGAGCTGGTCCGGCGGGGGCAGGAAGTCGGGCAACGGCCGCTTGCGGATGCCGGCCATCTCGCCCAGATCGTCCCGGTACTCGGCACTGGTGCCGCTCATAGACCCTCCTGCCCTTGCGCCAATAGCCCGAGCCGATCAGACGGATGCGCCCTTCCCGCCGGGTGGACCGGTTGATGGTATCTGGCAGCGCAAGTCTCCAGCGACGCTGCTGCGCTATCGAGCGGAATCACCTCGCCGATATTCGGCCGACAGCTCGTCCAGCTCCTGTTTTAGTGCAGCGTCCAGTTCGTAGGATACGGCAGCCAGGCAATCGTCGAGCTGCTCGGGCCGGCTGGCCCCGAGCAGGGGTGCGGTGACGACCGGGTTGGCGAGCACCCAGGCGATGGCGAGCGTCGTCGGCATCACTCCGGCATCGCCGGCGAGGCGAACGAAGCTGGCGACGGTGGCGAGCTCGCGTTCCCTCCAGTAGCGCTCGCGATACTGCTCGCCCGCGGCCGTCTGCAACGAGAAGCGCGACCCGGGCGCCGGCCCGCGATCTGCGGTCTGCTTGCCGGTCAGCATCCCGCCGCCGAGCGGATTGTAGGGGATGACGCCGATGCCCTCCTCGGCGCACAGTGGGAACAGCTCGCGCTCCATCTCGCGGAACAAGAGACTATAGCGCGGCTGCACGGAGACGACGCGCACCAACCCCTTGACGTCGGAGCGGCCCAGCGCCTGGGCCAGCCGGTAGGCGAGGAAGTTGGAGACGCCGACATACCGGGCGCGGCCCGACTGCACGATCGCGTCGAGCGCCGCCAAGGTTTCGTCCAGCGGCGTGGCCGGATCGAAATGGTGCAGCTGATAAAGATCGACATAGTCGGTCTGCAGCCGCTTCAACGAGGCATCGATCGCGTCGAGCAGATGCTTGCGGGAATTGCCTTGGTCCCATGGGTTGGGTCCCATTTTGCCAAAGGCCTTCGTCGCCAGGATGACGTCCTGTCGCCGCCCCTTCAGCCAGCGGCCGACGATCTCCTCGGTGTGCCCCGGCGACGCGCGGCCTGAGGGGTAGACGTCCGCCGTGTCGAACAGGTTGACGCCCGCATCGGCCGCCTTGTCCATGATCCGACGCGCCACATCCTCTTCGGCCTGCGTGCCGAACGTCATGGTGCCCAGCGCCAGGCGCGAGACCTTCAGCCCGCTATTGCCCAGACGAGTGATCGGAATGGTCATGCCTGCTCCAGAACAACGTGGTCGATTGAGAGGATGTGTAGGCCAACGCCCGGGTCATCCGCTGATAGGCACCCCTGGCGTCCGGCCGCGTCGTGCAAGAAGTCGACGCTCGCCCGGCCCCGCGCCAGCGTCACCTTGACCGTGTCCAGGGCGCCGGGCGAGCTGGCCCGGCGGCGGCAGAAGGTCGGGCAGCGGCCGTTCGCCGATGCCGGCCATCTCGCCCAGCTCGTCCCGACACTCGGCATCGGTGCCGCTCATGGCCCCCCTGCCCTTGCGCCAAGAGCCCGCGCCGATCAGCCGGATGCGCTCTTCCCGCCAAGTGAACCGGACGATCGACACCCGCTCGCCGGGCCAGGCCCAGGCTCGTCCCACCACCGTGAGCAACCCTACACCGATTGCCCGACCGTAGTACCGCCGTAAGGGCACAACGACTAGGATCAAGATCCTTGCCCGTGCTCAACTATTGAGCGATGAACTGGGAGGCAATCCTCTCCTGGGGACTGTCGTGCCCAGCAGCCGTACCCCTGCCCAGCAGGCCACCTCACGCGCCAACGGCGCCCGCTCGCCCGGCCCGACGACCGAGGCCGGCAAGGCCCGCTCGGCACAGAACGGCACCCGCCACGGCCTGCGCGGCGGCCCGTTCGCGCTGCTTTCCGGCGAGGACCGGGTCGCGGCCCTGCACGCTGCCGTCACCTCCGACTGGGGCCCGCGCGATGCGTACGAGCACCGCTGGGTGATGGAGCTGGTCACCTGCATGTGGCGCCAGGACCGGCTGCGTGCTTTGGAGCTGGCGACCCTCACCGCGGCTGCCACCGAGAGTCCGCCCACGAAGGCGACGATGAAAAAGCTCCTCGCCTTCGCCCGCTACGGTGCCCGCATCGACAAGGACATCGGCCGCGCGCTGCAGGCGCTGCGGGTCCTGCGCAATCGACCGTACGATTGGATCGACGAGCTGCAGGATGGCACGTTCGAACCCGCGAGATCCCAGCCGCAAGAGCAGAACTGCACGAACGATCTGTCGCCACGCACGTCCGAACCCGGCGGCCGGACACCCGCCGCGCCCCTGCCTCCCGACCCCGCCCCGCTCCCGACAGCCGAGGAGAGCCGCACGCCCGAACCCGACCTGCCTCCGCTCAACCGCCACCAGCGCCGGGCGCTCGCCGCCATGCTGCGCCGGCGAGCAGCCTGACCGCGAGAGCGCCATCGGCCAGGCGGTGGAGTTCCAGGACATCCTCCGGCTCACCGGCTGCCGTGAGATTTCTCACAGCCGCCGGCCCACCTACGGTCGATAATGCCCGGTGGATGTGGCGTGGCCACGGGAGAGAGCGCCATGGGTCTGGAACGCTATGGCGTCCTGCGGGGACGCGTCGTCGCCGCGCGGCGCGAGGACGATCGCGACTCGCCGCACTATCAGGTGCAGGTGTCGGCCGCCGGGACCGACTACCGGATCGCGGTCAACGTGCTCTCGCAGCTCAGCCCCTCGGAGCTGCTGTTCCTGATCGACGAGAACTTCCGGCACCCGCTGACGCAGAAGCTGGACGCGCTGGCGGAGGGTTTCACCCTCCTGGCCAAGCGGCCGGACTCCGGGTCGCTCGACTTCATCCGCGGCAACCTGTTCAACCGCCTCGACATGCGCCCGCTGCCGCCCAGCCTGCCGGGCGACGACAACGATCTGAGCGACCGCTTGGCCCACTATGTCGACCGCGCCGCGCGCGAGCCCGAGGCGATCATCTACGCCTTCGGCCAGCGCTGGGGCCCCGAGGAGGGCAAGCGCGACAAGATCTTCGAGTTCGAGCCGGGCAACGGCGTCCACGACATCCACATGAACCAGGGCAACCACCCGAACTTCCAGCGCGACGACGGCGTGTGGCAGGACGGCGGGCTGATTCTGCGCTTTCCCGCGACGAGCCAGTGGGTGGCGATCTTCCTCGCCTTCCAGTCCCAGGCCTGGCACACGGACGACGTGACGGGGCACGCGTTGGAAGAGCCGACATCCGAGGCCGACTTCCGCGTGCGGATCGTGGCCGCCCTGGTCAATCCCATGGGGCCAGGACCCGAGGCCGAGACCGTCACCCTGCTGAACACGACACCCGAAGCCATCGAGCTTGCCGGCTGGCAGCTGATCGACCGCGCGGAGCAGACCCAGGCGCTCACCGGCCGGATCGAGGCCGGAGCGACGCTGGTGGTCCCGATCGCGCCGCCGCTGGCGCTCGGCAACAAGGGCGGCACGATCACCCTGGTCGACGCCGCCGGGCTCAAGGTCGACGGCGTGGCCTATACCAAGGAGCAGGCCTCGGCCGAGGGCTGGACGATCGTGTTCTGACCCGAGGAGTGAGCATGCGCATCGCGGCGATCGGTCTGGCATCCTGTGTTCTCGGCGGCCTGTGCGGCGGTGCTTATGCCGCGGCGCCCGAGATCGTCACCTTCAAGGGCATCTGCGACGCCTCCGCGGCGATCGCGCTCGATGCCGACCGCATCATCGTCGGCGACGACGAGAAGCCCTACCTCTCCATCTATGGTCTCGGCGGCGGCGAGAGGCTCGACAAGATCGAGCTGCCGCACCTGGGCGAGGACGGTGAGGCGGACATCGAAGGGGCGGCCATCCTCGGCGACCGGATCGTCTGGATCTCGTCCAACGGCCGGGACGGCAAGGGCATGGTCGAGACGGAGCGGTTCCAGCTCTTCGCCTCGCACCGATCGGATGCCGGGCATCACTGGGGGAAGGACTTCTCACCGTCGTTCGACGGGCTGCCGAAGGCTATCAGGGCCATGAACGGCGACGATTACGAGCCGTTGCGCGATGCCGTGGGCGACCTCGACAAGCAGAAGGAGGAGCTGGCGCCCAAGAAGCGCGGGTTCAACGTCGAGGGGCTCACGGCCAACCGAACGGGCGACATCCTTCTGGTCGGTGTGCGCAACCCGCACCCGCACGGCGAGGCGATCCTGTTCGCCATCGACAATCCCGCCGCTCTCCTGGATGGCGTGGCCCACGAGGCCGAGCTCGGCGCGGTCATCGCCCTCCCCCTGGGCGACCGGGGCATTCGCGACATCGCCTGGTCGCCGGCCCACCAGGCCTATCTGATCGCTGCCGGACAGACCGACGACGAGGACGAGGGCCCTGGCTTCGCGCTGTTCCGCTGGGACGGAACCGGCGCCCCGCAGGAGATCAGATCGTTTCGCGAGGTCCTGGACGCCTACCCGGACTTCCACCCGGAGGCCGTCACGCCCCTCGTGGAGACCTCGGGCGGCGGCCTCGTGCCTTCCAGAAGGGTCCTGGTCATCAGCGACGACGGCACCAAGGACGTGGCGGGCAAGGAATGCAAGAAGGCCGACAAGGGCCTACGCTCGTTCCGTGCGGTCGTCCTCGACATCGACTGAGCACCGCCCGCGCCTAGGCCACTTGCGGCGCGGGCGGCCTTCACCGATCGAGCTCTGCCGCGGCCAGGGCGGCGACCTCGAGATCGATCGCTGCCGAGTCGCCGTCGCCGAGGAACCAGGCGGCCGACAACCCGGTCCAGGCGAGGATCCACCGCAGCAGGCGCGTCCGCTCCAGCCCCGCCGCCGCGGCGACGATCGCCACCCGCCGGGCGAAACGGTCGCGGTCGGTGGCCACCGGCCGGCTCGGGTCCGCGAGATCGGGGTTGGTGAAGATGTTGGCGAAGTCGAAGCCGCGCTCGCCCAGCAGCGCATGGGGATCGATCGCCAGCCAGCCGCGCGGGCCGAAATCCAGGACATTGTCGTGGTGCAGGTCGCCGTGCAGCGCACACACCTCGCGCGGCTCCGCCAGCAGCTTGCGGGCGGCTGCCAGGCAACGGGCCAGAATGCCGCCGTGGGCCGAGGCGGCCGGCTCCAGGTCGCGGAACCGGTCGGCGAGCGGGATGAGCTCGGGCAGCGGTGCAGCTCGCGCCGCATGCAGCCGTGTGGCCACGGAGCATAGGATGCGGCACGCCTCGTCGTCCCGGCCGCGGCGGGCCATCTCGGCCAGCGATGCCGAGCCCGTCGCGCGCTCCAGGAGAATCGCCTGCGGCTCGCGCGCCAGCACGCGGGCGGCACCCTCGCCGTCCCACCATGCCATCAGGGCGCCCGCGGCCGGCTCCTCTTCCGCCGCGGACAGCTTGAGCATGGCCGGCTCGCCGCATCGGCGGACCGGCAGCAGGCGGGCGACCGTGGTCACGATCGGGTCGCCGTCGCGAACCAGCCCCCAGAGATCCAGATAGGTCTCGACTGCTGCCGGACCCGGTGCCGCGATCACGGGTGCACGGTGGGCCGCTCGGCGCGTGACCGCCAGGGCAGCATGCTCTGCAAGACGCCGTCTCGGAACACCAGACCGTGGAGCAGTGCCGCGCCGAGATGGGCGAGGAAGAGGAAGAACAGCAGGAATGCCAGCACCGTGTGCGCGCACCGCAGCCAAGCATAGAGCATGACGTCGAGCGGCAGGATGGATGGCAGCTGCCAGGCGCCGTAGAGCACGATCGGGTATCCGGCCGCCGAGAGCATCCCCCAGCCGACGAGCGGCAGCGCGAACATGAGCAGGTAGAGCAAGACATGCGATGCATGGGCGAAAAAGCGCTGCCAGCCGGGCATGGCCCGGGGCAGTGGCGGTGGCGGTTGGACGAGGCGGTAGACGAGGCGGACTGCCACCAGCACCAGGATCACCATGCCCAGCGGCTTGTGGATCGCGACCAGTCTCCCATAGTTTCCAAGCGAGCCGACCATGCCGATGCCGATGAGCAGCATCGCTAGGATCAACGCCGCCATCGCCCAGTGCAGGAGCCGCGCGAATGCCGTGAACTGCGGGTGACGTGCCACGATCAGGAACCTTGGACCGCTTCGTTGGTGATCTGCACGGCGCTCGGCGTCTTCGGCTCGCCCGCACGCCGGGTGAAGGATACCGAATAGGCGGCCGAACGGGCACTCAGCAGCGGATCGTCCGATGGCTCGATGCCCACCGGCAGCACCAGCGGATCGAAGTTGATGTCGCGACAGTTGCCGGACGCCTCGCTTTCGATGTGATCGATGGTGAGCGTGCCGACATCGACCTGCTCGCGGTCATCTGGCCACGGCAGCGTGGAATCGTTCGTGGGATCGCCCGGCTGGCCCACCGTGATCACGAGCCGCCATTGCAGCGGACCCTGGGCAAGCTGCGCCGCGACCCTGTCGAAGAGATAGTTCTTGTCGCTCGTTGCGGCCTGGGCTGCCGATTCGGGCACGAACGGCGTCAGCGACACCATCGACCAGCGCACCGGGGTCGAAGCTCCGGCGGCATCGACGAAGCGGAAGGCATCGAGACCATGGTAGCTCGCGTCGGCGAAGCCGGAGGAGACGGGAGCGGCCATGATGCGTTGGACCGCCCGCGCGCTTTCCGGATGCGCCGACAGGAACGCCTGCATCCGTGCGGGATCGGGCTTCCCGGTCGCGGGGTCGGGCCGACCGGCCTCGAGCTGCTCGTAGAAGGCCTGCGGAGTGTTGACCGGAAAGACCGGGATGTTGTTCATGCCCGTCCGCCATTCCTCGCCGCCGGGCGGCCGAAAGCTCAAGGCCATGCTGCGGACCACCTTCGGGCCGTCAGGCAGCATGGGATTGCCGCCGGCGAGGGCAAAGCGACCGACCACCGGCATGCGGCCCGGCGCGAAGACGGCAGCCCTGGACAGGCGTTCGCCCTGGCCATTGCTCGCGAAGCTGCCAGCGATGCAGACACCCTTGGCGTGGTTGCGCCGGAAGCCCTCGTGACGGCCATTCACCTGCTCGAACCTGTCGATCAAGCGGGCCTGGGTCAGGCGTTCCGGCGACAACCAGCCTGCGGCATAGGCGAAGCCGCCCGCGACACAGACAATGACGAGCCCGATTGCTCCCAGTCTGAGCGGAGCTGACCCCTTCGCCAACGAGGCCAGCTGATAGGTGGTCGCGAGCCGCGTGTCGTCCGGCATGACGTTATCGAGATGGCTGATCTACTCGACGACTGCTGAAGACGGTAGTAGCTCCCTCCGACATACCAACTACAGACTTACAGTCTAGCTATACGAAGGTAGGTCCGATCTATACTTCCGGGGAACCTTCCTCGCGCTCGACTGAGCCGAGGGACCCCGCAGAACCCACGCTCAATGCCCCCGGATGAAGGTGCCGTTGCGCAGCTCCGCCACCGCCTGCTGGATCTCCGCCTGGGTGTTCATCACGATCGGGCCGTACCATGCCACCGGCTCGCGGATCGGCTTGCCGGAAACCAGCAGGAAGCGGATGCCCTCCTCGCCCGCCTGGACGGTGATCTCGTCGCCTTGGTCGAACAGGACCAGGGAGCGGTTGCCCGGTGCGCTCGCGGATCAGGATCTCCTGCCCTGCCACCTCCTTCTCGGTCAGCACGCCCTGCGGGTCGGAGGCGGCGGCGAAGCTGCCGGAGCCGGCGAAGACGTAGGCGAACGCGTTGCGCTCGGTCTCGACCTTGAGCGTCCTGCGCTTGCCCGGCGGCACCGAGACGTCGAGGTAGCGCGGGTCGGCAGCGATGCCGTCGACCGGGCCACGCTTGCCCCAGAAATCGCCGCAGATGACCCGCACGACCGCGCCGTCGTCGTCGACGATCTCGGGGATCTCCGCCCCCGGCACGTCCTGATAGCGCGGGGCGGTCATCTTCAGCGCGGACGGCAGGTTGGCCCAGAGCTGGAAGCCGTGCATCCGACCCACCTTGTCGCCGTGCGGCATCTCCTGGTGGAGGATGCCACGGCCGGCGGTCATCCACTGCACGTCGCCCGCACCCAGCGAGCCGCGGTTGCCGAGGCTGTCGGCGTGGTCGACCGTCCCGGCGAGCACATAGGTGATCGTCTCGATCCCGCGGTGCGGATGCCAGGGGAAGCCCGCCTCGTAGTCCTGGGGCCGGTCGTTGCGGAAGTCGTCGAGCATCAGGAACGGATCATGCTCGCCCGGATCGCCGAAGCCGAAGGCCCGGCGCAGACGGACGCCGGCACCCTCCATCGTAGGCTGCGACTGGACGATGCGCTTCACCGGGCGGATCGACATAGGGACCTCCATAGGTCTCGGGTTCCGCAGCATGTGTGGGCGCTCGGAAGCGGCTTCCAGATCACCGGCCGTTGCAGGATTGGTGCCGAAACGTTGACTATTAGCTTGTGTGCAAGATATCTCTATACAAGAATATGGTATGGAACGAATTGACGAGTGCATCAGCTTCCTAGCCGGCAAGGCGGCGCAGACCGTCGCGCGCCTCGCCCGCGAGCGGCTGGCGCCGTTCGGGATCACGCCCGTGCAGTACGGCGTGCTGCAGGTGCTGTGGGAGCAGGACGGGCTGAGCGGTGCCGAGATCGGCACACGGCTCGTGCTCGACAGCGCCACGATCACCGGGGTGCTCGACCGGCTGGAGTCGCTGGGCCTGATCCAGCGTACCGCCGACAGCGGTGACCGGCGGGTGAACCGGATCCGGCTGACCGGGGCCGGCCGTGAGCGACGCGAGCCGCTGCAGGCGGTCATGGACGGGCTGAATGCCGAGATCGCAGGCGGCTTCGGCGCCGAGGCCGAGACGCTGTGGCGGCTGTTGCGAAGACTAGCATCCCATCCCCCCACGGCGCGGGAGGCATGATGTTCGAGACCAAGGTGGCGGTCGTCGTGCGCGACGATCTGCAGAGCTGGCAGAAGCTCAACGTCACCGCATTCCTGATGAGCGGGATCGTCGGCGCGGCGCCGGAGCTTGTCGGCGAGCCCTATCGCGACGCGGCCGGCAACCTCTATCTCAGCCTTCTCGTCCAGCCCGTGATCGTCCTGGCCGCCGACCGGCCGACGATCGCCGGCATCCATCGCCGCGCCCTCGATCGGGGTGTGCAGCACGCGCTCTACATCGAGGAGATGTTCGCCACCGGCCACGACGCCGCCAACCGGGCCGTGTTCGCCGAGCATGGGCCGGCGGAGGCGAAGGTGGTCGGGCTGGCGCTGCGCGAGGAGCGCAAGCTCGTCGACAAGATCACCAAGGGCGCGAGGATGCATCCATGAGCCGACCGGCCGAGCAGGCGGTGACATTGCAGGATCTGCATGTCGGGCAGGTGTTCGAGACCGGGGTGGTGGTGATCGGGCACGACGACATCGTGGCCTTCGCCGCGACCTACGACCCGCAGCCCATGCATCTCGACGACGAGGCGGCCAAGGACACGCTGTTCGGCGGTCTGGTCGCGAGCGGCTGGCACGTCGCGGCGCTCACCATGCGGCTGATGGTCGAGGCCCGGCCGTTCGGCGCTACCCCTCTGATCGGCG
>JBGAKU010000235.1:0-8623 GCA_044224255.1 Geminicoccaceae bacterium
AGCGTGACGTAGCAGAAGATGCCCTGACCCTTGATGTCGTGCGGATAGCCGACGACCGCGGCCTCCGCGACGGCGGGGTGCGCCACCAGGGCGCTCTCGACCTCGGCCGTGCCCATGCGATGGCCGGAGACGTTGATGACGTCGTCGACGCGGCCGGTGATCCACCAGTAGCCGTCCTCGTCGCGCCGGGCGCCGTCGCCGGTCGTGTAGTAGCCCTTGAAGGTGGTGAAGTAGGTCTGGATGAACCGCTCGTGGTCACCGAACACGGTGCGCATCTGGCCGGGCCAGCTGTCGGCGATCAGCAGATTCCCTTCCGCGGCACCTTCGAGCAGGTTGCCCTCATTGTCGACCAGGACCGGCTGCACGCCGAAGAAGGGCCGCGTCGCCGAGCCGGGCTTGAGGTCGATGGCGCCTGGCAGGGGCGTGATCAGGATGCCCCCGGTCTCCGTCTGCCACCAGGTGTCGACGACCGGGCAGCGGTCGTCACCGACCACCCTGTGGTACCACTTCCAGACCTCGGGGTTGATCGGCTCGCCGACCGAGCCCAGGAGCCGGAGCGACGTGCGCGAGCTCTTCTTCACCGGCTCGTCGCCCTTCTGCATCAAGGAGCGGATCGCGGTGGGTGCGGTGTAGAAGATGCTGACCTGGTGCTTGTCGATGACCTCCCAGAACCGGGACACGCTCGGATAGGTCGGGATGCCCTCGAACATCAGCGTCGTGGCGCCGTTGGCGAGCGGGCCGTAGAGAATGTAGCTGTGGCCGGTCACCCAGCCGACGTCGGCCGTGCACCAGTAGATGTCACCCTCCTGATAGTCGAAGACGTATTCGTGGGTGAGCGCGGCATAGACGAGATAGCCGCCGCTGGTGTGCAGCGCACCCTTGGGCTTGCCGGTCGAGCCCGAGGTGTAGAGCAGGAACAGCGGATCCTCAGCGTTCATCGGCTCGCAGGGGCAGTCGGCGCTCGCCTTGGCCATCAGCGGGCCGGCGTCGATGTCCCGGCCCTCGACCATCGGGACCGACATCCCGGTGTGGCGGAACATCAGGATCTTGACGTCGGGGGGGCACTTCTCGAGCGCCTTGTCCGCATTCTCCTTGAGCGGCACCGGCCGGCCACCGCGCAGGCCACCGTCGGAGGTGATGATCAGCTTGGAATCGGCGCCGTTGACGCGGTCGGCGAGGCTGTCGGGCGAGAAGCCGCCGAAGACGACCGAGTGCGGGGCGCCGATACGGGCGCAGGCCAGCATGGCATAGGCCGCCTCCGGGATCATCGGCAGGTAAATGGTGACCGGGTCGCCCTTCTTGACGCCGATGCTCTTGAGCACGTTGGCAAGCTTCGACACCTTCTCGTGCAGCTCGCGGTAGGTGATCTTCTTGTCGACCTCGGGGTCGTCGCCTTCGAAGATGATCGCCGTCTGATCGCCGCGCTTGGCGAGATGACGATCGATGCAATTGTAGGCCACATTGAGCTGGCCGTCCTCGAACCACTTGATCGAGACGTCGCCCTCGAAGGAGGTGTTCTTGATCTTCGTCGGCTGCTTGATCCAGTCCAGCCGCTTCGCCATCTCGCCCCAGAAGCCCTCCGGGTCCTTCACCGAGCGCTCGTACATGGCGAGATACTTGGCGCTGTCGCAGTGGCTATTCTTTGCCCACTGCGGATCGACCGGAAACACGTCCGACATAGCCCCTCCGATACGCTGGCTTCCGCGAAGGCACCGGTTGACCCTCGCCGCACGCGCAGCTTATTCCCACGCTGCCGGCACTGGCCACAACGCCCAACGGACCTTTTGCCGCAATATGTACCAGCGGCAGGGCAAAATGCCCCAGCCATACCCACGATGTCCACAGCCTTGCCCACAGGCCGGATCTTTTCCCCGTTCTTCTCAACAGATTGTGGGTAAGTCCCAACGCGCCCATGGTGACCGCTCATCCTCGGCGCGCACATAGTGCCGACTCGAGCCCGGGCGCTTTATTACGCTTCGGTCATCCTTCCCGAGTATCGGGCCAGCTCGCCGTGGCTGGGACTTGCTCAGTCGTCTTGAATGGCCGCTGCCACGAGTGGCGCTATGCGTTCTGCAATGACCTCGACCCCGCGGCCGTTGGGGTGGATGCCGTCGGCCTGCATCAGGCCGTCAGTCAGGATGACGCCGTCCAAGAAGAAGGGATAGAGCGGCACCTCCTGCTCGCGCGCGACGTCCAGATAGACCTGCCGGAAGGCATCGCCATAGCTGCGGCCCATGTTCGGCGGCGCGAGCATCCCGGCGAGGATGACTTGAACGCCGCGCGCCTTCGCTGCCGAGACGATTCGGTTGAGGTTATCTTTTAGTTGTTCAACCGGAAGTCCTCTCAGGGCATCGTTGCCGCCAAGCTCGACCAGGAGATGGGTCGGCCGGTCCGCGAGCACCCACTCCAGCCGGGCGAGGCCGCCGGCCGACGTGTCCCCAGAGACGCCGGCGTTGAGGACCTCGCAGTCCACGCCGCTGGCGTTCAAGGCCGCTTGCAGCCTGACTGGAAAGGCGTCCTGCTCCTCGACGCCATAGCCGGCGGCGAGCGAGTCGCCGAGGACGGTCAGGCGGCAGGCCCAGGCCGCAGGAGACAGGAGCGTCAGCCCGGCAACGACCGCGAGCACGGCCTTGCTGGCCCGGGCCAGTCGGTCCATCTCCCCCAAGATCGGCCATCGGCGACCCGGGGAACCCAGCCTTTGCCCATGATTGAGCTTCGCGATGTGCATCTGACCCTTTCCAGCGCCGCAGGCCCGGTCATCATCCTGCGCGGCATCGATCTCGAGGTCGCCGCGGGCTCGAGCGTGAGCGTGGTGGGCCCGTCCGGCTCCGGCAAGTCCAGCCTGATGTCCCTGATCGGCGGTATCGAGCGGCCGACCGCGGGTAGCATCCAGGTGGACGGGATCGACCTCGTCGGTCTGGACGAGGACGGGCTGGCGGAGTTCCGCCGCGACCGGCTCGGCATCCTGTTCCAGTCGTTCCACCTCATCCCGACCATGACCGCCATCGAGAACGTGGCACTGCCGATGGAGCTGGCCGGCGATCGCGACGCCTTCCCGGCCGCCCGCTCACTTCTGCGCGAGGTCGGCCTGGAGCAGCGGATCGAGCACTATCCCGGGCAGCTTTCGGGCGGCGAGCAGCAGCGTGTCGCGCTGGCACGGGCCCTGGTCAACCGGCCGCGGCTTCTGCTCGCGGACGAGCCGACCGGCAATCTCGACGGCGACACCGGCCGGGCGGTCGTGGACTTGATCTTCGGCGCCTGCGCCGCCCGCGGCATGACCCTTCTCCTGATCACGCACGACCCGGGGCTGGCGGCACGCTGCGGCCGCCGGCTGCACATGGACCGTGGCCGGCTCGGCGAGGGCGCCGCCGCCCGCGCGCCGATGGTCGCGCTGACGTGAGCGGCACGCTCAACGGTCTCGGCCTGGCCTGCCGCCTGGCCGTGCGCGATCTGCGGGGCGCCAGCCGGAGCTTCCTCATCCTGATCGGGGCGCTCACCTTGGGCGTCGGCATCATCGCCGCGGTCGGGACGCTCAACCGCGGCATCGAGAACGCGCTGGACCGCGACGCACGCTCGCTTCTGGGCGGCGATCTCGAGCTGGAGCAGGCCAATGCCCCGATCGCCGCGGCAGAGCTCGATCGGATCGTGCCGAGCGGGGCGGCCCTGAGCGAGCAGGTCCGGCTCAACTCGCTGGCAGCTGCGAACGGGCGGACCGTGTCCGTCAATCTCAAGGCCGTGGACGAAGCCTATCCGCTGCTCGGCTCGGTCGTGCTGGATCCGCCGATGCCTTTGGCGGCCGCCTTGGCCGACGGCGGTGGCGTGGCCGAGCCGGCACTGCTCGCCCGGCTGGGCGTCCGGGTCGGGGACCGGGTGCGGGTCGGCGATGTGGACATCGCGATCCGCGCGACACTTCTGCGTGAGCCCGACCGGGTCGGCGGCCTGTTCAGCCTCGGGCCGCGCCTTCTGGTCGGCCGCGACACGCTCGATGCCGCGCAGGTGCTCCTGCCCGGCGCGCTCGCGACCTACGAGTACAAGGTGGTGCTGCCGGAAGGTGCCGATGCCGACGCCTTCGCCCGGGAGCTGGAGCGGGCATGGCCCGACGCCGGGTGGCGTGCGCGCAGCCCGCGGGATGTCCAGCCGCAGATCACCCGCGTCACCGATCGGCTCGGGACCTTCCTCACGCTCGCCGGGCTGACCGCGCTGCTGACCGGAGGCCTGGGCATCGCGCTGACGATCGAGACCCATCTCGCGCGCCGGACGACGACGATCGCCACGCTCAAGAGCCTGGGCGCCAGCGGCGGTCAGGTGTTCGCGATCTATCTGGCGCAGGTCATGCTCCTCGCCGTCGCCGGGGTGACGGCTGGGCTCCTTCTCGGCCTGCTGTTGCCGCTTGCCGTGCGGCTCGCTCCCGCGGGCCTGCTGCCGATCGCACCCGACCTCGGCATCTATGCGCTCCCGCTCCTGCGTGCCGGCCTTACGGGGTTGCTCGCAACCCTGGTCTTCGCCGTCTGGCCGCTGGCCGTGGCGCGGGACATCTCGCCGGCCCGGCTCTTTCGGGCGCTGGTCGCACCCGACCATCGCCTGCCGCGCTCGCCTTATCTGGCCGGGTTGGCGCTGGCGGTGGCCGCACTCGCAGCCGTGGCCGCGCTCGGGGTCCCGCAACCCGCGATCGGAGGCTGGTTCGTGCTGACGGCGGCCGTGGCCGCCGTGGCGCTCTGGGGCCTGACGCAGCTTCTGGTCCTGGGCGCGCGCCGGCTGCAGCGGCGCGGCGACTTTGCCTTCCGCCTGGCCGTCGCCAACCTCCACCGCCCCGGCTCGCCCTCACCACGCGTGATCGTGGCGCTGGGAGCCGGCGTGACGCTGCTCGCCGCCGTCGCGGTGCTCGCGAGCAATCTCGACGGCGCTCTATCTGATCGATATCCAGCCGCAGCAGCGCGACACGTTGCACGCCGTGCTGGAACAGGTGCCCGGAACGCGCCTGGAGCAGCTTGTGCCCAGCCTGCGCGCGCGGGTGGCCCGAATCGCCGGGCGGCCGGTGGCCGAGGTCGCCGTGGCCGAGAATGTCGCCTGGACGCTCCGACGCGACCGCGGCCTCACCTATGCCGCTACCGTTCCCGACGGCACCGAGCTCGTGGCCGGCGCATGGTGGCCCGCAGACTATGCCGGGCCGCCCCTGGTCTCGATCGACGAGGAGATCGCCGCCGGCTACGGCGTCGGCCTGGGCGATACCCTCACCTTCAACGTGCTCGGCCGCAATCTGGAGACGAGGATCGCCAGCATCCGTCGCGAGGTGGACTGGAGCGGCGGCCGGCTCGACTTCCTGTTCATCGTCAATCCGAGCGCGCTCGCCGGCGCGCCGCACACCTTCGTCGCGGCGGCGGATGTGCCGGTGGCGGGCGAGGCCGAGCTGCTCGACCGGCTGGCGGCCACACTGCCGAACGTCACGCCGATCACGGTCAGGGAGGTGGTGGCCCGTGCTACCGAGGTGCTCGATCGGGTCGAGCTCGCCGTCTATGTGGTGGCCGGATTCACGCTTGGCGGCGGCATCCTGGCTCTGGTCGGCGGCATCCTGGCCGCGCGTGAGCGCCAGCGTTACGAGACGGTCGTGCTCAAGGTGCTGGGCGCGCATCGCGCGGTGCTTCTGCGGGCCTTTCTGATCGAGTATCTGGTCATCGGCGTCGCCGTCGCCCTGATCGGCGGGCTACTCGGGTCGATCGCCGCCTGGGCGCTCGTCACCCAGGTGATGACGCTTCCCTGGTCGCCGGCCCTGGGCTCGCTTCTCGGCGTGCTCGCGGCGTCGGTCCTGGCGGTCGTCTTCGTCGGTGGTTTGAGCCTTTGGCGCCTGGTCGACTTGCCGACTGCGCCGGTGCTGCGCGCGGCATGAACTAAACTGTTGGGCAGGTCGTCTAAAGGCGTACCAAGATCACAAGCTACGCCCAGGGAGCCGCCCCAGCCATGTCGGAAACAGCCGGACTGTCACGTCGTGCCGTCCTTGCCCGCACCGGGCAGGCCGGTACCGCAGCGATCCTCGGCGGCACATTCGCCACGCTTGGGATCAGCCCGGCAGCAGCTGATCCGCCCTACCCGACGGACCAGACGTTTCGCCTCCGCCGGCTGGACGCGCGCTGGCTCTGGCGCGTCGCCTGCGGCTCCGACCAATGGCCGCACGTGGCGATCGACAACCAGACGCTTATCGCCGGCTGGGGCGACGGCTGGGGCTTCCAGCATCCGGCGAGCGAGGCCAAGTCGGCCATCGGCTTCACCCGCTTCGGCGGCCCGCCCGCGGCACCGGACATCACCGACCTGTGGGCGGACCGGATGAGCGCATCGGTGCGCGCCCTCTCCTTGAAGCCGCAGGCGCTGCTCAAGGTGGGCAACGCGGTCTATGTCTACGCCATGGGCCTGGTCGACGGCCGCGACCGCACCCGCCTGTTCAGGATGCCCCTCGACGGCTCGAGCTTCACCTCGGTCCAGCCCGATGTCGTCCGCAAGTCCGTCCACGGGCTGCAGGTGGTCGGCGTGGTCCATCAAAAGCCGCTCGTCAACGGCGACCCGGTCCTCTTGCTCGCGGAGCATGGCGGGCTCGAGAGCGCCGCACTCTATGTCGGGGAGCCCAAGAACCCGACGGTGTGGGCGGCCCGGGTCCCGACCGGCGTGCTCGGCGACAGCTCGCGATGGCAGTGGTTCTGTGGGCTGGACGGCAATCGCGCGCCCATCTGGTCACTGGCGAGCGTGCGCGACCGAATCTTCACGACGCCGACCGGCCGACGCGTGGTTCCGGTGTTCGAGGACCTGCGCGGGGCCGGCAAGCACATCATGATCTCGCGCTGTCCTTCCCTGCCGGGCTACGTGCTCGCCAAGACGCAGAACTGGCTGGAGCTGGGCCTGTTCTATGGGCCGACCCCATTCGGACCCTGGACTACGCTCTTCTACGGGCCGTTCGTGCCGGCCGGCGCCGCTGCCGAATCGCGGATCTTCACCGCGCAGGTGGTGATCAAGTGGAGCTATGACCGCGTTCTGTCCCTGATGTGGAGCGGCGCGCCACGTCCGACGGCCTGCTCCGACCCCCAGAGCGGCAATTACGACGCGGTGCATCTCACCCGATTCGCAGTCGAGCGGATCTGATCGGCTCCCCGCTCCTCAGGATGGGTTTGCGCTGGCGGAGCCGCACGCGGCCGGGCTAATGGTCCGCCATGCTCGAGACCGGTTCGATCGGCTTCGCCACGGCACTCGTCGCCGGCGTGGTCTCCTTCCTCTCACCCTGCGTCCTGCCTCTCGTGCCGGGGTATCTGTCCTACATCGCCGGGACCTCGCTGGAGGAGCTGCGCGACCGACAGAGCGCCCGGCTGCAGGCGCTGGGCTATGCCCTGTGCTTCGTGCTCGGCTTCTCGACCGTGTTCGTGTCGTTCGGCGCCAGCGCGACCGCGCTGGGCTCGCTGCTTCTGACCTGGCGCTACGAGCTGGGCGTGGCGGCCGGGATCGTCGTGCTTCTTTTCGGCCTGCACATGGCGGGCCTCTTGCCGATCCCGTTCCTGGAGCGGGAGGCGCGCTTTCACGCCGAAGTGAAGGGCGGGCGGGTCGTCGGGGCCTTCCTCCTCGGCCTCGCCTTCGCCTTCGGCTGGACGCCCTGCATCGGCCCGGTGCTCGGCGTCATCCTGACGATGAGCGCCTCGACCGCGAACCTGGCGACAGGCACCGCGCTCCTGGCCGTCTACTCGCTCGGTCTGGGCCTGCCGTTCCTGCTGGCCGCCCTGTTCACGGACGTGCTGCTCGAGCGGCTGCGCCAGCTGTCGCGCACCGGCCGTCGCCTGCAGCAGGCCGCCGGCATCCTGCTCGCTCTCGTCGGCGTGCTCATGATCACGGGGCAGCTCGAGGCGCTCGCCTATTGGCTGCTCGAGACCTTTCCGGTGCTGGGGCGAATCGGCTGACCCGCCGATTCTCGCTTGAACGCTGCGGCGTTAGGGCCACATAGTCGAGCATCGTTTTCGTCCTTTGCGAAGGGCTTTTCGCGATGGCTTACCGTACGGATCCTCGTTTCGCGCAGCCCGGTCTGGCCGTCCCGGCGGTAGACGAGGGTCTGCGCAGCTTCATGCTCTCGGTCTACAACTACATGGGCCTCGGGCTCGCGATCACCGGCCTCGTGGCCCTGGCGGTCGCGTCGACGCCGGCCCTGTATGTGCCGATCTTCACCACGCCCCTGAAGTGGGTGGTGATGCTGGCGCCGCTCGGGTTCGTCTTCTTCCTGAGCGCCCGGATCGGGAGCATGAGCGCCAGCGCGGCACAGATCACCTTCTGGCTGTTCGCGGCCGTGATGGGTATCTCGATGGCCTCGATCTTCCTGGTGTTCACCGGGGAGAGCATCGCCCGCGTGTTCTTCGTCACCGCCGCCACCTTCGGCGCGGCCAGCCTCTACGGCTACACGGCCAAGCGCGACCTCACGAGCATGGGCTCGTTCCTGTTCATGGGCCTGATCGGCATCGTGATCGCGAGCCTGGTCAACCTGTTCATCGGCTCGACCGCGCTGCAGTTCGCGATCTCCGTGATCGGCGTGCTGGTGTTCACGGGCCTCACCGCCTGGGACAGCCAGCGGCTGAAGAGCGAGTATCTCGGCAGCTACCAGTTC
>JBGAKU010000004.1:0-53477 GCA_044224255.1 Geminicoccaceae bacterium
GCAAGAAGCCGGATGGAGAGGACAAGGGATCTTAGACCGGGAGGCGGGGATGGAAACGGCTGTGCGCTTGGACACGGCGAACATTGCTGGCAAAATTCCGTTCCTGCGCCGCTACAGCCGAGCTTTGACCGGTACGCAGGCGGAGGGCGACGATCTGGTTCGTGCCGCCCTGCTGTGGCTTGCCGAGCATCCGGCCAGTTTTGCAGGCATGGAGCCGCGCATCGCGCTTTATCGTGCCCTGCATGAGGTGCTGGGCGCGGAGCCGGCGCCTCCGCACGGTCCGGAAGAGCGGGTTCTCGCCGACGAGGCGATCGTCGGCGCCCGGGTGCGCGAGCTGCCGCCCTATGAGCGGGTGATGCTGCTGCTCACTGCGCTCGAGGGCTTCAGCCCGTCTGAGGCCGCCACGGTGCTCGGGCTGTCGGCCGCGGAGGCCGAGGCCCATCTCGAGGCTGCGCGCGCGGGGATGAGGCGCCAGACGCCCTCCCGCGTCCTGGTCATCGAGGACGAGCCGGTGATCGCGATGGACCTGATCGGCACCGTCACGGCGAGCGGCCACAGCGTCGTCGGTGTCGCGCGCACGCGCAGCGAGGCGACCCGGATCGCCGAGCGGAACCGCCCGGACGTCGTCATTGCCGACATCCAGCTCGCCGATGCCAGCTCGGGCCTCGACGCGGTGCAGGACATCCTCCGCTTGGGCTCGCTTCCGGTCGTGTTCGTCACCTCCTTTCCCGAGGAGCTGCTGCGCGGCGACCGGGTCGAGCCCACCTTCGTGGTGACCAAGCCGTTCAATCCAGACACGTTGGTGGTGTCGATCGCGCAGGCCCTGGCGACGGCCAAGGCGAGCCCAGCAGGCTGAGACCCGTCCGAAGCGGGAACCAAGCCGCTTCAAGACGGTTGTCTAAGTAGGATGGTCATGTCGGGAGGAGAGAATGGGCCTGTTCCGCGAAGACCTGACGGAACTTCTTCCTCAGCTCCGCGCCTACGCACGCAGCCTGACGCGCGGAGATCTGGGGCTCGCGGACGATCTCGTTCAGGATGCTGTCGTCAACGCTCTTCGTGCGGAGCACCAGTTCACGCCCGGCACCAATCTCAAGGCATGGCTGTTCACGATCCTCCGCAACCGCTTCCTCAGCTCATCGAATCGCAAATACCATCACGCCGAGCAAGGTGATCTGGATCTCGATTCCCTGGCCAGCGTCCCGCCGACACAGGAGGGTGCGATCGAGGTCCACGAGTTCCGGCGCGCCTTTCGCAAGCTGAGCCCGCGCCATCGGGAAATCCTGGTTCTCACCATCCTTCACGGGCTGCCCTATCAGAGTGTCGGGGCGATGCTCGGCTGCGAGGTGGGCACTGTCAAAAGCCGCGTGAATCGCGCACGCGCGCAACTCAAGCGCATGCTCCTGGGCGACGAGCCCCAGATTGCGGCTGCGCCGCAGCCCGAGCGCCGCACCACCGACGAGAAGTCCGAGCGCGCGATGGTCATGTAGCTTCCCGACACTGCGATCAGGATCAGGGCGGGCCCCGTGGCCCGCCCTTTTCGTTGGCCGCGCCGGCGAGCCCCGCCGACCATCGCCGCCGGGCCGAGCTTGACGATCGGGCGCCGTATCGACACATCGGGGCAGCAGGGCCAGCGACGAAAATGGGGAGGCGGCGATGACGGCGCTGACGCTAACGCTGATCGGGCGCGACCGCCCGGGTCTGGTGCGCTCGCTGTCCGAACGCGTGGCCGAGGCGGGTGGCAGTTGGCTGGAGAGCCGGATGGCACGGCTCGCCGGCCAGTTCGCCGGCATCCTGCTGGTGGAGCTGCCTGAATCCGCGGTCGAGCGGTTCCTGGCCGAGCTGAACGAGCTCGAGGCGCAGGGTGTCAGGGTGACGGCCGAGCGCGGGCTGGGCGAGGAGCGCCGCGAGCCGCAGCGGCTGCTGCTGCTCGATCTCGTCGGTCAGGATCGTCCGGGCATCGTGCGCGACATCGCGCAGGCGCTGGCGGGGCAGGGGGTGAACATCGAGGAGCTCACCACGCGCGTCGTGAGCGCCTCGTTCTCGGGCGACCCCATGTTCGAGGCCCAGGCGCGCCTGAAGGTCCCGGCCGGCCTGTCGCTCGAAGAGCTGCGCGAGACGCTCGAGCGGCTGGCGAACGAGATCATGGTCGAGCTGCGGCTCGACCCGGCGGACGCCTGAAGAAGGCTCAGCGCCACCGCTCGCGCAGATCCGGCCGGTCGACGCCGGCATCCGGATAGCGCGGCAGCGTGTCGGTGGTCTCGAACCAGGGGATCCGGCTCGCCGTCCAGATGTGATACTCGGGAACGATCGCGGCCGGCTCGTCGAGGGTGACGAGATTGACGTCGACGATCTCCGGCTCCGCCGTCGTCCAGAACAGGAGCTGCGTTCCGCATGCTCCGCAGAAGCGGCGCCGGCCCTCGGCCGAGGAGGCGAAGGTCGCGGGCTCGGCGGTCAGCCATGCCAGACGGTCGCTGCGCCAGCTCCCCCAGGCGAGCACCGGCGCCCCTGCGCTGCGCTGACACATCCGGCAGTGGCAGTAGCCCGCATCGATCGGCGGGCCCTGGACCCGGTAGCGGACCAGGCCGCAGAAGCAGCCGCCCTCACGAACGTCGCTCATCGTGGCTCCCTCCGTGAGCATACCTATGCGCCGGCCGGCGAACGAGCTCCCGTCGCCGTCGAATGTCATGGACGTCCAACGTCCTGCCGATAGCCATGGCATCGACCAGGCCACTTGGCGCACCTGGGTAGGTAATGGTAGCCAATCTGTAACCGTCCTGTCACAAATCCTCCAGCGGCTGCCGTGGGGCGGCCGCCAACAGCTCGGGGAGCCCGGAACGCATGCCGTCATCGACGAAGCTGGCCGCTGGCCTGGTAGTGGGAACCGCGGCATTGGCGCTGCTCGCCGGCCAGCCAAGGGCCGAGGACGCCCGCCTGGTGCAGGGCGACGATCCCTACTTCAAGCAGGCACAGGGACAGCTCCAACGCATCCTCGCGCAGCCCAGGAACACGAACCAGGCGAAGAATGTCATCCTCGTCGTCGGCGACGGCATGGGCTTCTCCACCGTGACCGCAGCGCGGATCTTCGAGGGCCAGCAGCGCGGCGTCGACGGCGAGTCGAACATTCTCGCCTGGGAAGCCTTCCCGCACATGGCGGCGTCCAAGACCTACTCGTCGGACGCGCAAATCACCGATTCCGCGCCGAGCGCCGTCGCGATGACGACCGGCGTGAAGACGATCAACGACGTGATGGGAATCAATCACACCTCGAAGCTGGATAGCTGCGACGATCAGAAGGCCAAGGCGGTCACGACGCTGTGGGAGATGGCCGACACGATCGGCATGTCGACCGGCCTCGTCACGACGGCGACGGCCACCCATGCGACCCCGGGTGCCACCTACTCGCATATCGCGAACCGCGACTGGGAATCGGACGCCGGCATGACGCCCGAGGCGCTCGCGGCCGGCTGCGCGGACATCGCCCGGCAGCTCGTCGAGATGCGCTATGGCGACGGGCTGGAGGTCGCCATGGGCGGCGGGCGCGCCAACTTCCTGCCGAACACGGTCGACGACCCGGAGGACGAGGGCAAGAAGGGCAAGCGCAAGGACGGCCGTGACCTGACCAAGGCCTGGCTGGAGCGCTACGGCAACAGCGGCGCCTATGTCTGGAACAAGGAGCAGTTCGACCAGATCGACCCGGCCAACGTCGATCACCTGCTCGGGCTCTTCGAGATGTCGCACATGGAGTACGACTATGATCGGCCGAAGGACAAGGCCGGCGAGCCGTCCCTGGCCGAGATGACCGCGAAGGCCATCGACATCCTGAGCAAGAACCCGGAGGGCTTCGTGCTGCTGGTCGAGGGCGGCCGCGTCGATCACGGCAGCCACGCCGGCAACGCCTTCCGGACGATGACCGACGCGGTGGCGCTGAACGAGGCGGTCAAGACCATCGTGCGCAAGGTCAATCTCGACGAGACGCTGGTGGTCGTGACCGGCGACCACAGCCACACCCTGACGATCGCCGGCTACGCCAAGCGCGGCAACCCGATCCTCGGCATCTCGATCGGCGTCGACGACGAGCCGCTGCTTGGGCTGGACGGCAAGCGCTACACGACCATCAGCTTCGCGAACGGGCCGGGCGGCCAGAAGGCCGGCCAGGAGCGCCGCGACATCACGATGGAGGAGGCGACCGACCCGGACTTCATCCAGCAGACGCTGATCCCGATGCAGAGCGAGACCCACGGTGGCGAGGATCTCGGCATCTACGCGATCGGGCCATGGTCGCATCTGTTCCAGGGCACGGTGGAGGAGAACTTCACCTTCCACGTCATGAACTTCGCCTCGAAGATCGGCGAGCGGCTGTCGCAGAAGCAGGCCTCCGCCCAGTAGGAAAGGAACGATGACCGGGCTCGCGCGACGTTCCTGGCTGATCGGTCTTCTTGCGGCGGGCGCCTTCGCCCGGTCGGGCGCCGCCGCCGAACGCATCCTGATCCGTGATCTCTATGCCCGCGGTGCCGAGTTCTCGCCGCAGGCCCTGGTGCTCGCGGAGCAGACGGTGAGCATTCCCGGCTTCATGGCGCCGCCCCTGAAGCCGGATGCCGCCTTCTTCGTGCTCACCAAGCTGCCGATGTCGGTCTGCCCGTTCTGCGATAGCGAGCTGACTTGGCCCACCGACATCGTCCTGGTCCGACTCGACGAGCCGCAGGACTGGGTCGACTTCAACCAGCGCATCCTGGTCACCGGCACCCTGGCTCTCGGCACCGAGATCGACCAGGGTACGGGGTTCGTCAGCCGCGTGCGGCTGGTCGGCGCCCGCTACGAGCTGATCTGACGCCGCGGCCTTGCCCGGGCTAGAGCTGCGCCAGGGCCGGGGTCTCCGGCCCTCCGGCCCAGGCCTTCTCGAACAACGCCCGGGTCACCTTCGCACCCGCCGCGTCCCCGGCCGCCTCCTGCGCCGACATCAGCCCGAACAGGGCATAGGCGTTGTTGGGCGCCTCGACGAGGCTGGCTTGGAACTCGCGTATGGCCGCGTCCGTCCTGCCCTCCTCGAGCAGCACCGCCGCCAGCGTCTGGCGGACCGGATAGTACCAGTATGGTGGCTCCATGTAGGACAGCCCGGCTTGGATCCTGGCTGCCTCCTCCAGGGCGGTGGCCGCTGCCATGCGGTCGCCAGTGGCGCGGGCGAGCTGACCCTCGACCACCTTGTCCGCGACCATCAGCACGTCCTTGGCGGGAACGAGCCACGCCGTGAGCCCGCTGAAGTCGGTCTCCTGGGTGATCTGGCGCAGCATTCGCCCTTCCTCGGCGGCGGCCGCGAGGTCACCGGCACGGATCTGCGCCATGGCTCGCGCGTAGCGCCAGCTCCCCTGCACGAACGGCACGTCCGACCCCGGGTCGGGCAGCGCCAGCACCGCCTGCGGCGCGCTGAACTGGGCATGGGCGAAATATGGCGCCTGCTGGATCGCCTGCACCGCGAGGATCGTGGTGGCGACGTCCTTGGGGATCAGGCCGGCCAGCTTCTCGGCGGCGTCGATCGTCTGCGCGCCGTCGCCGGCCATGCGTGCCGACACCAGGACGAAGTGCACGTTATGGGGATAGTAGTTGTATTGGTAGACCGGCTGCTGGGGGCTCGTGGCAAGCAGCGCCTCGTCGGCCTGGGCTGCGGCCACGTTCACCTTCAGCGAATCGAGATAGCGGCCGATGCGATAGTAGATGTGCGCCGGCATGTGCACGAGATGGCCGGCGCCCGGCATCTGCCCGTTGAGCCGGTCTGCGAACGGCTCGGCGCGCTCAGGCGAGGTCGTCGCCTCGACGGTGTGGATGTAGAGGTGGATCGCACCCGGGTGGCCCGGGCTCCGGCGCAACACTCGCTCAAGGGCGGCCACCTGCTCGGCCGTGCGGCCCTTGGGGGTCACGCGATCGGGCTGCCAATAGTCCCAGGGCTGCAGGTTCATCAGCGCATCGGCGAACAGCACCTGGGCCTGGTCGTCGTCCGGGAAGGTCGTGGCGACCTTGCCCATCGTGTCGGCATAGGCGGCGTCGAGCGCCTTGCGGTCGGCCGCGGGGTCCGGGCTGTAGCGCGCGGCGAGCGCCTCGATCTCGGCCCGCTCGACCTCGCCGGCACCGCCACGCAGCGCCATGGCCTGGGCGATCGCGGCGAAGGCCGGCGCCACGGCCTCGGGCTGCATCGGGTAGTTGATGTTCGGCCCGAGCGCCCAGGCCTCGCCCCAGTAGCACATCGCGCAGGTCGGATCGGCTTGCTGCGCCGCACGGAAGGCGCGCACCGCCTCACCGTGGTTGAAGGCATAAGCCCAGCGCACGCCTTGGTCGAACCAGCGCTGCGCCTCGGGCGAGCGGGTGGTGATGGCGACGGAGAACGTGCCGAGATCGTCGCGCAGGGCAGGGCCTGCAGTCATGGCGTCGGCGGAAGTCGTCGCCGCCTGCGCCACCGCCATGAAGGTACCAGGCCTGAAGAACTCGGCCTTGCGCTGCATCCCGCGACAGATCTGCTGCGCGAGATAGTTGGGATCGAGGAGCTGGCTGGAGCCCGAGGCCGCCTCGGTGCCCGGCAGCCACGTCAGCGCCAGCGCACCGATCCCGGCGGCGGTCGATCCCAATAGCAGCGAATGACCAAACCGAGGCTTCCGCATTCGTCAATCTCCCCGGTAGCGCGCGCTCTCGGCCTGCCGCCGTGCCGTAGCCACCCGCCATGCAATCCATGGGGTACGATCGTTTCAGCAGCATACCATGAACGTAACGAATGCGGGCGGCCGTATTTGCGGCCCGGCCGGCGTCAGTCCTCGAGCTCGACCATCACCGGCGTGTGGTCGGACGCCTTGGGCAGGCGGCGCGGCGCCTTGTCGATCGAGCAGGCCAGCAGCCGGTCGGCGGCGAGCGGCGACAGGAGCAGGTGGTCGATCCGGATGCCATTGTCGAGTGCAAATGCACCCTTCTGATAATCCCAAAAAGTGTACGCACCCGCCTCATCTGGATGCATGGCTCTATAAGCATCCGTTAGCCCGAGGTGCAGCAGCGCGCGAAACGCGCGCCTAGAATCCGGATGGATTAACGCATCGTTCTTGTTCTTCCACGACCCCGGATCTCTTGCATCTATATCTGCCGGTATAACATTGTAGTCGCCACCAAAAACAAATGCCTCATTCCGCTCAAGCAATAGACCAATATGTTGATAGAGGCGCTTCATCCAATGCAATTTGTAGATGAACTTGTCTGTACCTACATCGTTTCCGTTGGGCAGGTAGATCGAGGCGACCCGCAGCCCGCCGATGGTCGCCTCGAGATAGCGGGCCTGCTCGTCGCCGTCGCCACCGGGCAGGCCGCGCGTCACGTCCTCGATCGGCTGCCGGCTGAGGATCGCGACGCCGTTGTAGCTCTTCTGGCCGTGCGTCGCGACGTTGTAGCCCAGCTCGCCCACGGCCTCCGTCGGGAAGGCGGCGTCGAGGCACTTGATCTCCTGCAGGAGCACGATGTCGGGCTTCGCCCCATCCAGCCACGTCAGCACGTTGGGCAGGCGGGCATTGACCGAGTTGACGTTCCAGGTGGCGATGGTCGACATGGCGCGGATCTAGCACCCGCGCTGCCGTCGCGCCAACCGGACATGCGCCGGATGGGCGAGAGGATCGATCCGCGCGCGACCAACATGGCCACTTGGCGCCGCCTCACCGAGGGCGCCGACAACACCGCCGCGATCGACTGAAGGGTCTCGGCCATGTCAACTGACGCCGTCGCCGTCCACTGGTGACGGAGCTCACTCCGGAACCGAGTTCAGCATCCACAACGCGCGCACGAGATCGCTCGGCTTGGCGCCGGGTCCGAACGCGGCTTCGAACACCGCGCCGATCTCGCCGCTGCGCGCCATCTGGGCCAGGGTGGCGTCGACCACCAGCCGAAACGCGTCGTCGCCATGCGGCAGGGCGAGCGCGTAGGGCTCGAAGCTCAGCACCTTGTCCGAGAGGCGCAGACGGTCGCGGAACGGGCTCCGCATGAGATGGAACAGCAGGATGGCGCCGTCGCCGAAATAGGCCGACAGCTCGCCGGAGGCGAGCATCCGGATGCCGTCGGTGTGGGTCGGCACGGTCACGATCTCGGCCGGCACCTTGGCACGCTCGAGCGCCTCGCGCAGGCCCGTCTCGGTCGTCGTGCCGGAAAGCACGCCGACCTTCTTGCCGGCCAGGTCCTCGAAGGACTTGGCGCCATCGACCGGATAGAGCAGCGTCGCGCCGGTCGCAAAGGTCGGCATGGAGAAGTCGAGCGTCTCGCGCCGGCCCAGCGTGACGGTGGTCGCCTCGCACAGGATGTCGGCCTTGCCGTCCTGAATCGCCGCCAGCCGATCCATCGCGGAAACCTGGACCTCGACCAGCTTCACGTCGGGCTTGCCGATCTTGGTCGCCACCGTCTTGGCCACCGCCTTGCAGAGGTCGACCGAGAAACCGGCCGCCTGGCCTTGCGCGTTGACGTAGGAGAAAGGCTCCGCATCGGTGCGGTAGGCGATCCGCAGCTCGCCCGTCTCACGGCTGCGGTCGAGCACGCCGGCCTGCCCGTGGGCGGCCCCCAGAAGCAGAAGGGCCGATGCAATTCCGAGCGCGCGCATTCCTGTCTCCCGTTCCGCCGCGTGGCCGCCTCCACTAGCCCGGCGCAGGAACGGTGACCATGGGGAAAGGGTGGGGCAGTCACTCGCTGGGCCGGTAGGCCCAGCTCGCGCCGGGGCCGAAGCTCATTGGCACGTCCTGATCGGCGCGGTACTGCTGCGCGCCGCGGCCGCGATTCGCGGGATCGTTGAAGTTGGCGAGCGCCACGCCGTCGCCTGCGTTCACGACCTGGTAGCGGCCGGTGGGTGTGGCGGGTGCCGCGGCCCAGGTCGGCGAGGGGCCGTGCCCCGCTTTCCAGATCGCCGTGGCGTAGAGACCGTCGGTCAGCAGATAGGTCGAGTTGACCCGATTCGGCCGATTGTACATGTCGGAGAATCGATACCCGACCCAGTTCTTGGGATGCGTGTCGGTGAGATAGTTGGTAGAGGTCATGTAGACATTGTTGGCCGAGAAGACATGGTAGTAGTTGTTCGGCTCCTTCTCGACGTTGTTGCCACTGATCGCGAGACCGGACGAGAATCCGTCGAGGCCCGTTCGCAGCGACGTGTTGTGATAGATGTAGACCGGGCCCAGGAAGGCCTTGGTGGTGCCGCCATTGTTCTGCTTGAGTTTCAGCGTTGCGGCGCTACCATAGGTCGATCCCGGCACCCCGACATTGTAGGTACCGGGATTGCCGGTCCTGATGTCCGCTCCCCGGTCGAAGACGTTGCGGAAGACATAGGCGGGGCCAGCCACCATGAGCTGCAGGCTCACCATGTTCAGCGCATAGTCGACATAGTTGCCCCAGATCCGCACGTTGATCGCGGCGTTGTCGGCCTCGATCGCATCGTCCGTGCCATTGCGGATTGTGTTGCCGTAGATGTCGAGATCCTGACCGAAATTGACGCCGAGGATGTCGTAGAAGCGGTTGGCGTCGTTCTTGAGCGGGACGACGCCCGCCGTGGTGTTGGTGGCATAGATGTGATTGTAGCGAATGACATTGCCGATCCCCGGCTTGGTGGAGCCGGCGACGATGTTGATCGCCCGTGGGCCATAGGGATGGTTGTCCCATCCCGGGCACTCGACCCAGCGGGTCGAGCGGTAGCGCGGGTCGCGGATGACGTTGCGCTGGATGACGATGCCCGTGTTGCCCGAGGTCTTGACCAGGATGCCGGAGTCGGACACGCGGCCGAAGTCTGCCTTGTCGATGCCGGCGATGCAGGTCGAGTCCGCGCTGGCCAGGGGCTTTCTGCTGACGCTGCCGATGCGCGGCGCCGGATTGTCGGCGGCTACCTCCTGGATACCCCAGTCGCTGATCGTGTTGCCTTCGATCACGACGTTCGGCTTCTCGACCACGATCCCATTGTAGCGGCAGTCCTCGATCCTGAAATTGCGCAGGACGACATAGGACGCCGTGATCTGCACGCAGTCATCGCGATGCCCGGGGTCGATCGTGGTCTGGTTCTGGCCGTCATAGATCCGCCAGCTCGCGGCCGTGCCGCCGGCGGAGATCACCAGCTTCTGTGTGAGCGTGCCCGACAAGGTGACCCGCGTGCCGGGCAGCATGTCCGAGCGCGTCCGCACCGGCAACGGCGTCGACCAGCTGCCGCCGCCGTCGAGGCTGTAGGCGACCTCATAGTCCGTGCCTGGGGCCAGGTTGACGATGCTGCCGCGATACTGCCCCCGGTACTGGGCGAGCGGCGAGGTATCGTCCCGCCACAGGCTCTGCGCCTTGAGCCACGCCGCGGCGCCCAGTGGGCGATAGCGGACCGCCACGCCCTGCGAGCTGGCGGAGCGTGTCCAGTAGATGCTGAGTGTATGGAAGTTGGCTTTGAGCACGGGAACGGTCTGCGCCCGGGCGGAGCTACCCAGGGGGTAGAACAGGCAAAATACTATTGTCGTCAGCGCGAATACTACGCGCCGACCGGGCTGAGAGGGCGACATTTCATTCTCCCCGGCGTTGCTTCGCCTGGTTATCGAGCGTCAGCGATGCTTGACCGGCCCTGTCGGAGCCGGAACTGACCCAGTTGGCAACTTACCGCTGCTTGGAATTTGGGGTAGCGTCTGGACGACGCGCCTGTCAACCATATGTTGCCGGAATCTCGTCTAACACGCTAATTATGCGAGAAAGACGACGCCGCGGCGGCGAGCGGCCTCAGCCGGCAGGCGATGCCGCCGGCCCGGACGTCCGGCAAGGACTACTCGCTCGGTCGATAGGTCCAGTCGGCGGCCGGCCCGAACGCCATCGGGACGTCGGCATCCGCCCGGTATTGGTGGGCGCCGCGGCCGCGACTCTCGGGATCGTTGAAGTTCGCGAGCGCCACGCCGTCGCCGGCGTTGCTGGCCTGGTAGAGTCCGGTCGGAACGTCAGGGGAGATCGCCCAGGGCGCGGACGGCCCGTGCCCCTGCTTCCAGACCGCCGTCGCGTAGAGGTCGTCCGCCAGGGTGTACGGCGCGTTGACGTTCAGGGGTCGGTTGTACATGTCGGAGAAGACGTAGTCCGACCAGTTCCTGGGATGGGTGTCGTAGAGATAGTTGGCTGCGCTCATGAATATATTGTTGCGCGAGATTAGATTGTAGAAGTCGTTCGGCTCCTTCCGCGAGCTTTCCACCCGAATATCATAGCCGAAGCTGAAGCCGTCGTTGCCGGGACGCAATGAAGTATTGTGATAGACGAAGGCCGGGCCGTTCCAGGCCGAGCTCGGGCCGCCATTGTTCTGCTTGATCTTGATCGGCGCGTCGCTGGTGTAATATGGTGTCTCGATGCC
This sequence comes from Geminicoccaceae bacterium, assembly GCA_044224255.1. Classification (GTDB taxonomy): domain Bacteria; phylum Pseudomonadota; class Alphaproteobacteria; order Geminicoccales; family Geminicoccaceae; genus Benzoatithermus. Next base: position 11,354 of record JBGAKU010000004.1, read on the forward strand.
GACATAGTGGTTGCCGGGGTTTCCGGTGTTGTTGTCGGCGGCGCGATCGAAGATGTTGCGGAAGATGTAGGCCGGCCCCGCCTGCATGAGCTGCAGGCTCACCATGGTCAGTGCGGAATCGATGTAGTTGCCCCAGATCCGGACGTTGACCGCCGCGTTGTCGGCCTCGATCGCGTCATCCGTGCCGTTGCGGATGATATTACCATAGATGTCCAGATCCTGCTGGTAGTTCACAGAGACGATGTCGTAATAACGATTGGCATCATCCTGGAGCGTGACCGCCCCATCGGTGGTATTGGTAGCGTAGATCCGGTTGTAGCGGATCACGTTCCCTTTGCCCATGTCGCTGTTCGAGGTGACGATCTGGATCGCCCGCGGGCCGTAGGGATGATTGTCGTAGCCCGGGCACTCGACCCACCGGGTCGAGCGGTAGCGCGGGTCGCGGATCACGTTGCGCTGGATGACGATGCCGTCGTTCGCGCCGACCCGGATCAGGATGCCCGAATCGGCCAGGCGACCGAAATCGGCCTTGTCCACGCCGGCGACGCAGGTCGAGAGCGGGTCCGAGAGGGGCCGCTTACTGATGCTGCCCTTGCGCGGCGTGGGATTGGCGGCAGCGATCTCCTGGATGCCCCAGTCAAGGATCGTGTTGCCCTCGATGACCACGTTCGGCCGCTCGATCACCACACCGTTGTAACGGCAGTCCCGAATCGTGAAGTTGCGCAGGACGACATAGGGGGCGCTGATCTGGACGCAGTCGTCGGTGTGGTCGACGTCGATGGTAGCGATGTTGCGGCCGTCAATGATGCGCCAGTTGCTCGCCGTGCCACCGCGGCTGATCACCAGCTTTTTCGTGCGAACGCCGCTGTATCTTACCGTGGTGCCGGGAAACTGCTCGCTGCGCGTGCGGATCTGCCGAGCGTCGGACCAGCTCGCGCCGTCGTCGAGGCTGTAGGCCACCTCGTAGGTGGTGCCGGGCGACAGATTGACGATGCTGCCCCGATATTGACGGACGAATGCCGGCAAGGTGGAGATGCCGTCCCACCAGAGGTCCTGCGCCGCGAGCCAGGACATGGCGCCGGCGGGCCGGTAGCGGACCGCCACGCCGAGCGGGTTGGCGTCGCGAGACCAGTACATGCCGATCGTGTGGAAATTCGCCGTCAGGACCGGCTCGCTCTGGGCATGCGCGGTGCGAGCCCACACGACTCCGAACCAAGCCGCGACGGTGAGCTCGCCGACGAGGAGCAACCACCGCCACCGATTCCGCACCATGCGTCCACATCCCGCTGGCGGCTTCCACCGACACGTCGGCGGTGCCCGCATCACGGATGCGCTGGCTGCTCCCCGACCCCGTAGGGCAAGCCTATGTGCGCTCCGGTTGTGGCGTCCAAGAGAACAAATACGACAGCACTTCACAATGGCGGTAGGGGGCGCTCGTTGCCCGGCCGGATCGGTCGGCCTCAGCCCGGGGACGAGGTCGCCACCTGATCCGGGCAGGGCGAGCCTACCCAGGGCAGCCGATCCAAGGGGAAGCGCTCGACATCGGTGACGAGGCCGACCTGGTGCGGCGCAATGAGGTTCACCCATTCCCAGACCAGGCGGTTGCCCGCCTTGGGCGCGATCTCCAGGACGCGGCCGCGATAGGGGTCGACATAGAGGATGTTGCCGTTCGGGAGCATCTGCTGCTCGCCGCGGGAGTGGGCGTAGAAGGCCGTCTCACCTTCGCCTTCGAACGTCCAGACGACGCTCTTCGTCTGTGGGTCGATTTCGAGCAGGCGACTGTTGCCGAGCTTCGGTTTCTCGCCGCTGAGGCGGTTATCGTAGAGCAGGATCTTGCCGTTCGGGAGGAAGTCGGGATCGTGCTGGCCGACGAACGGCCCGGTCATCAGCCACTTAACCTGCCAGGTGGAAGGATCCGCGACGAAGATCGTGTTGAGGTGGCGCACCGAAACCAAGAGGTCGCCGGCGGCGAACATGGGGAAGGCCGGGGCGATCTCGGCGGGCAGGCGCTCCACGTCGTTGACGTGCATCGGGTCATCGTTCGAGAAGACCTTCGCGGCGCCCGGCCCGGCAATCAGCGCCGATGCCCAGCCCGACTGCAGCAGCATGTCGATCACCGAGCGCTCCTCGACGGGCTTGCCGTCGGCGTCGAGCCTCAGGATCGTGTCGTCCATGAAGTAGCCCGATGGCCCGACATCGGCGTAGACCTGCTCCGGCAAACGCTTGGTGCGGTGGATCGTCGACGGCGTGAGAAAGCCGCCGTCGGGCAGAGCCTCGACGTGATGATGGGTTGGCCGACGGACCGCCCACTGCACGTTGGAGCAGCGGTCCAGCCGTACTGTGCCGAGCGCGCCGACATCGACGACGATGTCGCCATTGTCGAACAAATGCGCGCCGTGGATGTCCAGGCTACCATCCCAGACGAAGGCCGGCTCGTCCCCCAGGTTTGGCCAGATGCGCTCGACGTCGGCGGTCCATTCATGGACGACCTTGCCGTCCATGCCGAGGAGATAGCTGTTGAATCCCTGGTGCGAGCTCGGTCGATAGGCGGAGACGAGCGTGTAGCCGGGGAAGGCGAGGTCCGGCTCATTTACCACGGTCCCGCCCTCGGTCCGCTCGCTGGGCAGGGCGAAGCGCGAACGCACGCCGAGATAGTGACGCCAGTTCTCGGTCCAGTCCTTCACGGCCTCCTGGGCCGCGTTGATCTCCGGGTAGGGGAAGACGCGGGTGCGCGCCACGATCATGCCGCAGAAGAAGGCGATCGCCATGCAGCCGAAGGCGAACAAGACCTTCTCGACGACCCGCCAGCGCGAGGCCGGTTCCGGCATCACCACGTCTCCCCCTCAGTAGGCGGCGTCAGGCGAAGGTCATGAGCACCTGATCGGCCGCCACCGTGTCCTTGGGGCTCATGCAGACCTCGGCCACCATGCCGTCCCGCTCGGCGCGCAGGACGTTCTCCATTTTCATGGCTTCGAGAACGCAGAGCTCCTGGCCGAGCTTTACCTCGTCTCCGGGGGCGACCGCCACCCGAACGATTAGGCCGGGCATCGGCGATCGCACCAGACGCGACGTGTCGGGCGGCGTCTTGACGGGCATCCGGGCGGCATACTCGGCTGCCTTGCGGGTCCGCAGAAGCACCCGCAGCTCCGCGCCGCCATGGCTCAAGACATAGCCCTCGAGCGCGGGGTCGACCTGGACCACCAGGAAGCGGCCGTCGATCGTCGCCTTGGCGAGCGCCTGGCCGGGCTGCCATTCGAGCGCGACGTGCAGCGTTCGATCGCCGACGGCGACCGTCAGGCCGTCGCCGCCATGGAACTCGACATCGGCGTCGAGCAGGTCCGTGCCGAGCTGGACCGACCACGCCGTGACCGGCCGATAGCGCCAAGTCCGCATCCGGCCGTCGATCATGGCGTCCCGCGCCGTCTCGCGTACCCGCATCGCCACCGCGACGGCAGCGATGTCCCAGCGCTGGCCCTCGTCGAGCTCGCGGCCCTGGAACCGGTCGCCAAACTCCTCAGCGATGAAGTTGGTGGTGAGGCGGCCCTCGGCGAAGCGCGGTGTGGCGAGGACGGCGGTCAGGAACGGGATGTTGTGCCCCAGGCCACGGATCAGGAAGCCGTCGAGCGCGCGCGAGAGGCGGGCGGTCGCGGCCGCCCGGTCGGGACCGTGCGCGCACAGCTTGGCGATCATCGGGTCGTAGTACATCGAGACCTCGCCGCCCTCGACGATCCCGCTGTCGACCCGCACGCCCTGGCCAACCGGCTCCTGATAGCGCGCCAGCCGGCCGATCGAGGGCAGGAAGCCGCGACGGGGATCCTCGGCGTAGACGCGCGCCTCGATCGCCCAGCCGTTCAGGCGCACGTCGGCCTGCCGCAACGGCAAGGTCTCGCCGGCCGCGACGTGGATCATCAGCTCGACCAGATCGAGGCCGGTGACCAGCTCGGTCACCGGGTGCTCGACCTGCAGCCGGGTATTCATCTCGAGGAAATAGAAGTTGCGGTCGCGGTCGACGATGAACTCGACCGTACCGGCCGAGTGGTAGCCGACTGCCCGACCGAGCGCCACCGCCTGCTCGCCCATGGCGCGGCGGGTCGCCTCGTCGAGGAACGGCGACGGCGCCTCCTCGATAACCTTCTGGTGCCGGCGCTGGATCGAACACTCGCGCTCGCCGAGGTAGACGAGATTGCCGTGCCGGTCGCCGAGCACCTGGATCTCGATGTGGCGCGGCTCGACCACGTACTTCTCGATGAACACGCGGTCGTCGCCGAAGGACGACCGCGCCTCGGACCGCGCCCGCTCCAGGCCGTCGAGCAGCTCCTGATCGTCGTGCGCGATGCGCATCCCCTTGCCGCCGCCGCCGGCCGAGGCCTTGACCATGACCGGATAGCCGATACCACGCGCGATCTCGAGCGCCACGCCCGGCTCGGACACGGCATCGAGCGTGCCGGGCACCGTCGAGACACCGGCCTCGCGGGCGAGGCGCTTGCTCTCGATCTTGTCGCCCATCGCCTCGATCGCGCGGACCGGCGGCCCGACGAAGGCGATGCCGGCCTCGTCGAGGGCCTTGGCGAAGGCGGCGCGCTCTGACAGGAAGCCATACCCAGGATGGACCGCTTCCGCCCCGGTCTGCCGGCACGCCTCGACGATCCTGTCCGCGAGCAGGTAGCTCTGGGCGGCCGGCGGCGGGCCGAGATGCACCCGCTCATCCGCCATCTGCACATGCAGCGCGTCGGCGTCCGCATCCGAGTAGACCGCGACCGTCGCGATCCCCAGCTTCCTGCATGTCCTGATGATGCGGCAGGCGATCTCGCCGCGGTTCGCGATCAGCAGCTTCTTGAACATTCGCCCGTCTTCGATCCCAGATCCGACGCTCCCGCAGCGCGGTCGGCTGCGCTTAGCATCGCCCCGGCGCTGCTGCCACCAGGGATGTGTCGCGCAGTCGCGGCTGGGCTATGAGGCGAGCAGTGCCGGCAGGGCAGGCTGAACGGTCCCAGGCGCCACGCGGCTCAGGAACTCGGTGCAGGCCAGCTCGGGCATGGGGCGGGCGAAATGGTAGCCCTGACCCTCGTGACAACCCTCGGCGAGCAGGAAGCGGAACTGCGAGGCGGTCTCGATGCCTTCCGCGAGCACGCGCTTGCCGAAGCTCTGGCCGAGCCCGACGATCGAGCGCACGATCGCCGCGTCGCCGTCGTCGCGACCCAGCTCGCGTACGAACGACTTGTCGATCTTGATCTTGTCCACCGGCAGGCGCTTCAGATAGCCGAGCGACGAGTAGCCGGTGCCGAAATCGTCGATGGCGAGCCGCACGCGCATCACGGCCAGCGCCTGGATCGCGCGATGCATGGCGATCTGCGTGGGGTCGACGAACATGCTCTCCGTGAGCTCGAGCTCGAGCCAGTGCGGCGCGAGCCCGCTGGCCTCGAGCGCCTGCGCCACCGTGACCGGCAGGTCCTGGTGCTTGAGCTGGGCCGCGGAGACATTGACCGAGATCCCGACCTCCAGCCCTTGATCGTGCCAGCGGCGGGTGGCGCGGCAGGCCTCGCCGAGCACCCAGGCGCCGATCGGGCGGATAAGGCCGCTGGCCTCGGCGATCGGGATGAAGGACTGCGGCGGGACGAGGCCACGGCCCGGGTGGTTCCAGCGCAGCAGGGCCTCGAGCGCCAGCACCCGCCCGGCCGCCAGATCGACCTGCGGCTGGAAATGCAGGACCAGCTCCCCCTCCTCGAGCGCGCGCCGAAGCTCTTTCTCCATCGTCTTGCGGGCGACTGCGGCACGATTGAGCATCGGATCGTAGACCCGCCAGGGCGTACCCGTGCGGCGGCTGGTCTCGAGCGCCAGCTCGGCCGCCCGCATCAGCGCATCGAACCCGGTCGCGTGCTCGGGAAACAAGGCGACGCCGGCATGGGCCGCGACCGCCACCTCGCAGCCAGCGAGGTGAAACGGCCGCGCGAGCGATTCCAGTGTCGCGCTCGCGCGAGCGTTCGCCGCATCCGGGTTGCCGGCGAGGGGTGCGAGCACGGCGAACCGGTCGCCGCCCATGCGCGCGAGCAGCGGGTCGCCCCACGACATTGCCGTCAGCCGGCGCGCGAACTGACGCAGCAGCTCGTCGCCCAGCGCGAAGCCATAGAGCCCGTTGACGTCGCGCAGCCGCGCGATGTCGATCACCATCAGCAGGAGCGGAGCGGCGGCCCTCGGGTTGAGTCGAAGGCGGGGCCGAGCGTTGGCCTGGATGCCGGCTGCGCTGAGCAGGCCCGTCAGCGCGTCCCGTTCGGCGGCGGCCGGCGATGGCCTCAGGCGCTGGCCCAACAGCGCGATCTCGCGCGCGGCGCCGGCGTCGACAGCCATGGATATCCCGGCCGGATCGAGCAGAAGCCGGAGTGGTCGCGCCACGGAGCGCTGTTGCCAGCGATGACCGGCGAGGCCGGCTGCCAGGATCATGAGCGCAATGCCGAGCGGAACGAGATCGGCCGGACGCGGCCCTTCGTCCGGCCACCCGGCAATCATGAACAGCACCTGACCGCCGGCAAGCCCCGCCATCACGAGGGGTACGGCGAGGATCAGGGTAACGGGGCCGGGATCGCGGCGGGAGCGGGGGGACGACCCGCGGCCCGGTGCTTGCTCTAGCGGGCTGGCCTGGGCGGACCCTGACGAGAGGCAACGGCTCGCATAATCCTGCGCTGCCACCACTTTGTCCCTATGCTGAGGCGGGCCGTTCGCCCGGCTTCACCTACCAAAAGTGTATGAAGGCCACTCTTCGTATTCGCGTACGTTGTGCGCGGGATTCGCCGCCGACGCAAGCGCTGAAGCGTGGCAAACGGGCAAAGCCTCAACCAAAAATCGTTAAAACAACCCTGCTGAACGATTGGGTGACGGGCTCTGCGACGCTTTGTCAGGTCAGGCCGCAGCAACCTACAGGCGAATATCCCGGGATTGCGGGTACGATCCGCACGGCGCTAGCTTCGTGAACCTCAGTTGGGGAGAGCGCGCTTGAACCGGATCGATCTCGCCGGCCGCCGGGCCGTCGTCACGGGAGCCGCCCAGGGCATCGGCTTCGCCGTGGCCGAGCGCCTGTTGCAGTCGGGTGCCTCGGTGGCGCTCTGGGACCGCGACGCCGTGGAGCTCGAGGTCGCGGCGCGGGCGCTGCAGGCGCAGGGCCGGACGGCAGCCGTCGCGGTGGACGTCACCAGCTGGCAGGAGGTGGAGAGCGCCGTCGCGACAACCCATGCCGGTCTGGGTGGAATCGACATCCTGGTCTGCAATGCCGGCATCTCCGGGCCGAACCATCGGCTTTGGGAGTATCCGCTTGAGGACTGGCGGCAGGTGCTCGACATCGATCTCAACGGGGTCTTCCACTGCCTGCGCGCCGTGGTGCCGGGAATGATCGCGCAGAACTACGGCCGCATCTGCTCGACCGCATCGATCGCGGGCAAGGAGGGCAATCCCAACGCCTCGGCCTACAGCGCGGCCAAGGCCGGGGTGATCGCTCTGACCAAGTCGCTTGGCAAGGAGCTCGCCGGCTATGACATCGCGGTCAACTGCATCACGCCGGCGGCGGCGCGCACGCGCATCTTCGACCAGATGAAGCAGGAGCACATCGACTACATGCTGAGCAAGATCCCGCGCGGCCGCTTCCTGCAGGTCGAGGAAGTGGCGGCGATGGTGGCTTGGCTGGTCTCGGCGGAGAACTCCTTCGCGACCGGTGCCGTGTTCGACCTCAGCGGCGGGCGCGCCACCTATTGAGAGGCTGGGGGCGCCCGCTCCGTGGCGCCGAACGATCAGCCGACCATACTCAGTCGGCGCTTCCGCGTGGCGCTGGCTCCGGCCAGCAGTTCGTCGATCAGCGCGGGCTCCATGGCTTGGCCGAACAGGAAACCTTGGGCCTGTTTGCAACCTTCGCGGCGCAGGAGGCGCGCCTGGTCGGCCGTCTCGACCCCTTCGGCGCAGATCTGCATGCCGAGACTGTGGCCCAGACCGATGATGGCTCGGACAATAGCACTACTGCCTTCGCCGAGACCAGAGATGAATGATCGGTCAATCTTAATCTTATCGAGAGGAAATTTCTGTAGATAACTCAGGCTCGAATACCCTGTGCCAAAGTCGTCCATCGCAATCCGCACGCCGATGTCCTTCAACTGCCGAAGGGTCCGCAGCGCGTCCGCGGTGTTTGCGATGAGCACTCCCTCCGTGATCTCGAGCTCCAGCTGCTCGGCGCCGATCCGAGCCTCCGCCAGCGCCTCCTTCACCGAGCCGACCAGATCCCGCTGACGGAACTGCGCCGGGGACACGTTCACCGACACGACCAGCTCGGGCCAGCGGGCGGCCTCGCGGCAGGCTGCTCGCAGGACCCACTCGCCGATCCCGACAATCAGGCCGCTCTCTTCGGCCACCGGAATGAAATCGGCTGGCGCGACCCTGCCACGATCCGGACTGTTCCAGCGCAGCAGCGCCTCGACGCCGATCACCGACGCCGAATCTAGAGATACCAATGGCTGATAGTGAACCGCCAGCTCGCCGGCGGAGAGCGCATGGCGCAGAGCCGATTCAAGCGCTCTGCGCCGGCGAAATGCCTCGTCCATGCCGGTCTGGAAGAAGCAGGCGCGCCTGCGGCCATCGAACTTCGCACGATACAGGGCGATATCGGCGTTCTGCAGGATCTTCGCGGTATCGCTGCCGTCCGCCGGGACCATGGCCACCCCGATGCTGGCACTGACGACAGTATCCGTTCCGTCCATATGGATGGGATCGGCAAGGCTGGCCTGGATGCGATCGCACAAGGATTGCACGTCACTCGATTCCGAGATGCCGGCGACCACGACCGCAAACTCGTCGCCCCCGAGGCGGGCCACCAGGTCGCAATCGCGCACACACTCGATCAGGCGCTTGGCGCAGCCGATGAGAACCTGATCGCCAGCGGCATGGCCCAGGCTGTCGTTGATCTCCTTGAAGCGATCAAGATCGATGCAAAGGACCGCCGCCTGCTCGGCCCGATCGTCCAAGCGCTGGACGATGTCGCTCAGATGCTCATGAAAGGCGGCACGGTTGGGCAATCGCGTCAGCGGATCGTGCCGCGCCAGGAATTGGACCTGGCGGAGCGCCGCCGTCTCGGAGCTGATGTCCGTCGCGGTACCACGATAGCCCTGGAACCCACCGCGCCCGTCGCGGACCGGCTTGCCCGCCACACGCAAGGTTCGGGTGTCCTCGCCGCCGCGGAGACGCAGCACGCATACTATGTTGCGGAACGCCCTTGCGGCGGCGAGGTTGGCTGCGTACTGGCCGCGCAGCTTCGCGTCGCACGGCTCGAGGACGTGATCCAGCGCCTGCCCCACGACCTCGCAAGGGCTTAGGCCGGTCGCGCCGACGAACGAATCGGAAACGTAGGTCAACACCAGACGACGATCGGTCTCCCAGATCCAGTCCGACGCGGCCTCGGCGATATCTCGGAATCGAGCCTCGCTCTGCCGCACGACCAGGGTTGCGCGGCGGATGCTGCGTAGCACGATCCGGGTGAAGATCGTGAACACCACGAGCGACACCAACAGGGCGGGAAGCAACCATGCCCGCTGCGTCCGACCCGGGTGCCAAGGCTGCCAGACGATCTGCCCGACGGTGCCGCCGTCAGCTCCCTCGAGACGCACCGCCGCAACCTCCTCACCGAACTTGACCTCGGGGGCAGCGAACGCGAGATGGTTCAGGCCAAAGTCGGTGCGAAGCACGCTCAGGAAGGCATCGTCCAACATCTTGGCGAACACCAGCATGGCGGGCCGCCCGGGCGGCAGGGCCAGATCGGAGCCGGGCTGCGGCACAATCGGGCTGGCTGCGGCGAGCAGGAAGCCTTCCTCCGTGGCGAGCACCCCGCTGACGGCGACGGGTGCGGCACCCTCCTGCTGCCGCCGCGCTTTCCCGAGCAGCGAGGGAAGCGAGCGACCAAGAGCCGCGACCGCCGCTGCCGGTGCTCGATCTTTCCGTAGCCAACCGACAACCGGGCGGTCCCTATCGTCGACCACGAGCGCCACCTCGAAGCCCAGGCTCGAGTAGACATAGGGACCGATGTTGATGTCCGCCCACTCATGGTCCAGATCGAGGACCAGGTAGCGCACGGCCTCGTTCCACCAGGCATAGTCACGAACGGTCGCCGTGATCGCGCGCCGCAGGGACTCGACGCTGTGCGTGACCACGCGCTCCTCGTTGGCGTGCTGCAGCGTGTCCTGCCGTACGCTGCCGAGATAGACGGTGGCCGCGACGATCAGCAGCGCGGCCGCGATCAGTGCGGCGAGCGACGCCACGATCCGCGCGTCCTCAGGTCGTCGCCGCCTCAGTCGCAATGCTCGCACGCCTTCCTCCTCGCCAATGCCCTTGCTGCCGCCCTTTTTCCCGGCACCCTCCCTGGGTCCGATGCGCTCTCGCTGCCGCACGCAGCCCTCGTCATCCGATTGTCACTTGACGAACACTCGCCTATCGGTTCATGACCGATGGAAGCGATTAACGCAATAGGCTAGTCGTCATCAAGTGCGAGAGCCATCCCAAAAAGATGGAGGCTGATAGGCTGCGAGAATGAAAGTCCAACAAAGTCGATAGGGTTATCGACATAGGTACAGTTCGCAGATGCGCCTTGGTCGGGGTGCCCAGATGCTGGTCGCCGACTGCAGCTAGGCGCGTGAGCTGCGGTAGTTGACCTACGTGTGGATCAGGCAGGCACTGGTCGCAGATCGGTGTGTCTGATTCTGCCAACAGTATATTTGGAAAACCTGAGATGCCGGTTGTCCGTTCTTCGTTTGGGCTGGATCTGGATCATATCCGTCGGACCCTCTGCAAGACCCGATGGATCTATATCGGTGAGACCGAGCGCTGCGGATTGGGTATCTTTGCGGCCCGAGCATTCGCCGAGGGTGATGTCATTGTCCGTGATGCAAGCGGCGACTATTTTGATGGCGCATTGAGCTACCGTCAGATCTGTGCCCTGGGCTTGGATCTGCCGCGGGACTGCTTCCAGATCGATGTTGATCGGTTCTTGGTACCAAGCGGCAGCATCGACGATCTGATCAACCACTCTTGCGCGCCCAATGCCGGCATCCGTCTCACCAGCCTGGGTTACGAGCTTCTGGCTCTGCGCGACGTCGTCGCTGGCGACGAGGTTACCTACGATTACTCGACCTACATTGATTCGCCAGAGCGCCTGTCCTGCAACTGCGGCCTGGCCTGCTGCCGTCGGGAGGTCGGCCGCTTCCGCGATCTCGAGCCGCGTCTGCGAACCTACTATCTCGACCGCGGCGTCGTCGGCGCCTTCGCGGCCGCTGCGGCATTGAACCATGCCCGCCAGCCGGCCTGGGAGACCGTGACGTGAGCCGGCGCGTGCGGATCGAGCCGAATCGGCTGCTCGGCATCGGCGCGGTGCTGGCAGCGTGGTTCGCCTTCGCGATGCACGATGCGACCGTGAAGCTGCTCGTAGCCGACGCGTCTGCATGGCAGATCCTGTTCGCGCGCAGCCTGATCATCCTGCCGATCTGCCTCGTCCTGCGATGGCGAACGCACCGCGAGGCCGTGATCACGGGGTCCGTGCGCGGGGTCCTGGCGCTCAATGCGGTGATCTATGCGCTGGCATGGGTTGCCTACTACTCGGCGGCGCGCGATCTCCAGCTCGCAGAACTGGAGGTTGTGTACTTCGCGTCGCCGATCATTGCCACCGTGCTTGCCGTCATGCTGCTCGGCGAGCGCGTGCCGCGGTCCCGCTGGCTCGCGCTCGCCGTCGGCTTTGTCGGGGTCGTCCTGGCCTGTGGTCCCGCGGGCCTCGCCTCCGCGACCGCCGTCTGGCTCGCTCTGCTCGCTGCGGCCCTCTGGGCGCTCAGCGTCGTCCTGATGCGTCGGCTGACTGCATGCGTCTCGACCGCGACGCAGATGCTCGCGAACAATTCGGTGTTCCTGCTGCTCTGCGCTGCGACGGCCCCATGGTGGTGGCGGTTGCCCGACGCGTCGGAGATCGGATTGATCAGCCTGGCGGCCCTCATCGGGCTGATCGCCCAATTTCTCCTCTATGAAGGACTGAGACTGATCCCGGCCTCGCTTGCGGCACCTCTGGAGTATAGTGGCCTGCTGTGGTCGTTCGCTCTCGGATATCTGATCTGGAGCGATGTGCCGCTGCCACCGGTATTCGTCGGCGCCGGGCTGATCATCCTCAGCGGGGCGCTCGTCGTCTTGACGGAATGGCGGGCGCGGCGTCCCTCCGCCCGCGGGCCGCTCGTCGGCATCCAGGCCGAGACCGCAGAGCAATCCATCGCGGCGTGACCAGCCGGGCGGCGCTCAACGCCAGATCCCGCTCTCCCGGATTCCGTCGAACAGGAACTGCACGGCCAGCGCCGCCAGCAGGACGCCCATCACTCGGGTGACGACATGCAAGCCCGTCACGCCCAGAAGCTTCTGCACCTGGCTCGATGCGAGCAGCAGGGCGAAGGTAAGCGCCACCACGGCCAGCAGCGCCGCAAGCACGGCCATGATCTGCAACGGGTCGCGCTGCGCGTCGGCCACCAGCAGGATCGCGGCTCCGATCGCCCCGGGGCCGGCGATCAGAGGTGTCGCCAGCGGAAATACCGACACGTCCGGCCTGGCCGCCGCCTCGGCGCGCTCGTCGGCCGTTGCCGTGGTGCCGCCCGAGCCGCGCGCGAACACCATGTCGATCGCGATCAGCAGCAGGAGGATGCCGCCGGCGGTACGCAGGGCGGGCAGGGTGATGCCGAACAGGCCGAGCACGCCCTGGCCGAACAGCGCGAAGAACAGCAGGATGCCGGCGCCGATGAGGCAGCCACGACCCGCCATGCGCCGGCGCTCGCGGGCGGTGTTGCCCGGCGTGAGCGCCGGATAGAGTGCCGCCGTGTCGAGCGGGCCGATCGTGGCGAAGAAGGTGGTGAAGGCGAGCAGCGCCGTCTCGAGCATCAGCGGCTCCGCCTGGCTCCGTGCCCGATTCCTGCCCGAGCCCGCGCCCGCCGGCAAGTGCCGCGCACTATGGCCGGAGCGGCACGGTGGCGCGCGCACTATCCTGTCACGAACTGCGTCCAGCTTGCGTCAGCAGGCGATGGTGGCAGGGTGGGCCTGCCCGGATGCGCCGGGCACTGCGTGGCGCGGGGGATGACGCCGAGCGAGTTCAAGGCATGGCGCAAGGCGCTCGGCCTGTCGCAGAAGAAGGCCGCGGACGCGCTCGGCCTCAAGAATCGGATCGTCCAGTACTACGAGAAGGGCGAGCGCGGCGGGGTGAAGGTGAAGATCCCCAAGCATGTCCGGCTGGCCTGCTACGCCCTGAGCGTCGGCGTCGCCGAATATCATGGGCCCGGCCCCGAGGACGGCGCCGACCGGCGGGCCAGGACCAAGCGCAAGCGCGACGCCCCGCCGGACGATCCACCCTGAGGCGGCGAGCCAGGTCTCGATTCGCGCCGCCGCCGCACCACATCTCAAGGCATGACCGGCAAGGACGTGACCAAGGGAGGATCGGCGGAGGTTGCGGCCTTCGTCGAGCGGCTGCGCGGCCTGCCAGCGCCCGCGACCGCGGGCGGGCTCGGGCGGCTGATCTTCGCGCTCGACGCCACTGCCTCGCGCGAGGGCACCTGGGATCTCGCCTGCCACGTCCAGGACGCGATGTTCCTCGAGGCCGCGCGGCTGGGCGGGCTCGAGGTCCAGCTGGTCTTCTACCGCGGCTTCGGCGAGTGCCGCGCCAGCGCCTGGGTGCGCGACGGCCGCGAGCTGGTGCGCCTGATGCGCTCCGTGCGCTGCGTCGCCGGCCGAACCCAGATTGCGCGGGTCCTGCGCCACGCCGCCGGCGAGGCCGGGCGCCGGCCCGTCCAGGCCCTGGTGTTCGTCGGCGACTGCATGGAGGAGGATGTGGACGAGCTGGGGCGGCTGGCCGGCGAGCTCGGCCTGCTCGGCACGCGTGCCTTCCTGTTCCACGAGGGCGGCAATCCGATCGCCGGCCGGGCCTTCCGCCACATCGCCGCGCTGACCCGCGGCGCCTGCCTGCCGTTCTCGGCCGCCTCGGCCGCCGACCTGCGCGCGCTGCTGGGCGGGGTCGCGGCCTACGCCGCCGGCGGCCGGCGTGCGCTCGCCGCTTTGGCCGCCCGCAGCGGCGGGGCGGTGCGGCTCCTGGAGCATCAGCTCGGCTGAGGCGATGATGGCCTACGCCGCCCTGGGGCTCCTCGTCCTGCTCCTGCTCTACGGCCTCGCCCGCGGCTTCCTCGCCGTGCCCGCGCCGCAGCTCGCCCACGGCCTCAAGACCTTCGCCGCCGCCTTCACGGCGCTGGCCGGCACCGGCCTCCTGTTCACCGGCCGGATCGGGCTCGCCTTCGTCACCCTGGCCGCCACCGCGGTCGCGGTCCGCGCCCTGATACTCGGCCCGCGCGGCGCCGATCCCATGCGCGGCAAGCCAGCTGCGGACCAGTCCAGCGTCGAGACCGAGTGGCTCGCCATGCGCCTCGACCACGCCACCGGCGAGGTCGAGGGCTGGGTCCGACGCGGCTCGGCCACCGGCCGCGAGCTCGCCTCGCTCGGACGGGGCGCGCTTCTGCGCCTGCTGGCCGAGCTGGAGCGCGAGGACCCGCCCGCGGTGCCGCTGCTCGAGGCCTATCTCGACCGTCGCTTCCCCGACTGGCGTGATTCCGTGCACAGCGCGGCCGGCGCCGGCCCAGCCGCAGGGCCGGCCAGCCTCGACGAGCGTACCGCGCTCGAGATCCTGGGCCTCGCCCCCGGCGCCACCGAGGCCGAGATCAAGGCCGCGCATCGTGCCCTGATGGCCCGCCTGCACCCCGACCACGGCGGCAGCGCCTGGCTCGCCGCCCAGCTCAACCAAGCGCGCGACCATCTCCTGCATCGCCGCCGCTGAGCTCCGGCACCCCAAGGCCCTGGCCGCCCTGCCGCCTTCCGGATGGCCGAGGCCGGATCGTGCCCGCGCAGGATTGTAGGATGCGGCAAGACGGCAGATCATTGCCGATTGAAAGTCGGCAATCGGGAGAATCCCGGTGAGAATGGTAGAATTGTTGCGGCTCTCCCTGTTCGGCGCGGCCGCGCTGCTGACGCTCGGGGCGCCGACGGCCGTACGGGCAACCGACCACAAGCCGGCCGCGTGCGAGGACAACACGCCGCACAGGATCCGCATGGTGAGGGTCGCACCCGGGGTCGAGCTGGAGGTGGTCGACTGGGGCGGTACGGGCAAGGCGATGGTGCTGATCACGGGCCTGGGCGACAATGCCCACGTGTACGATCAGTTCGCGTTCCAGTTCACCGACTTCTATCACGTGGTCGGGATCACCCGCCGCGGCTATCTGCCCTCGAGCCAGCCTCGCGACGGCTACGACCTTCCCACCAGGGCAGCGGACGACGTCGCGGTACTCGATGCCTTGAGCATTCGTAAGGCCGTGTTTGTCGGGCATTCGGTTGCCGGCTCGGAATTGAGCGAGCTGGGTTCGAAGTATAAAGCGCGCATCGACAAGCTGGTCTATCTGGACGCCGCCGACCTGTCCCGACGCTTCTTGCCCTCGCGCCGCGAGCCACCTTTTCCTGTCTACACCGATGCCGACCTGAAGTCGCTGTTTGCTTTTCAGGCCGCCAAGGCACGGCTGCAGGCATTGCGCACCCCGGAGGCATCAGTCTGTCTGGGTTTGCGGTTCGATGCCAACGGAGCGATCCTGGAATCCACGACACCGGACTGGGTCCCGGCGAAGATCACGCAGGGCATCTCGGGTCCGCCGACGAACTGGGCCAACATCACGGCGCCACGACTTGGCATCTTCGCTCTATTCACGGTCACGGCGAAGCAGCCTTGGTACTGGTATCTGAGCGACACCAAGAAAGCCGAATTCGACGAGGCATGGGGGCCAATTGTTGCTTGGCATCAAAGGACGGTTCAGAGGTTTCGGACGGGGAATTCGGCCAACACGTTCATCCTGCCCGGTGCTCCGCACTATGTTTACATCAACAATGAGGCAGAAGTCGTGCGGTGGATGCGGGCGTTCCTGGGGATACCTCCACGACCCTGAAAGGAGTCGAGCAATTGACGGCCTAGTGGATAGACGCAGATGCATTGGCTGGCACGGCCGCCTCGTGAACCGCATCGGGAGACATCGGTTTTGGATCAGATTCGTTCGGGTGGATGTCTCTGCGGCAGCGTACGCTACCGGGTAACAGGAGCCCTGCGGTCCGTGATCAACTGCCACTGCAGCCAATGCCGGCGCACGCACGGCCACTTCGCTGCCTACACGTCGGCGGCCAAGGCGGCATTGGAGCTGGTCGAGGATGCGAGCCTGCGCTGGTATGGCTCCTCACCCGGCGTCCGCCGCGGCTTCTGCAGCACCTGCGGCGCCTCGCTGTTCTGGGAACGGACCGACGGCCCCCAGATTAGCATCGCGGCCGGTACCCTTGACGTCCCGACGGGGCTGGCCACCACTAGACACATCTACGTCGCCGATGCTGGGGACTACTACACCATCGCGGACAACCTGCCCCGGTTCGCTGGCTCAGACGCGGGCGAGTAGATGAGCCAAACGATGGCTCTTCTATGCTGATGATTTCCCTAGGAGAATTGCTGCCGGTCGTCAGCCGCGGTCGAGGTCAAATGGGAAATCCGGGCCAAGATGACTCGAGCTCGGGCGCTCCGGCGGCGATTGGCGCCACGGAGTGCGGAAGCGGCCCACGTCGGTCTCGCCATAATTCGAGCTTATCGCCCCGATCAGCTAAACCAACTTAATCCGATGCGGCCGATTTGCTAGAAGCGTTCTCGGGAACACGGGGAGCCGCCAATGGACGACCAGCTCGCGCTACGCGCGCCGGGTACGTTTCAAGCAGCAGGGCCCGGAGAAGTCGACTCGCCGCTGCTTGCGGGGCCCGCCGTTGCCGGGCTCCCGGACAAGCAGCGCAGCCACGATCGGAGGTAGTGAAGATGGACGAGGATATCGCCGCGCCGGCCGGGTGCCCGGTCGCGCATGGGGGGCGCAGCCTCCAGTCGCTGCGGGGTCGGCTGAACCGGGACTGGTGGCCGAACCAGCTCAATCTCAGGATCCTGGCCCAGAACTCCGCTTTGTCCAACCCGATGGGCGAGGGCTTCAACTATGCCGAGGAGTTCAAGAAGCTCGACCTCGAGGCGCTGAGGCGGGACCTGTACGCGCTGATGACGGATTCGCAACCCTGGTGGCCGGCCGATTTCGGCCACTATGGCGGGCTGTTCATCCGCATGGCCTGGCAC
This sequence comes from Geminicoccaceae bacterium, assembly GCA_044224255.1. Lineage (GTDB taxonomy): Bacteria > Pseudomonadota > Alphaproteobacteria > Geminicoccales > Geminicoccaceae > Benzoatithermus. The sequence continues at coordinate 28,566 of JBGAKU010000004.1, forward strand.
AGTGCCGGCACCTACCGCACGGGCGACGGCCGCGGCGGCGCCTCCTACGGCACGCAGCGCTTCGCCCCGCTCAACAGCTGGCCGGACAACATCAATCTCGACAAGGCGCGCCGGCTGCTCTGGCCGATCAAGCAGAAGTACGGGGACAAGATCTCCTGGGCCGACCTGCTGATCCTCACCGGCAACTGCGCCCTCGAATCGATGGGCTTCAAGACCTTCGGCTTCGGTGGTGGGCGCGAGGACATCTGGGAGCCGCAGGAGGACATCTACTGGGGCACCGAGGAAATCTGGCTCGGCGACAAGCGCTACACGGGTGACCGGGTTCTGGAGAACCCGCTGGCCGCGGTGCAGATGGGCCTGATCTACGTCAATCCGGAAGGCCCGAACGGCAAGCCCGACCCGGTGGCGGCGGCGCGCGACATCCGCGAGACCTTCGCCCGCATGGCGATGAACGACGAGGAGACGGTGGCGCTGATCGCCGGCGGTCACAGCTTCGGCAAGACCCATGGCGCTAGCGAGGCGACGCATGTCGGGCCGGAGCCCGAGGGCTGCGGCTTGGCCGAGCAGGGTCTCGGCTGGCGCAGCAGCTTCGAAAGCGGCGTGGGCACCCATGCGATCGGCAGCGGGCTCGAGGTCACCTGGACCAAGACGCCCGCCCGGTGGAGCAACAACTTCTTCGAGAACCTGTTCGGCTACGAGTGGGAGCTGGGCAAGAGCCCGGCCGGTGCCTGGCAGTGGCATGCCAAGGACGCGCCCGCGATCATCCCCGACGCGTTCGACCCGGCCAAGAAGCATGTGCCCACCATGCTGACCACCGACCTGTCGCTGCGCTTCGATCCGGTCTACGAGAAGATCTCGCGGCGCTATCTCGAGAACTTCGACGAGTTCGCCGACGCCTTCGCCCGGGCCTGGTTCAAGCTCACCCACCGCGACATGGGCCCGAAGGTCCGCTATCTCGGCCCGCTCGTGCCGGAAGAAGAGCTGATCTGGCAGGATCCGGTGCCGGCGGTCGACCATCCGCTGGTCGACGCGGCCGACATCAAGGAGCTCAAGGCGAAGATCCTGGCCTCGGGCCTGTCGACCCCCGAGCTGGTCGGCACGGCCTGGGCCTCGGCCGCGACCTTCCGCGGCTCGGACAAGCGCGGCGGTGCCAACGGTGCCCGCATCCGCCTCGCCCCGCAGAAGGACTGGGAGGTGAACCAGTCCGTCCAGCTCGCCAGGGTGCTTGGCGTGCTGGAGGGCATCCAGGCGGCGTTCAACGCCGGCGCGGCGGGCGGCAAGAAGGTGTCCTTGGCCGACCTGATCGTGCTCGGCGGCTCCGCCGCGGTCGAGGCGGCCGCGCGCGAGGCCGGGCACGAGGTCGAGGTGCCGTTCGCGCCGGGGCGCACCGATGCGAGTCAGGAGCAGACCGACGTCCACTCGTTCGCGGTGCTCGAGCCGATGGCCGACGGGTTCCGCAACTACCTCAAGAAGGATTTCACCTACTCGCCCGAGGAGATGCTGGTCGACAGGGCGCAGCTCCTGACCCTGACCGCGCCGGAGATGACCGTCCTGGTCGGCGGCCTGCGCGTGCTGGGGGCGAATGCCGGCGGCTCGCAGCAGGGGGTGCTCACCAAGCGGCCCGGCGCGCTGACCAACGACTTCTTCGTCAACCTGCTCGACATGGGCACGGCGTGGAAGGCGGTCTCGGAGGCCGAGGACCTGTTCGAGGGTCGCGACCGCAAGACCGGCGAGCTGAGGTGGCACGGCACCCGTGTCGATCTCGTCTTCGGCTCGAACGCGCAGCTGCGGGCGCTGGCCGAGGTCTATGGCGGCGAGGGCGCACAGGCGAAGTTCGTGCAGGACTTCGTGGCGGCATGGACCAAGGTGACGAACCTCGATCGGTTCGATCTCGCCTGAGCCCGGAAGGCCCGGCCGCCGCTCCTGCGTGCGGCGGCCGGGCTCCGGCGCCCTGACGATGCGGCTGCCCAGCGGGCGCCATCTCGTGTAGGCAACGCCGATGCTCGCGTTGCTCGCCGACATCGTCGCCGTCATGGCGCCCGTGTTCCTGATCGCGGCCCTCGGCTATGGCTGGGCACGCGCCGACCTGCCCTATAGCGGGCCGTTCATCACCACCTTCATGATCAACGTGGCGACCCCCTGCCTGGTGTTCGCCACCCTCTTGCGCCTGCGCTTCGAGGCGGCCGAGCTCGCGACCGTCGCCGGCGCCTCGCTCTTGTGCCTGATGCTGGCCGCAGTCGTCGCCTTCGCGATCCTGCGCGTCTCCGGCCACTCCTTACGGGTCTACCTGCCGGCTTTGATCTTCCCCAACAGCGGCAACATGGGCATGCCGCTGTGCCTGTTCGCCTTCGGTGAGACCGGGCTGGGCCTCGCCGTCGTGTTCTTCGCGGTCCTGGCGGTGGCGCAGTTCACGCTCGGCCCGGCGATCGCCGCCGGCCGGGTCGACCTGCGTCAGATGCTGCGCACGCCCCTGATCCATGCGGTGGCGCTGGCACTGCTGCTCCAGACGTGCGGCATCGCCCTGCCGCGCTGGGCCGCCAACACCACCGAGCTGCTCGGTGGCTGCGCCGTACCGCTGATGCTGCTGTCCTTGGGCGTGGCGCTGGCGCGCCTGCGCATCGCCGGGCTCGGCCGTGCGATGGCCATGTCCGGCCTGCGACTCACCCTGGGCTTCGCGGTCGGGCTGACGGTGGCGACCGTGCTGGGCCTGGAAGGTACCGTGCGCGGCGTGGTGATCCTCGAGGCGGCCATGCCGGTGGCGGTGTTCAACTATCTCTGGGCCGTCCGCTACGACACGGCACCCGAGGAGGTCGCCGGCATGGTCCTGGGCTCGACCCTGCTCTCCTTTGCCACGCTGCCCTTCCTGCTCGCGTTCGTGATGCCGGGGTAAGGGGGCCCTGACCTATCACACGCTGCGTCGCGGATTCCGGCTTGTGGGAGAGACAAAGCAAGCTCACACGCGATTGCGGTGTCGGTAGGCGGCTGTAGGAAGCCTCAGATGGCGCTGGCCGCCGCGATCCGGCTTGTGCACCAACGCTGTAAACCGCCGTCCTCACGCGGCGCTCCCAGAAACCGAAACGCATAATACAGGCTGTAGAGGCGCATCATTTGATCATCGACGCCGAATGATCGTGCGAATGTCCTGGCAAGGTCACGATCAGACTGGGTGATCCCCGCGAGCCCGGTCAGGAAAAGAACGGAGCACGCGACATCCAAGAGCGGATCTCCGACGAGCGCGAGTAGCCCGAAGTCGATGACGGCGGAGACGGTGCCGTCGTCCTCGTTCATCAGGACGTTCTCTGGGAAGAAGTCACCGTGCACGAGCGTGGCCGTGTCGATCCTTGCGCCTTCCGCCCATCGCCGCAGTGTGCCCAACGCGCGATCGGGGTCGGCCACCTGATCGCCAAGTCGTCGGCGGTGACGTTGCAGCTCGACGCCGGCACGGTCGACGAGAAAGGTCGGCCAGGATGCGCGGTGGATCGGCGGTTCGGCGAGGATCTCGCCGATCTCACGCTGCGGACATGCCAGTGTTCGCACGGCGGCCGCGGCGTCGACATAGGATGCGAGCGCGCGACTACGCGCCCGTCCGGCGAGCCTGGGCAGTCTGCACGCAAGACTGATGCCTGGGAGGCGGTGCTCAATCCAGTAGACTCGTCCGTGACTCTCTCCCACGTCCAGTATCGAGGGAGTTCGAAACGGCGCCTCCTGCGACCGGATGGCGTCATAGAAGCTGAGCCGGCGTCGCAATCGGTCGAGCGGCACTCTGTCTCGGAAGATCCGTAGCACCCGATCGGTCCCGAGCGCGTACACATAGGCTTCCTGGCCGGCGCCGATCAAGTCGTCCGGTCCGACGTTGAACGCTTTGAGGAGCTGGGCCTTCGCGCTGCCATGCATGTTACGCCACGCTCCGTTCCTTCCTTCTCGCGCCGCTGCCAGGAATAGCTCGGCTTCGAGATGTCCCGGCTAACCGGGTCCGGTATCGTTGCCGCACTGGCCCTCTTCGGTCCGCGATGAGCGACCCATGCCGCAATCGCCGTCTCGATAGCTGCGCGGAGTCACCCCGCCCCGAGACGCCCGCGAAAAGAGGCTTGCTTCAATCATAAGTCACTGCTTATGTGTCTGCATGAACGACGGCGACATCTTCAAGGCGCTGGCCGACCCGACACGCCGCGCGATCTTCGAGAAGCTGGCGGCGGGCCGGATGAACGCCGGCGCCTTGCGCCAGGGCATGGCGATCAGCCAGCCGGCCATGTCGCAGCATCTCTCGGTCCTGCGGGGCGCGCGGCTGGTGCGCGAGGAGCGGCAGGGGCGCTACGTGCACTACGAGGTCGATCCGGAAGGACTGGCGCAGATCGCGCAGTGGCTGGCGAAGTATCGCTCCTACTGGCCTGAGCGCATCGATGCGCTGAGGGCCTTGCTGAAGGACATGGACCAATGAACGGTAGCGAGAGCGAAGATCCGACCAGAAGCCTCGTGTTCGAGTACGACTTGGAGGAGCCGCCGCACAAGGTCTGGCGTGCGATCAGCATCCCCGAGTTCCGGGAGCATTGGCTGCCGAGCGAGGTGCTCGCGGAGGCCGAGGCGGCCTCTGTCACGGCGGGCGAGGAGGTGCGGTACCGGATGCGTGACACCGATCCGCCGCATCTCGAGAGCGTGGTCACATTCCGGATCGCCCCGAACGCCACCGGCGGCACCAGCCTGCGCGTGATCCACGAGCTCGCGGATGCGCGGCACGCCCGGACGCGGATGGCCGCAAACGACAATGGTCGGTTGGCGATGCGCGCGGCCTGACCCGGCACACCACCCCACCACCTGTCTGCAGATCGGAGTTCGCCGATGCGCGAAGCGATGCAGCTCGTCCCCATGGTCATCGAGCAATCAAGCCGAGGGGAACGATCATTCGACATCTACTCTAGGCTTCTGCGCGAGAGGATTATCTTTCTCAACGGCGAGGTCAACGACACGGTGTCGGCGCTCGTCTGCGCGCAGCTTCTGTTCCTTGAGGCGGAGAACCCCAATAAGCCGATCCATCTCTACATCAACTCGCCCGGCGGAGTGATCAGCAGCGGCCTCGCGATGTACGACACCATGCGCTACATCCGTGCGCCGGTGCACACGCTATGCATGGGCACGGCCCGCTCGATGGGCTCGTTTCTGCTGATGGCGGGCGAGCCCGGCGAGCGCGCGGCCCTGCCCAATGCGAGCGTGCATGTGCATCAGCCGCTGGGCGGCTACCAGGGGCAGGCCTCGGATATCTTGATCCACGCCGAGGAGATGCTGCGCACCAAGCGCCGCATCACCAGGCTGTACGCCGAGCATTGCGGCCGCAGCTACGAGGAGGTCGAGCGCACGCTCGATCGCGACCGCTTCATGACGCCAGAGGAAGCGCTGGAGTGGGGGCTGATCGACCGCATCCTGGCACAGCGCAAGGTCAAGAAGGAGGGTGAGGAAGGTCTGTAGCATATGCCGGTCGAGGGCGACCGAGGGCAAGATCAGCGTCGTGCTGCACGGGCGGAAGGGTGACACCGACGGCGCCATCCTCAGCGACGGCAGCGTGCTGCGCCTGCCGCCGAAGGCAGGTGCGAAGAACCTGGCGCCCGGTCGGTCGGTCAAGGCCGAGGGCAGATCCCGGAGCGCGCCGATGGCCAAGGTCATCGAGGTTCGCAAGCTGATCCAGCGCCCGGCGGCAGTCGAGACGTGCGCGGGCTTCGGCCGCACGGATGACAAGCTCAGGCGGCCCGCCGCTTGCGGGCCAGAGCCGCCAGCCGCCGGCGCTCATGGCGGTTGAGGATGGGCGGCCCAGGTTCGGGCGTGCGCACAGTGCATTCGATCGTGCAGTTTGCCTCGTGCAGCTTACGGATCTCAGCAACCGTTGTTGCGCTCACTTTTGCCTTGGGTCTTGCCAGTCGGTTTTGGCCTTGAGCATGGTGTTGAACCGCCGGACGTCGAAGGTGGTGAGCGGATCGGCCTCCTCCCATTGGTACCCATGCTCGGGTGGGCGGAGCTTGGGGGCGGCGTCGAACAGCGCCACCTCGATCCGTTCCGCGCGCTCGCCCTTCCAGAAGGCGATGGCGAGGCGGCGGGCGAGCCGGGCCTCGATCTCGGTGACCGCACCGACCTCCTCGGTCAGATGCGCGATCAGGGCCTCCAGATCGTCGGGGACCTCGTCCTCGAGCACGAGGTGGCGCATGGCGCACAGGCCGTGCTTCAGGGCGTTGCGCGAGGCGCGGGCCTTGCCTTCGGGCGTGACGGGGCCGTGCGAGCGGGCGCCGTTGCGGCGGGAGGCCTCGATCTGGGCGGGGGTGCGGGGTCGGGGCTCGGGCATGGTGCGGTTCCGAAAATTGGCGAGGATTCGGGGTCAGCATAACCCAGCTAGGACTTCGCGCCTATCACGGTAATGGGCTCGGCATGACGCCGCGTCCCGGCCGCGCGGGCTGTCGCGCTTGTGTCTATTCACGCGTGGCGTTATCATGCAAAGCGTGATCAAGAGCTTTGCCGACCGGGCGACAGAGCAGCTGTTCCAGCGTCGGCGCGTGGCGGCTCTGCCGCCGGAGCTTCATGGTGTTGGCCTGCGCAAACTGCGTCTGCTCGATGCCACGGCGCGCCTCGACAGCCTGCGTGTCCCGCCCGGCAACCGGTTGGAGGCGCCGAAGGGCGACCGGGCCGGCCGGCATAGCATCCGGATCAACGACCAGTGGCGGATCTGCTTTCGGTGGCAGGATGGCGACGCCTACGAGGTCGAGATCGTGGACTACCACAAATGAGGCTGCCGATGACCGACGACCGATTGCCGCCCGTCCATCCGGGCGAGGTCCTGCGGGAAGATTTCCTGGTGCCCATGGGCCTCAGCCAGTATGCGCTGGCCAAGGCCATCGGCGTGCCGCCGCAGCGGGTGCTGGAGATCGTCCATGGCCGCAGGGCGGTCACGGCCGACACGGCGCTGCGCCTCGGCCGCTACTTCGGCGTCGAGCCGCAGCTCTGGCTGAACCTGCAGACCCGCTATGACCTCGACCGGGCGGAGGATGCGCTGGGCGACCGGCTGGAGCGCGAGGTGACGCCGCGCGCGGCGTAGTGTGACCGGCGGAGCAAGTCGCTAATCGCGTATACTGTACCCACTTCTTCCCTATGCTGCCGTGACTTCTCCGCAAGTGTGATTAACTTGATGTTAGTGGAACTCACTGCCATGAATTCAAATATTGACTGAAGCAGTACGGATAAATGCCAGTCTGCAAATTTCTTAAAACGGAATATCATCATCGTCGTCAGCAACTGATTTTTGATCGATTTTGCTCTGAGTTTTGCGTAACTGTAGTCGATCTTCGTTGTCAATAAGCCACTTTACTCCACGATCGGACGGCGTGTATAGAGTGTATTCATCGCCATCTCTGTCGGTTTCAATTTTATATTCAATCATGCTGCATGTTTTCTACTATGGTGCACAGCGCAATAATCTCGTATTGTGTTAGGCCCATAATAGGCTTTAGTGGGAGCGCCGAGATTTCCAGTAGATTATTGCTCTTTTCTACTAACGCAACTAGGCGTCTGGTAATACTTGTCTGCAGCTTTGCAAAATCACTCTGTGACTCAGTAGAATATTTTATTACTGAGCGATGCTGTATGTCAAAAGGGAATGTTCCTGTACGTTCGCTTGAGCATACCAAGCATAATTCGCGCCCACTTGAGATTGCATAGCCGAGCTCGAACCATACGTTGGGATTGTCCAATGTGATGTCAGCGAATACTATAGGAGAACTTTTGATTCCTTGTTCTATCGATTCAATTGGAATGCTTGTCGCGGGATCATGATCGACTCGATATGGATTGAGAGAAGCTGCCCGAACAGCAGGCTCAAAGGTGTCCTGATATCTTTTGTCGAATTTGCCGCCATCGAAAGGCTGTATAATGAAGCAGTTCGTCACAGAGCGATTTCCACGAGCTGGGAGTGAGGCATGAGCAATGCCTCCAGAAGGAGGAATAGAGGCGAGTGGGCCGTAGTGCAAGCGACGGACGCGCACTAACCGGCTGCAGTAAGAGGCCCTGATATGGACCGCCGCACCGTTGTTCGATCAGTTTCGTGCCCCCGGACCTCCGCGCTCAGGTCCTCATCGAGGTCGGGCCAGTTGATGCCGTAACCCGCGCGGGCTGGCTTCCAGCGCGCGCTGTGCCAATGTAGCATCGAGCAACCGGAGAAGCCACGCCAGCGGGACAGATGGTGCGGCCGTTCAAGAGCGCGACACTGAGTGTGTCAGCGTCGATGCGGACGTCGCCGACCTGCTGGTCGGTGCTAGGCGCCAATATACCCACGCGACGCCTCCAAGAAGGTTGCCTGCCGACGCCACATTCTGAGCCATCAACTCGGCAGGGTCCCTTGCGCTAAATCCGACCTTAAGCGCCAGGGCGACAGGCTGCAGCCAGAACCTGGCGCCGCAGCTTCTAGCGTCGACGTGAATATTGGGCGGCTTGTTCGGCTAGTGGCTGTAGTAGAATCGGTAACCGCGCCAGTACTCGAAGCGCCTATGGGGTCAAGCACCTTAAACGCCAGGCCTCGGTCAATGCTGGGAAGGGAACAACGACATTACCTCCACCGCCAGCCCCGGTGGCCGCAGCTCGATCGTGCCCTCGCGCAGGATCTTGGTCTGCAAATCGCCGCCTTCATCGCGGCGATGGTGGATTACCGTGCGGTTGGTGGTCTTGACGATCAAGTAGTGGCGGACCGAGGGCAGCCGGAAATAGTCGTCGAGCTTGCCGCCGGTGTCTTTCTGTCGGCTCGACGGCGAGAGGACCTCGACCACGATCACCGGGTCGCCGATCTCGATGCAGTCACCCGCGACGGGCGGGCCGCAGCGCAACAGCACGTCGGGCTCGTAGACCGTGGCCTCGTCGATGTGGACAGCCATGCCGTCGATGAACGTCTCGCAAGGGAGGCCAGCCGCGGCGACGGCGGCGCGCAGGGCATCGAATACCGCGACCTTGGCGCGGGCGTGCCTGGCGCGCTCCGGCACCATCGCCACGACCTCGCCCGCGATCAGCTCGTAGCGTGAGCCGTCGGGCTGGGCCATGGCCCAGTCGAGGAACTCGTCGGCGGTCATGCGGCGGCCGGCGGGTGCGGCCATGGCGGTCTCCGGTACCAGAGAACCCTAGCAGGCCGGGCCGGCGCGGTCACGAACGGCCGCAAGCCGGCCCCGCGCCGGCCTTCGGCGATCGGCAGGACGGTCATCGGGGGGGCCCGTCAAACCGATGGACCGCCTTGCCCGCGCAGGTAGCTGGGGCCGGTCGAGCGGTTCGGGCGCGCGACAAGGGCGGAGCGGCTATTTCCAGGACCCGGACGGGTCGCTGCTGGGGCTCATCGCCTACGACCAACGCTGACCAGCGCAGCGGACGCAAGCCGCCGTTGCGGCAATTGGCTTGGCCGGTTGCCGCCAAGCTGGGTATGCTCCTGGGCAATCATAGGCTTGCCGGACAGGCGGCAACCGGATCGGGAGGAAAGCGATGCAAGCTCTCGTCGCCGCGCTGGCGCTGGTCTTCGTGCTGCTCGGCGCACCCGTTGCAGCGCAGGACGCAGCCAAGCCCAACATCCTGGTGATCTTCGGCGACGATATCGGCCAGACCAATGTCAGCGCCTATTCCTTCGGCCTGATGGGCTATCGGACGCCGAACATCGACCGGATCGCCCGTGAGGGCACGATGTTCACCGACTACTATGCCGAGCAGAGCTGCACGGCGGGGCGGTCCTCGTTCATCACCGGCCAGGCGACGCTGCGCACGGGGCTGTCCAAGGTCGGGCTGCCGGCGGCGGACATCGGGCTGCGCGCCGAGGACATCACCATCGCCGAGGCGCTCAAGCCGCTCGGCTATGCCACGGGCCAGTTCGGCAAGAACCATCTCGGCGACCGCAACGAGTTCCTGCCGACGGTGCACGGCTTCGACGAGTTCTACGGCAACCTTTACCACCTCAATGCCGAGGAGGAGCCGGAGAACCCCGACTATCCGAAGGACCCGGCGTTCAAGGCACGCTTCGGGCCGCGCGGGGTGATCAAGAGCACCGCCACGGACACCGACGACCAGACGGTCGATCCGCGTTTCGGCAAGGTCGGCGGGCAGAAGATCGAGGACACCGGCCCGCTGACCAAGAAGCGGATGGAGACCATCGACGACGAGACTGCCAACGCGGCGGTCGATTTCATCCAGCGCCAGACCAGGGCGGGCAAGCCGTTCTTCGTCTGGTTCAACTCGACCCGGATGCATCTCTACACCCATGTCCGGCCGTCGATGCAGGGCCAGAGCGGCATCAGCGAATATTTCGACGGCATGATCGAGCATGACGGCCATGTCGGCCAGCTGCTCAAGACGCTGGACGATCTCGGCATCGCCGACGACACCATCGTGGTCTACACCACGGACAATGGCCCGCACATGAACTCGTGGCCGGACGGCGGCTACACGCCGTTCCGTAGCGAGAAGAACACCAACTGGGAGGGTGCCTTCCGCGTGCCGGCGATGATCCGCTGGCCCGGCCACGTCCCGAGTGGGGCCGTCAGCAACGGCATCTTCAGCGGCCTCGACTGGTTCCCGACACTGCTCGCCGCCGCCGGCGACGGTGACGTCAAGGAGCGGCTGCTGCAGGGCTGGCAGGCTGGAGGCCACACCTACAAGGTGCACCTCGACGGCTTCAACCAGCTCCCGTTCCTGACCGGCGAGCAGCCGGAATCGGCACGCAAGGACTTCTTCTACTTCAACGACGACGGCCAGCTCGTCGGCGTGCGCTACGGGAGCTGGAAGCTGGCCTTCTGCGAGCAGCGCACCGAAGGCACGCTCGCGATCTGGCGCGATCCGTTCACCTGCCTGCGGGCGCCGAAGATGTACAATCTGCGCATGGATCCTTATGAGCGGGCGGACATCACCTCCAATACCTACAACGACTGGGTGATCCGTCGTTCGTTCCTGGTCGTGCCTGCGCAAGCTTTGGTGGCGCAGTTCCTCGCCACGTTCAGGGAATTCCCACCCCGGCAGACGCCGTCGAGCTTCAGCGTCGACCAGATCATGGAGCAGCTGAAGAGGCCCGCGGGCGGGTAAAGCCCCGGCAAGTCAGCAGCCGATGGGAAATGCAGGCAAGGAGCCGGAATGCTGCGATTGCAAGGCTGCATCGCGCTGATCGGTTGGCTGGCGCTGACGCTCCCGTCGTCAGCGCTGGCCCAGATCAGCCCGCCGCCCGGCTCGGCCGAGCTGGCCGAGCGGATGGTACAGCGCCGCGCCGTCGAGGCGGTGATCTGGGGCATGCCGGCGGTCAACTACGACCTGATGCTGCAGGAGATGCTGACCAAGACCCCCGGCAAGGTGAACCAGATCGTCTATTGGGGCCGCCCGCTCGACTGGCGCAACCAGACACTTACGCCCAATCCCGACGCTATCTACTTCATGGCGTTCTTCGACACGAAGGATGTCGGCCCGGTCGTGATCGACGTGCCGCCGGGCGACGCCGCAGGCTCGCTCAACGGCAACATCGTCACGGTCTGGCAGACCTCGCTCGAGGACGTGGGCCTTTTGGGCGTCGACCGGGGGGCGGGCGGCAAGTTCCTGATCCTGCCGCCGGGCTACACGGCCACGGTCCCCGCCGGCTACACGCCCCTGCCGTCCGACACCTATGGCGGCTACGCGCTGCTGCGCTCGAACCTGAGGAGTCACGGCGACGCCGACGTCGCGGCGGCGGTCGCCTACGGCAAGCGGGTCAAGATCTATCCCCTGTCCGCAGCCGCCGCCCCACATGAGACGGTGTTCACCGACGCGAAGGACGTCGAGTACGACTCGACCATCCGCTACGACCTCAGCTTCTTCCGCTCGCTCGACCGCGTGGTGCAGAGGGAGCCCTGGATCGAGCGCGACCGGGCTATGATCGACCAGCTTCGGTCGATCGGCATCGAGAAGGGCAAGCCCTTCGCGCCGGACGCTGCCATGCAGGCGATCCTGACCGACGCCATCGGCGAGGCCAAGGCGGTGCTGGCGCAACGCTACGACGCCGGCTTCCCGCCCTTCTGGGAAGGAAGCCACTGGACGCTGCCGGCCTTGCCCGAAGCGATCGACGGCCAGGGAACGACCTATGCCAAGCACGACAGCTACGCGATCGACGCGCGCGGCCTCGCCTACACCTACGCCTACATCGCCATCAAACGGTTGGGTGCCGGTCAGTTCTACCTGATCTCCATTCGCGACAAAGACGGCACCGCCTTCGACGGCAGCGAGAGCTATCGCCTGACCGTGCCGCCCGACGTGCCGATCGAGCAGTACTGGTCGGTGACCGCCTACGATCGGCAGACGCATGCCCTGATCCGCAACATGCCGCGCCCGAGCCGCTCCTCGCAAATTCCCGAGCTGCAGAGGAACAGCGACGGCTCGATCGACGTCTATTTCGGCCCCGCGGCGCCGGCGGGAAAGGAGACGAACTGGGTGCCGACGGACCCGGACCGTGGCTTCGAGCTGATGTTTCGCCTCTACGCGCCCAAGAAGGAGTTCTTCGACAAGGTCTGGAAGCTGCTGGACGTCGAGAAGCTCAAATGACGAGCATGCTCGCGAGGAGGCAAATGAGGACGGCAACGATGCACACAAAGTGTTCGACGGACCTCACGCAGAACCGACGCCATCTGCTCCTCGGCGGCGCCACGCTGGCCGTCGCTTCTGCCCTTGCCGCCGATGGGACGGGAGGAAACGCCCATGCTGCGGAACTGAGCCCCCAGCGATCGCCGCCATCGCCGGAGTGGGCCCGAGCGATGCCACCGGGTCCGGATGCCAGCGTCAAGATCACCGAGGCATACGCCGCGCACGTCGCCCGCGACGCCTATTTCTGGGCGTGGCCGATGGTCAATGTCTACAACCGACGGATCGCCTCGGCCCAGGTGCCCGAACCGATGAAATCGGGTCCAGTCGTCGCGGCGCCGGTCAACCGCAATGCCATGCTCACCGACTATGTCGATCCCGCAGAGCGGCTCGTGGCGTGCCCGAATCAGGATGTCGTCTATGGCCTCGGCACGCTCGGTCTCGACCTGTCGCCGGTGGTCGTCCAGGTGCCGGATTTTGCCGGCCGCTTCTGGGTCTACCAGATCGTCGACCTGCGCACCGACAGCTTCGTCCAGCTCGGCAAGATGTACGGCACCACGCCGGGCTTCTATCTGCTCGTCGGCCCGAACTGGCATGGCGACGTGCCGAGCGGGATCACCAAGGTCTTCCGCTCGCCGACCAATACCGGCTTCGTGGCACCGCGAATTTTCCAGGACGACACGCCAGACGACAAACGGGCGATCCAGGATGTCCTTCAGTCCGTCATGATGTACCCGCTCGCCGAATTCGACGGCAGGATGAAGCGCAAGGATTGGCACAACATGCCCTCGGCCCCGAGCCAGGCGACCGGCGCGGAGGAGGTCCGATGGGTCGTGCCAGAAAAATTCTTCGACGAGCTTCCGGCGGTGTTGGCCGATGCGCCGCCCCTGCCGGGCGAGGAGGCGCGCTACGCGCAGGTGCTGGCCGTCCTGGCAGCGGCAGCGAACGAGCCGAAGCTGCAGGCGGCGATGGTGAGTGCGGCAGTCGAGGCGGACGAGCAGCTCGTCAAGCCGTTGTTTCAGTTCCGCAACTATGGCCAGCAGTTGCCACATCACTGGAGCACGATCGCCAACGAAGCCGCATTCGGCACTGACTATTTCACGCGCACGGCTGTGGCGAAGTCGAACATCTTCGTGAACTCACCGAATGAGACGAAGTATTACTATCAGGACCTCGACGCCTCCGGAGCGCGGCTCAACGGCGCCAGCCGCTATACCGTGACGTTCGCCAAGGATCAGACGCCACCGGTGAACGGCTTCTGGTCGCTGACCCTCTACAATCAAAACCATTTCTTCGAACCGAACGAGATCAACCGTTACTCAGTCGGCACCAAGAACAAGACACTTAAGTACAACGCCGACGAATCGCTCACGATCTTTGTGCAGGCGGACGCACCGGCGGATCCGGCGCAGCGTGCGAACTGGCTGCCCGCGTCGAAAGGTGGCGACTTCTCGCTCTATGTTCGCGCCTACTGGCCAAAAGCCGCGGTCACGGATGGTTCCTGGACTCCGCCACCGGTCGAGCGGGTCGGATGACGAGGCTATTCGGACTGAGCGCATCCGTCATTGCCGGTGGATTGGTGCTCCAGGCCGCCTCGGCCTCGGCCCAAGAGGCCGCCAAGGCCACGCCGGAGGACCGCTGGGCGGTCTCGGTCACGGCCTATGCCTGGGCGCCCTCGGTCGATGGCCATGCCCGTGTGCGCGGCCAGAAGGCCGAGGTCGACATGCCGTTCTCGGACATGCTCGAGGACCTCACCTTCGGGGCGATGGGCATGGTCGCGGCGCGGCGCGGGCGCTTCGGGTTCTACGTCAATCCGTTCTTCGCGCGGACGCGATCCGACGAGGGCAGCGGCCGAATCGAGTCACGGGTCAGGAGCGACACCAGCATGGTCGGCGTCGGCGGCCTGTACCGGCTGCTCGACTGGGAGGCCGAGCCGGACGCCGTCGGGCCGCGCGGGGCGCAGCTGGAAGCGCTGGCGGGGGTGCGCCTCACCTACATGCGCACCGAGATCAACGGCCGGCACGGCCTGCCCAAGTTCGACGACGACGAGACCTGGGTGGACCCCATCGTCGGCCTGGGCGGGAGGCTCCAGCTCACCGATCGCTGGGAAGGCTTCGCCGAGGGCGACATCGGCGGCTTCCATGTCGGCTCGGACATCACCTGGAGCTGGACCGCAGGCTTGGGCTACGGCTTCGAGCTGTTCGGGCACCAGTCCTTCATTCGCGCCGGCTACCGGATGCTGTACCAGGACTACAAGGATGGTGGCTTCGAGTGGGACGTGACCTACAAGGGGCCCGTCGTCGGGCTCACCACGAGGTTCTAGGAGCCGTTGGAATGAATGTGAGCCGCGGACGCCGACAGTTTCCGATCTGGATCGGGCTTGCGTCCCTCCTGGCGCTCGCCGGCTGCGAGAGCTTTGGGCGCGGGGTGACCCAGGCAGTCCTCGAGGGCTCGGACGGCAACACCAAGGACACCCGCAACTGCGAGGTCGAGGGGCAGCCCTTCGAGGGAATCGAGCCCTACCTGGCCAAGCAGGACAAGCTGCCGCCGTTCGGCGAGCCGGTCGGCGAGCGGCCGGAGGTGAAGGTCCTCTATGTCCACGGGATCGGCACGCACGCCCCCGGCCACGGGACGGCGCTGCGCGACAACCTCGCCAAGTCGCTCGGCCTCGACGTTCGCGCACCGCGGCCGAAACGGATCGTCATCGCGAGTCCCCACTTCCCGAAGCAGAACCTCGGTGAGATCAACGTCTCGCGGCTGACCGATGCGAGCCACACGCGCGATCTGCTGTTCTACGAGCTGACCTGGTCGCCGATCACGCAGCCGGACAAGGACCTGCTCGCCTTCGACAAGGAGCAGGACTACGTCCTGCGCCGCGCCGCCGTGAACCAAGGGATGCGCACCTTCGTCAACGACGTGGCGCCCGATCCTCTGGCCTATGCGGGCCAGAAGCGCGAGCCGATCCTGGTGGCCGTGACCCAGTCGATCTGCTGGGTGATCTCGCGCAGCTGGAGCGAGCTGCCGGAGCTGACGGAAGGCCAATATTGCGGCCCCGGCCTGCCGGGTATCGGCAGTCGGACCACGCTCGACGATTTCGTGATCATCAGCCACAGCCTGGGCAGCCGGGCGGTGCTGGACGCGCTGCAGCGGTTGACCAATCTCCCGATCGGCGCCGATCCCCAGATGAAGGGCATCGCCGACAGCTTCAGGCAGCGCGACCTGCAGATCTTCATGCTCTCCAACCAGCTGCCACTGCTCGAGGCCGGGCGCGAGGGGCAGCAGGTCACCAACCAGGTCGCCGCCTACTGTGGCCCCAACCCGACCAAGCCCGGCCGCTTCTTCGCTAAGACCGAGCTAATCGCGTTCTCGGACCCGAACGATCTGATGAGCTATCCGATCCCGGATCAATTCGCGGACCGGAACATCGATTCGCGCCTGTGCCCGAGCGTGACCAACGTGACCATCAACGTGGTCTCGGTGAGTTCGCTGCTCGGGCTCGGCGACGTCGCAAACCCGCTGGGGGCGCATCTGGGCTACGCCGCGGACGGGCGCGTCGGCGGCCTGTTGGCAGAGGGCGCCGGCCATCCCGGCGTGGCGCCGATCGTCACCGAGCGGTGCACGTTCAGCGCCACCGACGAGAGCCTGATGCGCTAGTTGTCGAAACTACGGAGGTCGTCCACCCTGCCTTGGGGTGGGAGGACCAGATCCGCACAACTAGCGGGCGACATCGCGCCAGGCGGCGGCAAACCGGCCCGCCGCAGCGCCGACCTCGGCGGCGGTCGACCCGGGCCGGTAGAGTGCGGTGCCCAGGCCGAAGCCTGCAGCGCCGGCCGCCCGCCAGCCTGCGATGCTCTCCGGCGTGATGCCGCCGACCGGCAGGAGCATCGTCCCCGTCGGCAGGACGGCGCGCCACGCCCTGACTGCGGCCGGACCCAGCGTCTCCGCCGGGAACAGCTTGAGCGCGTCCGCGCCCGCACGCAGGGCGGCGAACGCCTCGGTCGGGGTGGCGACCCCGGGCAGACAGGCCATACCGGCGGCCTTGGCGGCGGCAATGACCGCGGGATCGCAGTGCGGCATGACGACCAGGCTGCCGCCGGCATCGGCGAGCCTCGCCACGTCCGCGGCATCGAGCACCGTCCCCGCGCCGACCATGGCGCCCGGGCCGAAGCGGTCCGCCAGCCGTCGGATGCTGGCGAAGGGCTCGGGCGAGTTCAGCGGCACCTCGAGCAGGCGGAAGCCCGCCTCGACCAGGGCGCCGCCGACGCTCTCCGCCTCCTCCGGGCGGAGGCCGCGCAGGATCGCGACCAGGGGCAAGTCAGCCATGGCTCGGGCGAGGGCGTCATGCATGCGGGGCGGCCTCGATCAGGTTGGCGGCGCGGGCGATGGCGTGCAGGCCGTAGGCCGCCGCGTCGGCCGGTCCCGCCTTCACCGCCACGTCCAGGGCGGCAATGGCCCGCGCGTAGAGTCATGCATGCGGGGCGGTCTCGATCAGGTTGGCGGCGCGGGCGATGGCGTGCAGGCCATAGGCCGCGGCGTCGGCCGGTCCCGCCTCCACCGCCACGTCCAGGGCGGCGATGGCCCGGGCATAGAGTTCGGTCAGCGTCCCGCTGCCGAGCACGATCACCGGTCCCGCTGCGACTTCGCCGAGTGCTGCCAGGATCTCGCTGCCGATCAGCAGGCCGCTCAGATAGCTCGCCAGGGCGGCGGGTGGGAGCATGTCGGTCAGCCCGAGCGTGCGCGCGCTGAACAGATCGTGCAGCAGCCGCCCCGGCGGGGTGCCCGCCGAGCCGCGGGCGCGCTCCAGTCCGCGCGCGAATGCCGCGTCGTCCGGCGCCTGCCCGGACATCAGCCGGCCGAGGATGCTGTGCTGGCGTAGGACGTCGAACACCTCGCCCGTCATGTAGGTGGCGAAGTCGACGATCTTTCCCCCCGAGCAGGTCGCCCATTTGCTGTGCGTGCCCGGCAGCACATAGCGGCCGGACGGCTCGTGCCGCTCGCCGAGGATCTGCGTCTCCTCGCCACGCATCACGTCCGGAAACCCCGCCTCGCCCGCAGGGCGCAGCAGGCCCGGGACGATATGCACGATGCGGCCCGACGGACCGTCGACGGTGCCGAGCCCGCGCGCGATCTCCGCAAGCCCGGCCGGGCAGGGCAGGTAGGGGACCTCGAGCCAGCCCTGCCGGCTTCCGATCATCCCCGACGCGATCACGGGAGCGTGGGGCGCTTCCAGCAGCCAGTCGCCGATCGATTCCTGCAGCGCGCCGGCGAAGTCGCCGTCGTCAATGCGCAGGATGCCGGCCTCGTGCGCCCGTCGCTCGAGTATCGTGCCGTCGTGGCCGATGCGATAGGTACGCAGGCTCGTGGTGCCCCAGTCGAGGCCGAGCAGTCCGGTTGCCTCCTCGCCCAAGCATGCCTCCCGGTTCGAATGGCACCATGCTGCCCGAACTGCCGCGGCACCGATAGCCGCCGGATCAACGCCGCGCTTTACAATTGCGGCAACCGCGCTATAAGCAGACCCACCACGCGGCCGGGCGCGAGCCCCGGGCCGTTTTTTTCGTCCCGTTTGCCGTCGAGGCTCGATGACCAAGCGCATCTCCGCGAAGAACAAGATCTGCCGCCGTCTCGGCGTCAATCTCTGGGGCCGGCCGAAGAGCCCGCTGGCACGCCGGGACTATCCGCCGGGCGAGCACGGCCAGAAGCGGCGCAAGCTGTCGGACTACGCCCAGCAGCTCGCGGCGAAGCAGAAGCTGAAGCACTACTACGCCAACATGACCGAGCGGCAGTTCCGCCGGGCCTACGAGACGGCGTCGCGGCAGCGCGGCGACACGGCGGAGAACCTGATCGGCCTGCTCGAGCGCCGGCTCGACACCGTCGTCTATCGCGTCTGCCTGGCACCGACCCCGTTCGCAGCACGCCAGCTCGTCAATCACGGCCACGTGCTCGTGAACGGCAAGCGGGTGAACATCCCGAGCTACCTCGTCCGCGAGGGCGACGTGATCGAGATCGCCGAGCGCTCGAGGAACCATCCGCACATGCTCGAGAGCGTCCAGCATCCCGAGCGGGACGTGCCGGAGTACATCACCTTCGACTCCAAGGGGCTGAAGGCCGAGTTCGTCCGCGTCCCCAAGCTCCAGGACGTGCCCTATCCGGTGATGATGGAGCCGAACCTGGTGATCGAGTACTACTCGCGCTGAGCGGGTCGGACCGACGTCGAGCAGCGGCCCCGCAAGGGGCCGCTCGTGTTTTGGCGCCGCTCAGCTTGCGATGAGCAACGCCAGCGCCCGATCCTCGGCCGTGCCCTCCGATGTGGCCGAGACGAAGACTGCGGCCGTGCCGGCATCTCTGACGCGGTAGACCGCGCCGCAGCTTCCCGGGCCGCCTGCCGAGTGCCCGGCAACCTCGACCGGATGAGGCATTCCCGGACGGCGCATCGTCCCCAGCATCAGGCCGAGCCCATAGCCGGTGGTCTGCCACGGCCGTTCCGGCAGCGGGCCGTCGAGCGGATGGGGCCGCAGCATCGCAGCGAGCAAAGCAGGTGCCAGCAGCTCACCACTCAGCAGCCGATCCAGGGCCAGCGCGGCCTGGAGGCACGAATCCAGATCGAGCTGTCCCCGCTCGCCCAGTCGCAGCGCGCAGGCGGCGATCAGGGTCTTGGTGAAGCTCCACCACGGCACGATGGCTACCGACGAGCCTCCGACGAGGTGCCCACGCGCGTCGACGACCGCCTCGAACGCGATCGTCACGGCGGTGCGAACAGGCAGGTCGTGTTGCCGCCGCTATAGTCGTCGATCATCGGGCGGAAGTCGGGATCGGCCTGCCGCACGAGCTGCAGCAGGCGTGCGCCTTCCGGCCGGTCGGGGAAGCGCGCCGCATAGATCTCGGCCCAGGCCATGTAGTTGCGCTCGTGGCCGCGCCGCTCGAGGAAGGTCAGATCCTGGTCCGTGGTGCCGGCATAGGGCTCCACCAGCCCGGGCTGGTCGATCGCATCGACGAGAAAGCGCACGGCGCTGTGCAGATCGCGGCCATGGGCCTGGTAGCCGTACAGGTCGACGCCCTGGTTGGCGGCGATCTCCGCGATCACCACCAGCGAGGCGAGGGCATGGCGCTGGTACCAGAGCGCCTTCTCGCCGCGCTTGGTCTCCAGAGGCAGGCTGCCGTCCGGCTGGAGGTCGTCGATCCCGTCCCGATACGCCTGAAGGCCCTCGGCAAACATCTCGGCGTCGCCGGTGAGGGCACCCCATGCGGCATCCACGCTCCCCCGCAGATAGTGGTGATTGTTGCGCCGGCTCACGGTGGCCGATGCCGGTCTCGGCCGCGCGTCGATCAGGCCTTTGAGCCACGCCAGCACACGCTCCCGCTCCGGCTGGCCGAAGGCGGCGTCGTCACCCAGCAGCGCGACGGCGGCCAGGGTCGGCAGCAGAGCGCGGTCGAGGGCATAGTTGCGATTGACGTCGGGCGGGCCGGACGGGTGCAGGGCGTCCCGGCGGGCCCAGCGGTCGAGCAGGCGCGCCAGCCGCGTCGCCGCGTCCCGGTTGCCAGCCAGCGTTGCCCCGGCGTCCTCCATCACCGCCAGCGCGAAGGGCTGGGCCGAGATGTCCGGCCCATCGGGCAGGGAGACAAGGCGCGGCACCATCGCCACCGGGCGGCCGTCATAGGCGGGACACCAGATCGCCACGAGCGCCGACGGCACGCTGGCGAGCGCCGCGCGCCGCCGTTCCGCCGGCACGAGCACGGTGCCCGGTCGGCTGACGCCCGCTTCCGAGCGCTGCGGGTGGGGCCGTGTCGGTCCGTTGCCGCAGGAGGTGACAAACAGGGCGATCAGGGCCAGCATGGCAGTGGGGCGCAGCGGCCGGCGGCTGGACCTGGGGTTTGCTGGCGACGGCATGTCGGATTCGCGAGCCTCCAATCTCCTGGAACGCCTGTGTCTGAGGTGTCGATGTTGCGCAGCTTAGTGCCGCTTCTCGCCGTCTGTCTCGTGGCAGGGAGCACCGCATCGCTCGCTGCGGGCCCCACACTCGATGCCCGCTACAGCGTCGAGACCATGGGCGTCGACGTGGGTCGCGCCACCCTGCAGGTCGAGCGGGCCACGGAAGGGCTCGCCGCGCGCTTCCGGTTCGAGACGGCGGCGCTGCTGGGCCTGGTCGAGGAGACGGACACGCGCATGGAGACCCTGGCTTCGGGGATGCGCGACGCCTTGCGCCCGAAGCGGTTCGTCGGCGTCTACAAAAAGGAGGATCGTACCCGCGAGGTCGACATGGCCTACGGCGCCAACGGGGCGATCGACGCGTTCACGCTGAAGAAGCGCGGGTCGGTGCGCATCGGCGCCGTCCCGACGGGGCTGGCCGAGGATACCCTCGACCCGATCGCGGCATTCCTGCGCGCGCGCTCCTGGCTGGATCAGGCGACGGTCGGATCGGAGCTGGGCATGTCGGTGTTCGACGGCCGGAAGCGCTACGAGACCACGCTGCGCTATCTGGGCCTGACGCAGTACGCGGCCGAGCACGGCACGATGCCCGCACATCAGGTGGGGATACGCTACGAGCTGCTGCAGTCGTTGAACGAGGACAGTGGCGTGCTCGAGCCCGAGAAGCGCGCGCAGACCCGCGAGCTGCAGATGATGGTCAGCGCCGACGGTCGCTACGTGCCGCTTCGGGTCGACGGCAATTTCGATGGGATGCCGCTGACGGCCACGCTGGCCGCGGACTGTGCCGGCCCAGGCGGCTGCCCCGACTAGCTAGGCGAGCTCGATCTCGCCGTCGATGACGACATCGAGCCCGACGGCCGGGATGGTGAGCCGCATCTCGGCCGGCAGCTTCTCCTTGCCCCTCAGCCGACCCACATCGAGCGCGTTGCGGACCGCCTGCTCGATCTCGCGCTGGCCGGTGACGCCGACCTTCTTGAGGAACTTGCGCAGGCTCATGTTGAGCACGTCCTCGTTCATCTCTTCCTCCAAGCCGGCTCACGCCAGCAGCTCGACGGCATCGGTCAGCGGCAGCCGCCGCTGACCGATCACGAAGCGGCCGTCTGTGTCGAGTCCGCCGATCCTGCCGGCGACCCGCTCGCCGTTCAGGGTCAGCATATCCTCTTCGCCGCGACGGTAGCAGCGCCGGTTCCAGGCCGCGAACAGGTCGGCCGGCCCGTCCTCGCGCCAGCGCCCAGCCCAGTGCAGGAATCGGCGGCCCACCGCGTCGAGCAGGTCCGTCGCGGCGACCTCGCCGGCGCCCTGGTCGGCGAGCGAGGTCAGGTCGGGCAGCGCGTCCGGCACCCCGCCACGCGGAGCGAGCTCCAGGCAGAGGCCGAGCACGAGCCACGGTGGCAGTTCTTGCGGATCGGCGGTCGGGGCGAGCGCCGCACGCACGCCGCCCGTGCGCGCCCCGTCGAGCAGGAGGTCCCCGGGCCAGGCGCAGGCGACGGGCAGGGCGGGCGGAAGGGACGCGGCCAGCGCCTCGCAGGTCGCAACTGCAAGCACGAGGACGGCCTCCAGCGCGGTGGCGGGCGGCGCCTCCGGCTCGAGCACCAGGGCCATATCGAGCCGGTCGGTGCGCTCGCTCCAGTAGACCGTGCCGTCCTCGATGCCGCGCGGCGCCGCACGCACCGCGCGCTCGAAGGCCGGGACATCGCGGTCGAGGCCGACGAGCTGAAAGGCGGGTGGGAGCGTGGGCACGGCCATGGCGAGGCTCTGGTGGGGGTTGCTTCGGGCCGATAGGGTCTGCTGCCCGGCGGAGGTGTAACGCATGACGATCGAAGGCGGTCTCTACCACGACAGCCAGTATGACCGCAGCCGTCCCGTCGGCGGCTACTGGGAGGCGCATGGCGGGCCCGATCCGGCCGGCCTCGCACCCCTGGCCGGGGACGTCGCGGCCGAGGTCGCGATCGTCGGCGGCGGCTATACCGGGCTGTCGGCCGCCTATCATCTGGCCCGCGAGCATGGCATCCAGGCGGTGGTGCTCGAGGCCGGCCGCATCGGCTGGGGTGCATCGGGCCGCAATGGCGGCTTCTGCGGCCCGGGCGGCACCAAGCTCGGCTACGCGACCATGGCCAGCCGCTGGGGCATCCAGGAGGCACGCCGCTTCTTCGACGCGCAGCTCTCGGGCGGGCGGCTCGTGCGCAGCCTCGCCGCCGACGAGAGGTTCGATCTCGAGATCGCCGGCGAGGGCGAGCATTACGTCGCGCACCGGCCGGGCCGTTGGCACGAGCTCGAGAACTATAAGGGGACGGTGCAGCGGCTGTTCGGCGAGCGTTGGGAGCTGTGGCGCAAGGCCGAGATGGAGGAGCGCCTGCTGCGCTCGCCCGAGGCGCATGGCTGCCTCGTCGTGCCGCACTATTTCGGCTTCAACCCGATGCGCTACGTGCGCGGGCTGGCGGCGGCCACCTCGGCGCGCGGCGCCAGGCTGCACCCCGAGACGCCGGTGACCGCCTGGCAGCATGCGGACGGCAAGCACCGCCTAGTGACGCCGGGCGGCGTGGTCACCGCCGGGCGGGTGCTGTTCGCCACCAACGGCTACACGCCGGAGGGGCTCGACCCGATGCTCGCCGGGCGGCTGCTGCCGGCACTGTCGAGCATCATCGTCACGCGGCCGCTGACCGCAGCGGAGCGGACGGGCTCCTGGCCGACGGCCGGCTGCTGTTCGGCTCGCGCGGCGGGCTCGACGCCTCGCTCCCGGCTTTCGCCGCGCGCCGCGCCTGGATGGAGCGGCGCCTGGGCGAGGTCTTCCCGGCCTGGCGCGGCGTCCCGATCGACTATGCTTGGTGGGGGTTGGTCTGCCTCGCGCGCGATCTGCTGCCGCATCTCGGCTGGCTGGATGAGGGCAAGACGGTGTTGGGTGCCTGGGCCTATCACGGCGGTGGCACCGGCTTCGGGACCATGTTCGGCCGGGCGGCGGCGGCGCGCCTCGCCGGGCGCACGCCCGACCCGCCCTTGCCCGAGTTCGTGCTGACACCGCCGCCGCATTTTCCGGCGCCCGGGCTGCGGCTGATGGCGCTGCGGACGGCCTATCTCGGCTACGGGATCAAGGACGAGTGGCTGTGACGGTGCGCGCTCAGAGCCGCTTCGCCATGAGCAGCCAGTGCGTGCCCTCGAAACCGCGGCGGCGATAGAGGCGCAGCGCGGGTGAGTTCTCGGGGTCCACGACCAGGAACAGGGCGCTGAGCTTCATGGCGCGCGCCTCGGCTTCCAGGCGCTTGAGCACGATGTCGCCAATGCCCCGGCCGCGCGCCTCGGGAACGAGATAGAGGTCGTCGACGAACGCGTCGGGGCCGCCATACTCGATGCCGAAGCCGAGGCAGAGAATGGCGTAGCCGATCGTGCATCCTGCCTCGCGGATCAGCCAGGCGCGCGCCAGCGGATGACCCTGCGCCACCAACCGCAACGCTTCCTCGCCGCGACCGGTGAGTGGGTGACCGTCCTCCTGGTGGAACGTTTGGGCGAGCCGCACCAGCTCGGCCTCGTCGACCGCCGTCACCTCATGAAGGCCGATCCGTGGCGCGCCGACGTCTCGCTGGTCCGGCGGCGTGGCTTGGTCAGATGTCAATTTGAGCTGCACTTTCCTTGGCGTAGAACTGTCACCGAGACATGCGGGATTCGCCCGCCCGGCCGACGGTACGAACCCGAGAGGAGCGGAAAGAGCGTCATGTCCAGTCCGTTCGACGCGGTGACCACATACTTTCTGGCGAAGGATGGCAATCGCCCATTTCTGATGCGGCGCGCGTTCGCGGAGGGCGTCGAGCTGCAGATGGTCGTCAAGACCGACGCGATCTCCTTCCCCCAATCGGCGACCGGGGTGGCCGCGATCGAGGATATCCTAGGCCGCCGCTTCGCCAACGATTTCGAGAACGTCCACACCTTTTGCCTCGAGCGCCCGTCGGCCGCCCACCGTCGGCATTTCCCTTGCCATTGGCTGGTCGGGATGTCGGCCAAGGACAACGGCCCGATCAGGGTCGGCAGCGGCCGCTACGACTGGTACTTCACCGCCGACGACCGCTGCCTGGTGGAACGGCTCATCATCACCATCGACGTGATGCAGATGCTCCCGGCCACCGAGCTCGACACGATCATGAACTGGATCACCAGCTTGCCCTACCCATGGTGCTCGGCAGATGAGGCGCTCGCGGCCATGCCGCAAATGGAGGAGCTGGCTCCCATCAAGATGTATCTGCGGGAGGCTCGGCCGATCGAAGCCGCCCGCTAGTGTCCTGATTCCGTAATTCCTCCGATTTGGAGGGTGCGTTGGCAGAAGCGCTGGATGGCGGCGAGGATGTCGTCGGCGGACTTGGTCCAGCGGAAGGGTTTGGGATCGGCGTTGTGCGCGTCGATGAAGGCCCGGA